>NZ_BAAADV010000001.1:337048-674096 GCF_039522665.1 Natronoarchaeum mannanilyticum
CGACCACAGCTACTGCCTGGTGTTCGAGAAAGCGGACTGATGCCGAACCGTCCGCGACGACGCCGTAACCCGGCCCGCTACTCCTCGCTACGCAAGAAGGCGAAGCTCTCGACGGCGACGGTCGTCTCGCCGTCCCCGCGTTCGACGTCGACCGCGTCGCCGGTCACGAGATCGGTGTCGTCGACGCGCTCACCGAGGGTCACGTCGACCGGTTCGTCGCCGAAGTTCAGCGCAATCACGACGCGCTCGCCCTCGTGTTCGCGGGCGAACGCGACCGTGCTGTCGCCGGGCGCCGACCACTCGATGTTCACCAGATCACCGCGTCGGAGCACCTCGCTGTCGTTCCGCGTCGCGATCAGTTCGCGGTGGAGCGCCGTCAGTTCCTCGTCGCCGCCCCACTCCATGTCCTCGCGGAAGTGGGTCATCCCGGTCTCCTGCCCGTAGTAGACCATCGGCATCCCCGGCAGCGCGAACGTGGTCGCGACGGCGGCCTCGTGGGCGGCGCGGCCGCACTCGTCGACGTAGCGGCTCTCGTCGTGGTTCTCGACGTAGCGCATCTGGACGGCGTGGTCCGGGAACCCCTGGCGGGCGTCCTCGCGCATCGCGTCGAGCAGGTGGCTCGCAGGTTCGTCGCCCGTGCCCACGTCGCGGAGCGCGTGGTACAGCGGGGTGTCGTAGTGGACGTCGAACTCCAGCTCGTGGGCGTCGGGGTCGCGCGGGATCGACTCGTCGAGCAGGAAGAACTCGTCGTCCTCGGCCTTCGTGCGGTCGCGGACCTCCTTCCAGAACCCGTGGGGGACGCCCCAGGCGACGTCGCAGCGGAACCCGTCGACCTTGTCGGCCCAGAAGTCGACGACGTCGAGCAGGTGCTCGCGCACCGCCAGCGAGTCGTAGTTGAGGTTCGGAATCGATCGCCAGTTGAAGTAGTGGGCCGGCTCGCCGTCCTCGAAGGCGTACCACTCGCGGTACCCCTCCATGCCGGCGTCGGCGAACTGGCTCGCCCAGTGGCGCCGCGAGGTGTGGTTGATCACCAGGTCGAATATCACCTTCACGCCGTGGTCGTGGCAGGTCTCGACCAGCGACTCGAACTCCGCGAGCGTGCCCAGATCGGGCGCGGTGTCGAAGTAGTCCAGCGTGTCGTAGCCGTGGGGCCCGCCCTGGTCCCAGCCGTCGGTGTGTTTCGTCGGGCTGTAGGCGTCGACGATCGGCGTCATCCAGAGCGCGTCGACGCCGAGCCACTCCAGGTAGGGAATCCGCTGCTCGATCGCCTCGAAGGAGGCGTCGACGTCGCCGGTGAACGATCTGGTGAAAATCGAGTATAGCGTCGCGTCGCCGATCCAATCGGGCGCCTCGTTCGGCTGCTCGACCGCGCCGTCGGCGTCGACCGCGGCGGTGTCGGCCACCGAGTGGCGCCGGCCGACCGCGACGGCGTGGACGCGCAGGCGCTCGCCGACGGCGTCGAGATCGCACGTCGCGACCGATCCGTCGATAGCGAGCTCGCCGTCGAACGACGACCGGTCGCGGTCGTCGACGTAGAACTCGACGTCCAGGTCGTCGACCGATTCGTCGTTCGTCAGGCCCGGCAGCGGCGTCGCCTCGAAGCGGACCTCGCCGTCCTCGACAGCGGCGTCGAGCGAGATCCGGGGTCGGTCTGGGCCATCGACGCGGCGGCGCTCGAACTCGGCGTCGCGATAGTTGTCGTCGGGGACGAAGATCGCCTTGTACTCGCCGGGCGGGAGTTCGGTCTCGAAGACGAAGGCGTCGCCGTCCCGGCTCGCGCGGGCGGTCCCGAGCACGTGCTCGTTGAACGACGAGGAGAGCCAGACGTCGTCGGCGTCCTCGTGGGGGATCGAATCGGCGGGCACCTCGAACCGCACCGGGTGGCGCTCGTCGGGGAACGCGCGAACCGTCAGACTGTGCCGGTCGGTCGGCGCGTCGAGTTCGACGACGTAGACGCCGGGCTCGTCGGGGACGAGGTGTTCGACCGAGGCGTCGCCGAGCGCGGCGTCGCTGCCGTCGGGCGCCTCGGCGAGCGTCCAGTCGTAGTTCGCGTTCGGATCCGGGTTGCGCGGTGCGAGTTCCACGTCGTCGCCGACGGCGACGAACCGCGGCGGGCCTGGGTGGTTCATACTCTCGGGAAACACTCCGGCGCCATAAGTGCACTCTGTAGAGAATTTACGTTCGGTCGGCGGCCACCGGATGAGGTCGGCAGAGCGCGGATCGGACGCGTGCTGGAAAGAACGCGCCGCACGCGCCCGCCGACGCTCGCCGCCGACGGCTCCGTCGGAACTGCGGGTGGGCGCCGAGGGCGTCGCCAGGTGAAGAAATCTTCACCGATCGGCGTGCGCGGTCCCGACGCGTCGAGCCCCGGCGACGGCGGCGTCGCTCCGACGCGCGGCGGATCGATGGATTCTCCGTGATTCGCGCTCCGGTGCCGGTACGGTGACGGGAATGATAGACGAGAACCGCCGCCTCGCGCTGGCGAGCGTGCTCGGTATCAACGCGCTGCCGGTCGTCGGCATCGTCTGGTTCGGGTGGCACGCCTCGACGCTGCTCGTCCTCTACTGGTTCGAGGCGGGCGTCGTGCTCCTTCGCGGGGCCTTCGAGGGGCTGTTCGCGGCGCTACCGGCAGGCCCGGCGGGGCGCGGGCACGTGTTTCCGTTCGACGAGCTGCAGTCGAAGCGGGGTTCGATCCAGTTTGTCGGCTGGCTTCCGCCGATCTATCCCAGAAACGTCCCGGTGGTGCTCAACACGCTCATCGTGCTGGCGCTGGTCTGGCCGCTCGCCGGGATCGGGGTGTACGCCGTCGTCGTCGACGGGCCGCTCTCGCCCGGCGCGCCGTCCAGCGTCGCGCTGGCCGCCGGCGGGATCGTCCTCGGACACGGCATCACCGCGATCGAATCGCTCCGGACGGGCCGATACGAGCGCGAATCTGCCCACTCGGTGCTCTCCCAGCGCCACGTCGTCGGGCTGTTACTCTCGCTCTTGCCCGGCGCGCTGTGGGTCGACGCCGCCGACGGCTCCGGGGCGGCGGGCGCGTGGATCGGACTGGCGGCGATCGTCTGCACGAAGTTCGCGTTCGATCTCTACGAGTGGTCGGCGAGCGGGAGCGGCGACCCCTCGCGGATCGAGCGGCTGGTGTCTCGCGTGCGCGCCGACAGCATCGGCGAGGAGCAGTCGGTCGAGACGCCGGACGGCGAGCCGATCGAGCGGTTTCGACCCGACGCCCACGCTGTCCGGCTCCGGGGCGCCGCGCTGGGGGCGGTCCACGGCGTCCTTCCGCTGAGCGGGCTCGCGCTCGCGGCCGCGACGGGCCTGACCTGGCTCTGGCTGGGGCCCGCCGAGGCCCTCCTCGTCGCGATCGCCTGCCTGCTCCCGTCGGTGCTCGCCCACCTGCTGGCGCAGGACGTGCAGTTCGGCCATCTCGAATACCGGCTCTACGAGTCGGAGCTCGTGGCGTACGATCGGCTGCTGGCGGCGCCCCAGTGGCGGCTGTCGCTCGACGCCGTTTCGGAGTGTCACACAGCGTCGGGGATCGTCGACCGGCGGACCTCGCTGGGCACCGGAACGATCCGCGTCGAGCGAGGCGACGGCGAGACCGAGCGACTGGTCTTCCTTCCTGACGTCGACGGCGCTGCGTCCCGCCTCGAAGATCGGGCCCGCAAGGAAGCGCACTCCCGGCGGTCCGACGCCGTCGCTCGGGGACGCGACGGGCAGTCCTGACAGTCGTCGGGAATAACGACTTCGGTGCTGCGGGCACAGGGTTCGAGCATGGCTGACCTGGCATCGAATCCGAACGCCGACGTCGACGCCGCGGAGGCCGCGGCGGCCTTCGGCTCGCTGGCCGACGAGAACCGGATCGCGATCCTGCTGGCGCTGTGGTCCGAGGAGGAACTGTCGTTCGCCGACCTCCAGTCGGCCGCCGAGTTCGAGGACTCCAGCCTGTTTAACTACCACCTCGGCAAGCTGGTCGGCCGATTCGTCGAGAAAGAGGACGACCGCTACCGGCTGCGGGCCGCCGGCGCGAAGGCGATCGACGTCGTCGTCGACGAGCGGTTCGGCAGCTCCTCCGAGCCGGTCGACCTCGAACTCGACGCCGCGTGTCCCGACTGCGGGACGCCGCTGCGCGCCCGCTACGAGAACGACACGATCACGATCGACTGCCCCGGCTGCGACTGCGTCGTCCACCTCGGATACTTCCCGCCGCGCGGCCGCGCCGCGCGCGATCCCGAGGCGTTCCTCGAAGCCTACGCCAAGCGCCTCTGGAGGGACTTCACGCTAGCCTACGAGGGCATCTGCCCGCGCTGTAGCGGCCGGACATCGACACGCGTCGAGGTCGACCCCGACTGGCACCTCGATCTGCCGGCGGTCAGCGATTGTGCGGATTGCGGCGTCTCGATCGGGACGACGATCGGGCTGCGGCTGCTGGCCGATCCCGCGGTCGTCGCGTTCCTGTGGGACCACGGCGACGCCGTCGACGGGCGGCCGTTCTGGGAGTTTCCGTTCTGCCTCGACGACGCCGACGCGGAGGTGGTTTCGCAGGAGCCGTTCCGGGTGGTCGTGCCGATCGAGCGTGGCGGGGAAGTGTTGCAGGTGACGGTCGACGAGGCGGCGCAGGTCGTCGAGACGGCGCGAGTGACGAACCGGCAGTCGTGAGAACGACACCACGAAGACAGTTCTCCGAAACTCTCAGCCCGTTTTTCCGCCGCTATCCGAATTTGGAGTCGATGTGTGGCTCCGCTCGAGATCGAGTCCCCCGGCAGTTGAGAGTCTGATGTCCCGGTCGTGCACATTTAAGCGGCGGAGTTCGCGAGATGCACTGTCAGGACTCGCGCCACTTGTGGCCGCACTCGACGCAGGTGAACAGCCGAACCTCGTAGGAGCCGCCCGGCTTCGGCAGCATCTCGTAGTAGGCCCGGTCGCTGTCGCAGTCGTCCGCCGGACAGGGCTCCTGCATCGTCTCGGTGGAGCCCTGGGTCGCGTCGGCCACGGCGGGTGCCCCGTCGTCTCGCTGTTCATCCTGGGTGGCCATCGACGCTTCTGCTCGCGAGTCCCGCGGTTCCTCGTTTTCACAGGATCGACACGCCCACGTGTCGCCCTCCGTGTGCATCATCGAACCACACTCGTCACAGAAGTTCATATAAAGGAAAGATACAGGGTTGCGAATATATGTGTTAACTTCCGATCCGTCGCGGATTTCAGGCTGCTGCTCGCGCTACTGTACTGAGTTATCGAAGAGGCCACAGGCGTGGTTTGATCTCGCCCGATCGATCCTCAGTACTCGTCGAGTTACGGTGCGGCCGAGCTTACATGTAGCCGAGGTCGCGCAGGCGCTCCATCAGGTCCTCCTTGTCCTGGGCGCGGCCGGCGCGCTCGGTCGTGTCCTCGAGGTCCTGCAGCCAGGCGGGGTCCTCGGTGGTCTTCTCGGTGCTGACCTCGCTGCCCAGCGAGCGGAAGCCCGCGAAGTACTTGGGCGAGACGGGGATGTCTTCCTGGTCGAGGCCGTTCGGCAGGTCGTCGTCGGCCTCAGGGACGTAGCCCTCCTCCGGGAACTCCTCGACGGTGTCCGGCACGACGAAGTGCCAGAAGGCGTCCCAGACCGCGGCCTCGTCGAACTGGAGGATGGGCTGGACGCGGTCGTGGGGCGGGTAGATGTCGGGATCGTGGCGCGGCGAGAAGAACGTCTCGTCGGCGCGGGCCTCCTGCTCGTCCCAGCGGACGCCGGAGATGACGCCGTCGATGTCGTACTCCTCGAGGGCGTCGTTGAGCGCGACCGTCTTGAGCAGGTGGTTGCCGACGTAGGTGTCGAGCAGGAACGGGAAGTCCTCCTCCTCGTACTCGAGGATCTCCCGGACGTGGTGCTGGTTGTGATCCGAGAGGGCGTCGACGGGGATGTCGTCGCCGGGTTCGAGGCCGTTCTCGTCGACGTACTCGCCGACGTCCTCGTTGCGGGCGTAGATCACGTCGAGGTCCCACTCGTCGGCCCAGTGCTCGACGAAGTCGTGGATCCCCTCGAAGTGCTGGTAGTGGTCGATGAACACCGCGGGCGGCACTTCGAGGTCGAACTTCTCGGCGACCTCCTTGATGAAGTACAGCGTGAGCGTCGAGTCCTTCCCGCCGGTCCACATGACCGCGGGGTTCTCGTAGGATTCGAGGCCCTCGCGGGTGACCTCGATGGCCTTCTCGATCTTGTCGTTGACCGAGGGGTAGTCCTCGGGGTCCTCGCCTTCGCCTGCGCTGTAGTCGACGTCGACGTACTCGGGGAAGCTGTCTGTCTGCGCCATCGTATAATTAGATGTCATTACGCGGGTTGAAGTTCTTTTTGGGTGCTCGACGGTTAGCGCCCCGTTACCGTGTCACAACCGGCGGTTCGTCGAGAGCTGCCACACGCCAGCGCTTAATGCGCGACGGCCCAACGTGGACACGGATGCCCACACAGAAGGGGAGTGTTCTGCGCCGACCGACGAAACCGGAGATCGCCGTGTTCGTCTCCGGCGTCGTCAGCATGGGCCTGGAGATCCTGGCCGGGCGGATCGTCGCGCCGGAGTTCGGGAGCAGCATCTACACCTGGGGGACCGTGATCGCCGTCTCGCTGGCGGCGCTGAGTCTCGGCTACCACGTCGGCGGGAAGCGCGCCGCCGAGCGCGCGAGCGTCGGGCGACTCTCCTGGCTACTGCTTGCGACGGCGGCGTACGCCGGTGCGCTGGCGTTCGCACACGAGCCGATGCTGGCCGCGACGGCTGACGTGCCGCTTCCGACTCGCTTCGAGTCCTTACCGGCGGTGACGCTGCTGTTCGGCGTGCCGACGTACTTGCTCGGCTTCGTCAGCCCCTACGCCGCCGAGCTGACGCGCACAAGCGGGGTCGGCGCGGCGTCGGGCCACGTGTACGCGGTCGGGACGATCGGCAGCATCGCCGGCGCGTTCGGGACGACGTTCCTGCTCGTGCCCGCGCTGAGCGTCGAGCGGATCGCCCTGGCGTTCGTCGGCGTCCTCGTCCTCGGCGCGCTCGGCCTCGCGCGCCCGACGCCGTCGTGGAAACTCCGGGGTGCTCAGTCGCTCCGGGATGCTGACCGGAACCCGTCGACGCGCGCGTCCGGCATCGTGCCGAACTGGGCGGTGCCGAGCCGGATCGTGCCGAGGCGGCCGACCGGCGCGGAACTGGCGGTGTTCGTCTCCGGGCTCGTGGCGATGGGCCTGGAGATCGTGGCGGGCCGCGTCGTCGGGACGCAGTTCGGGAGCAGCATCTACACGTGGGGGAGCATCATCGGCGTCTCGATGGCGGCGCTGAGCCTGGGCTACCACGTCGGGGGGAAGCGCGCCGCCGAGCGCGCGACCGACGCGCGCCTGGCGCGGTTGCTGCTGGGGGCGACGGCGTACGTCGCCGTCCTGATCTTCGCCCGCGAGCCGCTGCTGGGCGCGACGACGGCGTTCCCGCTCCCGGCCCGCTTCGCGTCGATCCCGGCGGTCGCGCTGCTGTTCGGGCCGCCGACGTACCTGCTGGGCGCGGTCAACCCCTACGGCGCGGAGCTGTCGAAGGTCGACGGGACCGGCGCGGCGTCGGGCCACGTGTACGCCCTGAGCACGGTCGGCAGCATCGCCGGCGCGTTCGCGGCGACGTACGTCCTGATCCCGACGCTGTCGGTCGAGGCGATCGGCCTGCTGTTCGGGGTCGCGCTGCTCGCCACCGTGGTCGCGATCCTCGCGGCCGAGTCCGCGCCCGCGCCCGAGCGGCGTCCGACCGTCAGGTCGGTCCTCGTCGCGCTGTTGCTCGTGAGTTCGTTCGCGGCGCCGTCGCTGGGCTACTCGATCCACGGCGACGTCGTCCACCAGACCCAGACGCCGTACCAGGAACTGGAGGTCGTCGATCGGGGCGACACCCGGACGCTGTACCTCGACGGGAAGCGCCACAGCGCGATGGACCTCGACGACCCCGATCGACACGTCTTCGAGTACACCCGGTACTTCCACATGCCGTACCTCTACGCGGACGATCCCGACGATATCGACAGGGTGCTGTTCGTCGGCGGCGGCGGGTTCACCGGCCCCAAGCGCTTCGCCGAAGAGTACGACGCGACCGTCGACGTCGCGGAGATCGACCCCGAAGTGATCGACGCCGCCGACCGGTACTTCCGGCTCGAACAGTACCGCGAGTCCGGCGAAGTGAACGTCTACAACGAGGGCGGGCGCCAGTTCCTGCAGGAGACCGACCGCACCTACGACCTGATCGTCATGGACGCGTTCAAGCAGGACAAGGTGCCGTTCCAGCTCACGACGGTCGAGTTCATGCAACTGGCGTCCGACCGGCTCTCCGAGGACGGCATGCTGTACGCGAACATGATCTCTGCGCGCTCGGGGCCGGCGTCGCAGTTCTACCGCTCGGAGTACCGAACCATGGGGGAGGTGTACCCCGAGGTGTACAGCTTCCCGACCGACGACGCGAACGTCGTCCAGAACGTCGAGGTCGTCGCGACCAAGAGCGACGAGCGCGTCACCGAGGCCGAACTGCGCGAGCGCAACCGCCGGCGCGACATCGGTGTCGATCTCTCCGACGAGATCGGGTCGTACCAGCGGTCGGTTCCGACCGACGACGTGCCGATCCTGCGGGACGACCGCGCGCCGGTCGACAGCCTGCTGGAACCGATGGCGGGACAGCGGTACGTCGTCGCGGAAACCGACGAGTCCGACGGCGCGACAGCCGCCGGGGCGATCACGCGGACCCCAACCGCTTCGACCGCTTCGATCGCTTCGCCCGCACCGGCCGCATCGGCCGCGGCGGCCGGTTGACGCCGACGATCGGCCGCCGAGTATACGGGAACTGAGGCCTCCGAACGCCTTTCCACGTGACGACCGAACGTGGAGACGCGGCCAGGGGGAGATTCATGGATACGTCACGACGAGCACTGCTACGGAGCATCGGCACGGCCGGCGCCGTCGCGGCGGGTGCCGGGACGATGGGGGTACAGACGGCGAGCGCTCAGGACCGCCGGCGGGGCGCCGTGATCCCGACGGTCGAGGAGTTCGAAGACAACTACACCGGCCAGTGGATCGAACTCAACGAACAGACCTCGGCGTCCGGTGAACCGGTCGGCGGCTGCGACCAGGCGGAGTGGTCGGCCGACGAGACGCAGGCGTACAACGGCTTCTTGATGGATCGCCGCACCGGCTCGGCGCCGATCATCGAGCTGGACGTGCTGACAGAGGGGGCCGGCACGGGACCGGAAGAGGACACCACGTACGTCGTCAACGAGACGACGGAGTGCGGGAACGACTTCGTCTTTCTCGACCTGCGGGCCGTTCCGATCCGGTCGGTCGCCGGAGCGGAGCCGGGTCCGGAAGCCGATCAAGACGGCGGAGACGGCGATGGCACGCCCGGATTCGGCATCGCCGCCGCCGCCGCGGCGCTCGGCGCGAGCGCGGTCGCCCGGGTGCTCCGCCGCGACGACGGATGAACGCGGGGGAAGAACAGTCGTGAAGAATAATTTCCTCTCCCTTTTAGATAGAGTTAAATAATGTAATCAACAAGACGGCATCCGGATGGAACTTAATCGCAGGAACGTGCTCGAGGCCCTCGGACTCGCTTCGATCGGCGCCGCGAGCTCCGGCATCGCATCGGGCGACGGTCTCTCCTTCGCGTCGCAGAAGTCCCGCAGTTCGATCGGCAGCGCGGTGAACTACGCGGACGACGTCATCTACCAGATCGTCACCGACCGCTTCCGCGACGGGAACCCCCGGAACAACCCCGACGGCGAGCTGTACAGCGAGGACGGCTCGGACCTCCGGAAGTACCACGGCGGCGACTGGCAGGGGATCGTCGAGAAGATCGAGGACGGCTATCTCACCGAACTGGGCGTCTCCGCGCTGTGGATCTCCGCGCCCGTCGAGAACGTCACAGAGGTCGGCCCCGACACCGGCTCGTCGTACCACGGCTACTGGACGCGCGACTACAAGGACCCCAACGAGTTCTTCGGCGACATGGACGCCTTCGAGGAACTCGTCGAGGTGGCCCACGAGAACGGCATCAAGATCGTCATCGACTTCGTGCCGAACCACACCTCGCCCTCGGCGGCAAACAACGAGTTCGAGGACGGCGCGTTCGACGACAACGGCCACGACGTCGCATCCTACAACGACGACCCCGAGACGTACTTCCATCACAACGGCGGCACGGACTACTCGAGCTACGAGGGCCAGATCTACCGGAATCTCTACAACCTCGCGGACTTCGACCACCAGGAGCGGTTCGTCGACGCCTACCTCAAGGAGTCGATCAAGCTCTGGCTCGACAAGGGGATCGACGGCATCCGCGTCGACGCCGTCGCGCACATGTCCCCCGGCTGGCAGAAGACGCTGATGGACGCCATCTACGACTACGAGCCCGTGTTCACGTTCGGCGAGTGGTTCCTCGGCGCGGGTCAGTCCAGCCAGAACTACTACGAGTTCTCGAACGACAGCGGGATGAGCGTCCTCGACTTCCGCTTCGGGCAGAAGCTCCGCCAGGTGCTCCGGAACTGGGACGACGACTTCTACGGGCTGTGGGACGTCATCCAGGAGACCCGATCCGAGCACGATCAGGTGATCGATCAGGTGCCCTTCATCGACAACCACGACATGGCGCGGTTCGCCGGCGAGGACGAGCTGTGGTCGGCCGCGAACACCGACATGGCGCTGGCCGTACTGTTGACCTCGCGGGGCGTCCCGCTGATCTACTACGGCACCGAGCAGTACATGACCGGCGGCGGCGATCCGACGAACCGCAAGCCGATGGAGACGTTCGACCGGTCGACGAACGCCTACGGGATCATCCAGAAGCTCTCGGACCTGCGCCAGTCCAGTCTCGCGCTGCAGTACGGCGACACCCGGCAGCGTTGGGTCGACGAGAACGTGTTCGTCTACGAGCGCTCGTTCGGCGGCGACGTCGTCCTCGTGGCGATCAACCGCGACGGCTTCAACGAGTACGAGTTCAACGGGCTACAGACCGCCCTGCCCGAGGGCGCCTACGCCGACGAGCTGGGCGGACTGCTCGACGGTGTCGAACTGACCGTCGACGAGAACGGCTCGGCCGAGACGTTCTCGCTCGGCCCCCAGACCGTCTCGGTGTGGTCCTACGGCGCCGACGCGACCGAGCCCGAACTGGGCCACGTCGGCCCGACGATGGGCCAGCCCGGCCACACCGTCGAACTCGCCGGCGCCGGCTTCGGCGACGAGGCCGGCTCGGTCGAGATCGGCGGCGAGAGCGCCGAAATCGAGTCCTGGTCCGACGAGAAAGTCGAGGCCGAGGTGCCCGCCGGCGTCGGCGGCGAGGTCTCGATCGCCGTGACGGACGCCGACGGCCGGACGAGCGATTCCTTCGACCACTACGAGGTGCTCACCGGCGATCAGGTGTCGGTCCGGTTCGTCTGTCAGGACGCCGAAACGGAGCTGGGCGAGAACGTCTACGTCGTCGGGAACGTCCCCGAACTCGGGAACTGGGACGCTGACAAGGCGGTTGGTCCGTTCTTCAACAAGGTCATCTACGAGTACCCCGACTGGTACCAGGACATCAGCGTCCCGGCCGACACCGAACTGGAGTTCAAGTTCATCAAGAAGGACGGCGACGGCAACGTCACCTGGGAGTCCGGCGACAACCACACGTTCACGACGCCGAAGGCTCTCACGCGGACGCAGGGCGGCTCCCCGCCGGCTCACTCGAACGCCGGCGGCAGAGGAAAGGGCCGTGGCAAAGGACGCGGCAACGGCCGCGGTAACGGAGAACGCGGCCCGCCCGCACACGCCAATCCCGGCGGCAAGGGCAAGCGCGGGAAGCCGACGACGAGCCACAAGAAGGCCGACCGGCCCAACGAGTACGTGGGGGCCTGGGAGTAAGGCTCGCTCGCGGAACTGCTGCGCCGGGTACGTGATCGGCGTCCGAAAACTGTCGACGCGCCTACGACGGCCGGTCGACGTCGATCCGCCCGTCGCCCGTGACCGTCACGCTAACTCCTTCGTACTCGAACGCGACCGATCCCTCGGGGCCCATCGATCGAACGGCGGCGTCGAGCGCGTCGGGGTCGATCACGCCGTACATCGGGTCGAGGTCGAGCGCGTCGACGCCCTTCGCTTCGGCGACCGCCTCGGCGATTCTGGCGTCGATCGGCAGGTCGTCGTCCGTCCCGGTGCGATCGTCGGCTGCGTTCACGAGTAGTTGCACAGTACGTGCTGCAGGGTTGTCACTTATAAAGTGATACTACCGTTCAAACGGCCTAAACTGCGAGACTGCGTCGGGGTGGGCCGTCGGCGTCAGACGCGCGTCGGACGCGGCGCTAGCTGATGAACTCGTTGTTCCGCCAGTCGACGCCGCCGCCCTGCGAGTCGGAGTCGCCCGCGCCCTCGACGACCTCGATCGAGCTGGGTCGCTCCTCGCCGTCGACGATCCGGGTGGCCTGCAGGTCGCCGTCCTTCTCGGTGATGGCGGTGAGCGTTCCCTTCTCGGCCTCGCGAGCGATGTCGCAGAGCACGAGGAACATCTCGTACTGCAGCGTGGTGTTTTGAAGCACCGTCTCGCGGTCGCCCTTGAACGCGGCGAACTCGACGAGCTCGGATTCGGGCTCTTCCTCTTCCTCGTCGTCGCCCCACTGGGGGCCGCTCGCGCGCCGGCGGACCTCCTCGGGCTCCTCGTAGACGCGGTTCTCGGTGACGCTCGCTTTCAGCTGTGCCGTCGGCGTGTACTTGCTGATCGATTTGTCCTGGGCGACCGCCTTGAGAATGAGGGTGTTGTTTCGGCGCGTGATGTCGACGTCTTCGACGCCGTCCGGAAGGGCCGCATCGTCGAAGAACTCGTGGACGTCTTCGAGCGGCAGTTCCAGTGTGGAGTGAAGTCGATACACGTGGCTGGAATTATCTGTTGACATGGTGGGGAGTCGAGGGGTGTGCGACGGCCAAGCTCTCACTCGACAATAGGCACCGAACGTTTAAATGACCTTTCGTTTGATCCTTTCGCAGCGGATCGGAAGGAACGAACCCGCGGCGTCCCGTTGCCGTCACGTGCTTCCGGCGTTCGACGCCGCGGCGCTGCGACGCGCTGCGCGGAAAGAAAAGCAGTTATCCGAACGGCCGCCGACGTGTCGCTCATGAGCACGCACGAGGACCTGCAACAGCTCGTGGACAGCGGCGTGATCGCGGTACTGCGCGGCGTCGAGCGCGAGGACGTCGTCGACGTGGCCGACGCGCTGATCGAGGGCGGCGTCACGACGCTGGAAGTGACCGCCGACACGCCGGGCGCCATCGACTCCATCGGCGACCTCGCGGACCGCTACGAGGACCGCGACGACGTGCTGGTCGGCGCCGGCACCGTGCTGGACGCCGAAACCGCGCGGGCGGCGCTGCTGGCCGGCGCCGAGTTCGTCGTCAGCCCGAGCACCCACGAGGACGTCATCGAGACCTGCAATCGCTACGGGGCGGTCGTCGCGCCGGGCGTCGCGACGCCGACGGAAGCCGTCGAGGCCTACCAGGCCGGCGCCGACGTGCTGAAGCTGTTCCCCGCCTCCGATCTGGGCCCGAGCTACCTCTCCAGCGTGAAGGGGCCGCTCGGCCAGGTGCCGATCGTTCCGACCGGCGGCGTCGGGCCGGACAACGCCGGCGAGTTCATCGAGGCCGGCGCCGTCGCGGTCGGCGCGGGCGGCTCGCTGATCGACGACGAGGCGATCGCGGCCGGCGAGTTCGAGGCGCTCACCGAGAACGCCGAGGAGCTCGTCGCCGCCGTCGAGGACGCCAAGCAGAGCGCCGAGTAAGCGCACCGAGCGCTCGATCGACGAAGAACCGGCGCGAAAACTGACTGCGATTTTCTGCGGTTGACACCCGGTCGGCGAGCGACGCCGATCAGCTCTCGACGGCGCCGATCACTCTTCGGCGACGCTGATGACGTTCAGCAGCGAGTACACCGGGACGCCCTCGATGTCGTCGATCCCCTGCTTGTCCGCGAGCACGATGCAGGCGACGGGGTCGCCGCCCTCCTCGCGGATCGCCTCGACGGTCTCGCGCATCGTCGTGCCGCTGGTGATCGTGTCGTCGACGACGTAGCACTCCCGATCGCGGATCTGCGCGAAGTTCCGGGAGAACGTGCCGCCCAGATCCTCCATGTCGCCTTCCTCCCACTGGTGCTTGCGCGGGGCGTAGGTCCCGAGGTCGGTGTCGAGTTCGCGGGCGACCACGGTGGCCAGCGGCGCGCCGGCCTTCTCGATGCCGATCGTCAGGTCGACCTCCTCGCCGTGCTTGGCGAGCATGTCGGCCATCGCCGTCCCGACGTGGGAGAGGCGCTTGCTGTCGCGGCCGATCGCGCTCCAGTCGACGTGGATGTCGTCCGGACCGCTGGCCGTCGGGCTGGGCGCCGAGACGGCTTCGGCGGCGCCGCCGGCGCCGCTGCGTTCCACGAGCCAGCTCGCCGTCTCGCGCGAGACGTTGAGCTCGTCCGCGATCTCCCCCTTCGAGAGCCCGCGGTCGGCGAGCTCTGCAGCGCTCTCGATGAGATCGTCGACGTTCTTCATGTGTCGAGGTTCGCGGTCGTCTTTTATAAAGCCAGCGAGGGGACGACGGCACCGCGGCTGGTGGGGACGGCACGGTGAGCCGGAAGATGAGAAGTCGTCTGCGCCGCGGCGTCGTGACGCCGCCCCCGAGCCTATCGTCCGTACGGCGGTTCAGCGTGCCGTCGTCCGTCGCGAGGTCCGTGCGCCGTCGCTCGCACCGCGAGCAATCACACCGACGCCGTCTACAGCGAGTCGAACTCGACGGCGGTCTTGATCACGTCGTCGCCGTCGTCGAACGCGGGCGAGAGGTTGTCGACGTCGTAGACGCCGGTGATCAGGTCCTCGAACAGCCACTCGGGAAGCTGCTGGATCGTCTCGACGGCGGCCTCGAAGTGCTTGACGTGGGAGTTGACGCTGCCGATCAGCGCCTTGTTGTGCAGGACGAACTCCTCGTGGAGCCGGCCGCCGTCGATCTCGAACTCCCAGGAATCGGGGACGCCCAGCAGCGCGCCGACGCCGTTGGGCGCCAGCGCCTCGATCGTCTGGAACGCGTGGGGCGGGTAGCCCGTGGCCTCGTACACGTAGTCCATCCCCTCGTGGGCCGCGGGCACCTCGTCGACGGGCGTCTCGCGGGAGTCGACGTACGTCGCGCCGAGCTCCTCGATGATGTCGATCGTCGGGTCCGGCCGGTCGCGACGGCCCAGGCAGTACGTGCGCTCGAACTCCTCGGTGTGCTCGAACATCGCGAGCGTCAGCAGGCCGAGGCTGCCGTTGCCCAGCACGAGGGCGGACTCAGGATTCCACTGGAACGCCGAGCGGGAGGCGTAGGCGTGCTCGTTCGCCTTCTCGGTGATGCTGATCGGTTCGACGAGGAAGCCGAGTTCCGCGAGGTCGCGGGGGATCTCGATCAGGAACTCCTCGGGGCTGGTGAAAAAGTCGGACATGTAGCCGTGGGCGCCGACGATGCCGCGCTCGAAGTACTGGCCGTCGGGCGCCATGTCGGGCTCGCCGCGCTCGAAGTACTCGTTGGTGCCGTCGGGGGCGCGCCGGACCGTCGGGACGACGACGTCGCCCTCCGAGAACTCGGTCCCGTTCGGATCCTCGACGACGCCGACGGCCTCGTGGCCGAGCACGAGGTGGTCCTCGCCGTCGGGAAACCCGCCGTGGGCGCCGCTCATCACTTCGTGGTCGGTGCCGTCGACGCCGACCCGGAGCGTCCGCACCAGCGCCTCGCCGTCCTCGGGGTCGGGCCTGGGCTTTTCGATCACGGTCGGCTGTTCCTCGCCGCGGCGCACTGCGACAGCTTTCATACTACCACCCTCTGTGCGAGAGAGCAAAAGATTTATTCTTTGTCGAGTAAAGGTCAAGCTGACGGCGGATGCCAACCCCCGTGGTCTAACCGGCCGCTCCCCCCGCGGCCGTCTTCCCCACGGCGTCCGGTTTCCCCCACCGGACGCCGAGCCACCATCCCCCTCCCCCGTCTCCGGCATCCGCCGTACCGTGCCATATCCTCTCTCCCCCTCGCCTCCGAGCGTTCGCCGAGCGGCGGCGCGATGTCGCGGACGCCGCACCTCGAAAATCTCCGAACGCCACATCATTAAGACGGTGCCCGCGAGCATGGGCGTATGGAGCGACACGACCTGCTGTATCGGCTCTACGACGAGTTCGACACCGAGCGGCTCAGGGAGTACCAGCAGTTCGTCGACCTGTTTCCGCCCGTGGACTCCCGGGTGGCGCTCGAACACTGGCAGAACGCCAACGAGGAACTCGAGGACCGAAAGGACGAGATCCGCGGCGGCTTCGCCGTCGGCGAGACGTTCGCCGAGATCGCCGCGCGCGCCACGCGCGATCAGGCGTTCGCCGCGCTGGATCTCCACGCGAAGTACGACCGCGCCGTCAACGTGCTCGTGTTAGACGTCGACGAGACGCTGCGCTCGGCCGGCGGAACGGACAACGAGATCCCCAGAGACACCCTCCACGTGCTGACCGAGTTCCACGAGGCGGGCGTCCCGATCGTGATCTGCACCGGCCAGACGCTCGAAAACGTCAAGGGGTTCATGATTCAGGGGCTGGGCAGCGAGATCGTCCACTCGGGCGATCTCTCGATCGTCTACGAGGCCGGCACCGGCGTGTTCACGCCCGGCCACGGCGCCGACACCAAGCAGCTGCTGTTCGAGGACCTGGATCACGAGACGCGGTCGATTTTCGATAACGTCCGCGCGCGCGTGTTGCCCGACGCCCCTGACGAGCTGCGCCGGGGCTGTCACCTCCAGGGCAACGAGTTCAACGTGACGCTCAAGCCCAACTTCGAGACCGGCTCCGATCGCGCCCGCGAAGTGATCGACGACGCGCTCGTCTACCTGCTGGATCTACTGGGCGACGTCGTCGTCGACGAGCTGGACGTAGACGCCGCCGCGGCGACCGGCGACGACCCCGCGATCGGCGCCGCGAGCGACGACGAACCGACCGGCGACGGCGAACTGACCGACGACGACGCGGGGAGCGGCGCCACCTCCGCGACCGACAGGGACGCCGGCGTTCCGGCCAACGAGTGGGCGCGAGCCTTCTACGGCGACGCCGACCCGGAGATCCGGCGCGTGCTGGAGCGAGCCGGCCGGTTCCCCGACGCCTCTCCCGAGGACGTTCCGGACGCCGTCGCGGAGACGTTCGACCGGATCGACGTCGCGTACTACGAGGCCGACGCCGCCGAGATCGGCAGCCTCGAACTCAACAAGGTCGTCGGCGTCGAGGCCGCCTTCGACGTGCTCGGGATCGACGACCCGTTCGCGCTGGTGATGGGCGACAGCAAGAGCGACCGGCGCGTCATGGAGTGGGTCGCCGAGCACGACGCCGGCATCGCCGCGGCGCCCAAGCACGCCTCACAGGAGACGCTCGAACACGTTCTGGAGCGCGACGAGCTCGTGTTCGGGCAGGGCCAGAGCGCCGAGATGCTCCGGACCGCCTACGCGCTGAACCAGCTCGCCGGCATTCCCTGAGAACGAGTCTCGAGCGCCGAACGAGCGAGCGTCGAACGGCCGTCAGTACTCGTCGTCCCGCCGGGTTCGATCGTCGGATGCGGAGTCGTCGTGGCCCCAGCTCGCTTCGCGGTCGTCGTCCCACCCCGTGTCTTCGTCGACGGGGTCCGGTTCCTCGTCTCGATCCGGCTGCCCCCAGCGTTCGTCCTCGGAACGCGACCGGCCCGGGACCCCATCGGGACCGCGCGGCGAGCCGCCGCGGTCGGCGTCGCGCCCGATATCGGTCTCTTCGAGGACGTACACGCCGACGTATCCGCCGAGCGCGCTCAGTCCGATCGTGTACGCGACCGCAGCCGTCCCGACGACCAGCAGCATGAAGGCGAAGGCGATACCGCCCTCGGCCGGCGCGGCGCCGAAGAGAAAGAGCACGACGATGAAGCCGAAAAACAGCATCGGCAACAGCGATATCGCGCCCGAGATCCCGCCGACCTTCGCGCCTTCCGTTCTCGTGCCGCCCTGCAGGTAGCCCGCGACCGCCCCGCCCAGCACCGGCGAGAACGGCAGGAACGACGTCACGATCGTCACGACGGCGCCGATCCCGGCGTTCAGCAGCGTGTCTGATTCACCCATACTCGGTGGTAGCGAGCGGGAGATGCTTAATGTCACCGACCATACAGCCGCGGCGGCGGGTCACGAACCGACCACTTCCGCCTCGCCTGTCGGCGCCCGCATCTTATATTCGCCCGATCGCTACTGCAACTCGATGCCGCCCCGCGACGATCCCGACTGGGACGCGACGGCCTACGAGGACGACCACTCGTTCGTCTACGAGTACGGCGCCGACGCGCTGGAGCTGCTCGGTCCCGGAGCGGGCGAGCGCGTGCTCGATCTCGGTTGCGGGACGGGCGCGCTGACGAGCGAGATCGCCGACGCCGGCGCCGACGCCGTCGGGATCGACAGCTCGGCAGAGATGATCGAGCGCGCACGCGCGAGCCATCCTGCGATCGAGTCACGCCCCGAGATCGAGTTCCGCCACGCCGACGCGCGGACCGCGACGTTCGACGAGCCGTTCGACGCCGTCTTCTCGAACGCCGCGCTCCACTGGATCGACGAACAGGACGCAGCCGTTTCGACCGTGACCGACGCCCTGCGACCGGGCGGCCGGTTCGTCGCCGAACTGGGCGGTGACGGCAACGTCGCGGCCATCGTCGACGCTGTTCTCGCGGAGCTCGCCGAACGCGGGTACGACGTCGAGAATCCCTGGCACTTCCCGACGGTCGGCGAGTACGCCGCGCGCCTGGAGCGCCACGGTTTCGAGGTGCGCTACGCGACGCTGTTCGACCGGCCCACCGAACTCGACGGCGAGGACGGGCTGGCGAACTGGCTGGACGTGTTCGCCGACGGGCTGTTCGCGCCGCTCTCGGAGGGCGAACGCGAGGCGGTCGTCGCGGCCGTCGAGGATCGGCTTCGACCCGCGTATTACGACGACGGCGCCTGGACTGCGGACTACCGGCGGCTGCGATTTCGGGCGGTGCAGGAGTAGGGGAGATCAGTGTGTGGTACGGCGTCGACGAGCGTCGTGACGCTCTCGACCGACCGTCCGTGTGCGCCGAACCGGCTGGATGCCTTCCCGTCGATCGCGTAGACACCGTGCCCGAGCAGACCGCCCGGCGCGCTCTCGGTGACCTCCAGCGTCCAGCAGTCGGGATGCCAGATGTCGAGCACGATGCGGGAGCCGGTGGTCCGTTCGTCCGTCTGGGAGACCGTCACGATGTGTGTTGGCGTACGGCAGGAACAGGTAAAAGCGGGAGGGATAGAACGGAGACACAGTCCAGCCATCCGATCCTAACAGGATCTCGATCCGAACGAAGACGGACGAAAAGTCTAATCAGCTACGGATCGACTGGGAACCAGTCCGCCCTCCCCGATTTGAACGGGGGACAAGTCGATCTACAGTCGACTGCTCTACCAGTCTGAGCTAAGGGCGGGCACTCGAATTCAACTAAAACCGCAACCGGACTTAAGGGTTATTATCCAGTGGCTCCGTGCGAGCCCTCCACAGCCCGGTGACAGACACGCGTCAGACAGCGTACGAAGATTGAAATAGCAGGATGACGGACACATGAACGAACGGGGACATGAGCAAAATCACCTTCCGCGCCGACGACGACCTCGTCGAGGAGCTCGAGACGTTCGAGACCTCCAAGAGCGAGGTGATGCGCCGGGCGCTCCGCGAGTATCTGGAGGCGTCAGACGTCGCGGACGACGCGACGGAGGACGCTCCGGACGCCGAGACCGCGCTGGAGTCGCCCGACGACGCGGCCCGACCCGAGAGTCTCGACGACATGCTCGCCGCGCGGGTCGACGAGCTGGTCGAACGGCGCGTCGACGCCGCACTCGACGAGCGACTCGGCGCGGGTCACGCGGGCGCGGGCGGAAACGGTCCCCAAGACGTCAACGTCAACGTGACCGTCGAGGACTCGCGAGGCGTCCCGGAAGACGCCGACGACGAGCGTAAGACACGGTCGGCGGCGGACGCGCGCGCCGCGGGCGACGACGGGCAGCTGCCCGATCCCAACGCCGACGGCGCGCGCGATCGGACCTGCGGGCAGTGCGGCGAATCGGTCGATGGAGAGCACGTGTACTGCCCGAACTGCGGCGAGAAGGCGACGCGGCGCGTGTTCTGCGAGTGCGGCGACGAGCTCCGCTCGGACTGGGCGTTCTGCCCCGGCTGCGGGCGTCGGACGGCCGCCGCGGACGTGCTCGACTCCGCGTAAACGTTGCGGAGCGTTTGCGAGACGGTTGTTTACTGGCTCGTTTTACATGCGGCGTTACCTTTATTACGTATCACCAAGTGGCTACAATCGCGTAAGACGGTCGTCTTACACGCGGGAGGCGAGGGCGTGTGCCCGGAAAAACGGGTCGTGCGGGGCCAGAAACGCGGTGCGTGCGAGTCCCTCACGCTGTGACCGTCTTACTCAGGGGAAATACAAACCATGGAGCGTGTGACACTGCGAATTCCGAAACAGCAGATCGAAGCCGTCGAACAGATGGTCGACACCGGACAGTACCCGAATCGTAGCGAGGCGATTCGGGCCGCCGTCCGCGAGATGATCGACGAGCAGGAGAACGGTCGCGAGAGCTCCGGCAAGCGCGGCCTGGCGAAGGTGTAACAATGCAGGATATCGTTCAGGAAGCGCTCGAAAACGCGGAGGAAGAGCAGCGGGACATGGAGGCGATCGCGGACGACGACGACGAGTTCGGCGATCCGCGGATCGTGATCGTCGGCTGCGGCGGCGCGGGTAACAACACCGTCAACCGCCTGTACAACATCGGCGTCGACGGCGCCGAGACGATCGCGATCAACACCGACAAGCAGCACCTCAAGATGATCGAGGCCGACACGAAGATCCTCGTCGGCAAGTCCCTGACCAACGGTCTGGGCGCGGGCGGCGACCCCTCGATGGGCGAGCGCGCGACCGAGATGGCACAGGGCACGATCAAGGACGTGCTGGGCAACGCCGACCTCGTGTTCGTCACCGCAGGGATGGGCGGTGGCACCGGCACGGGCGCGGCACCCGTCGTCTCGAGCATCGCCAAGGAGCAGGGCGCGATCGTGGTCGGCATGGTCTCGACGCCGTTCAACGTCGAGCGCGCGCGGACCGTCAAGGCCGAGGAGGGCCTCGAGAAGCTGCGCGACGAGGCCGACTCGATCATCGTGCTCGACAACAACCGGCTGCTCGAGTACGTCCCGAACCTGCCGATCGGCAAGGCGTTCTCGGTGATGGACCAGATCATCGCCGAGACGGTCAAGGGGATCTCGGAGACGATCACCCAGCCGAGCCTGATCAACCTCGACTACGCCGACATGACCACCATCATGAACCAGGGCGGCGTCGCGGTGATGCTGGTCGGCGAGACCCAGGACAAGAACAAGACCGAGGAGGTCGTCAAGGACGCGATGAACCACCCGCTGCTGGACGTCGACTACCGCGGCGCCTCCGGCGGGCTGGTCCACATCACCGGCGGCCCCGACCTCACGCTGAAGGAGGCCGAGGGCATCGCCGACAACATCACCGAGCGCCTGGAGGCCAGCGCCAACGTCATCTGGGGCGCGCGCATCCAGGAGGAGTACAAGGGTAAGGTGCGGGTCATGGCGATCATGACCGGCGTTCAGAGCGCCCAGGTGCTGGGCCCGACGACCCAGAAGCAGGCCGACAAGTCCAAGCAGAGCATGCAGGGCGTCGACGAGGCGACGTTCGACGCCAGCAAGAACGTCGAGAACGCCTCCGGGAACCAGGGCGACTCTGGCGGCAACGCCTTCGGCGCCCAGAGCGACGGCGGCAAGCGCGAGGTCGAGAAGAACAACGGCCTCGACGTGATCCGGTAACCCCGCGACGCGCTTTTCTATCGACGCAGCATCCGCGTAGCGACGCCGATCGTCGAACGCCGCCACCGTAGCGACGCCGACCGTCGAACGCCCACACCAGCGCGGGCGGGGAAAATTTCACGGTCGCGCGCGAGAACGTCTCCGGCATGAGTACGGACGATCTTCGTTCGACGGTGCGAGCACCCGTAGCCGAACTGCTGGAGGGACGGTCGCTCGACTACGCGGTGGCGGCGCTCTCGGCGCTGATGATCGCCGGCGTCGCGGCGGACTTCCGGGCCCACGCACAGGGAATCAGCTTCGCCGAGGAGGGCTTTTTCACGCCCGAACACACGTTTTTCTACTCGATGTTCCTCGGCATCGCCGCGGTGCTACTTGCGGCGACCTACCGGAACCGACGGGCGGGCGCGGACTGGGTCGACGCCGTGCCGGCGGGCTACGGCTGGGGGATCGTCGGCGTCGCGCTGTTCGGACTCGCGGGGGTGGGCGATCTGGGCTGGCACACCGCCTTCGGCTTCGAGGAGAGCGTCGAGGCGCTGACCAGCCCGACACACCTCGGGCTGGGCGCCGGCGCCGCGCTGTTTCTGGGTTCCCCTCTACGGTCCGCGCTCCGTCGCGCCGACGACCTCCGGGGGATCGAACTGGCGCCCGCGATCGTCTCGGCGTCGCTCGTGCTGACCGTGCTGGCGCTGTTTTCGGCGTACGTGAACCCCCTGACGAACGCCGGGCTGATGCCGACCTACGAGCGCGCGAGCGCCGCCGCGCTGGGGGCGATGATCGTCTACCCGGCGCTGCTGACCGGCGTCGCGCTCACGATGGTCCGTCGGTTCAAGCTCCCCTTCGGCGCGATCGCCGCGGTGCTCGTGCCTTCGGCGGTCGCGAGCACGCTGATGAGCGGCCGGTTCGAGCTCGTGCTCGCCGCGCTCGCGGCGGGGCTGGTCGGCGACGCCGTCGCCGCCGCGTCGCGCCCCTCGATCGAGAACCCCCGTGCGTTGCGGACCTTCTGCGCGCTGGTGCCCGCGACGTTCGCCGCGACGTACTTCCTCGTGTACGAACTCGCCGAGGGGGTCGCGTGGACGGTCCACGTCTGGACCGGCGCGATCGTGCTCGCGGGCGCGTCCGGGCTGCTTTTGTCGTACGCGGTCCTACCGACGGCTACGGAGTCGATGAAGCCGTGACGACAACTCGAACACCGTCGTTCGCCCGCGCTCGTCGCATCGCCCTGACCGCCTGGTGTGCCGTCCTCGCCTACACGGGTACGGCGCTCGCCCACACGGGCCACGCCGGCGAATCCGCCGAGAGCGGCGGCGCGGCGTCCCCGCTACCGATGGCCGCGTTCGTCGTCGGCGTCATCGTCGTCGCCACGAGCGTCTACCTGGACTCTGTCGGCGACGTTCCGCGAAAGGCCGCCGACGCCGGCGTGTTCGTCGGCATCGCGGTCGCCGCGGTCGGCGCGACGGCGTTTTTCTGGGGCCACGGGATCTGAGGGGCCGACGGGACGGGCCACTACTCCCCCCGTCTCTCTTCGTGCAGCTTGCCCAGGTAGGCTCCGACGGCGGCCGACAGCAGAACCGGGATGCCGGCCGTGAACACCAGACTGTAGAATCCGATGAACAGCGAGACGAACGCCCAGCCGACCGCGTCGCCGACCGTCGGAATCCCGTCGGCCAGTGCCCCGTCGTCTCTCAGTGCGGACACCGCACCGAGGAGCAGACCGAGTGTGAGATGCGAAACGAGTCCGATCACCGCCCCGACGGCGCCGAGGCGTCGCTGGCTGATCGAGGGGGCGTCGCTCACCGCGAGCGACCAAACGACGTACGTGACGAGGTACGCGTTGACGACTATGATCGCGTTCAGTACGACCGCGGAGCGTACCGGCGGGTCGGGCTTCCCGATCGTGAACCGAAGCAGGTACAGCGACGTGAACGCGAACGCGACGGCGGCGACGATGCCGGCGGCGATCGACGGTTCCCGAACCCGAGTCGAAACTCGCCGGCGGACGCTCATTTTATCAAATCTTCCCGCAATAATATAAATACCTTCCGTCGAATACCGGGCGTCGCCGAGCAGCGCCGGGAACGCCGCCCGATCGTGGCCCGCCGGGGACGCCGTCCGGGCGTCGAGTCACCCTACACCGCCGCCAGCGAGTCCAGCAGCGCGCACTTCCGGCACTTGTCGCGGGTCGTCGTCGCGCCGCACTCCTCGCATTCACCGAGGTCGGCTTCCTGGTCCGTGCCCTCGTACTCGTCTGCGACGATGCCGGCCAGCTCCTCGTAGCCCGCCATGATCGAGTGGCGAGTCCCGGGATGGTTCTCCTCGAGTTTCAACAGTAGCTCCTGAATCTCGCCGCGGTAGGCCTCGCTGGAATGGGGACACTCCGTGATGTGGGCCGGTAGGTCGGCGAGGTGGGCGTACAGCGCGACCTCCTTCTCGGGGACGTCCCGCAGGGGTTTGGCGCGGGGGACGAACTCCTCGGTTTCGGATCGCTCGTCGAAGCTACCGAGCGACGCGTCGAAGTGTTTCGCGATCTGGGAGACGTCACCCTCCAGAAAGTTCATCAGCGCGGTCTGGGCCTCGTCGTCCAGGTTGTGGCCCGTCAGCAGCTTGTCGGCGCCCAGCTCCTCGGCGTACTTCGAGAGCAGATCCCGGCGGAACACGCCGCAGTACGCGCAGGCGGCCATGTTCTCGGGGTCGTCCTCGACGACGTCGTCCATCCGGACGCCGAACTCCTCCTCGTAGCTGACGAGTTCGTGTTGCATCTCCAGGTCCGCCGCGAGCTCCTCGCAGGCCGACACGCTCTCGTCGCGGTACCCCTCGATCCCCTCGTGGATCGTCAGCGCGATCATCTCGATCCGGGGGTCCTCGGCGAACGTCTCGTCGAGGATGTGGGTGAGCACGACGCTGTCCTTGCCGCCCGACAGCCCGATCACCCACGTCTGGGGGTCTTCGGGCGTCGCCGACCGCGGGACGAGATCGTCCTCGCGGACCCGCCGGCGGACGCGGCGCTCGACCGACTCGCAAAGGTGGTCCTCGCAGAGGTGCGAGCCGGAGTAGGCCGCGTGCATCACCGCCTCGCGGCCGCACTTGGTACACTCCATCGCCGGGACGTAGCCGCGGGACGTCCATCACGGTTTCGTCTCGGGCGCGAGCGAGCTGTCGGACGGCGCGGGATCGGGGGAGCCGCGGCGGCAGCGGCGTGCGGATGCCACAGCAGCCCAGGCGTCGGCGTCCCGGCGCCGTTGCGGAGTCGGCGCCGAGCCCTTAGTCGAGTCCCGCAGGCCCCTCCCGCACCGCGGCGAGCACGTCGTCGATCCGCTCGGCGCGCGACGACGAGGAGAACAGCTCGTGGCCGCCGTCGTACAGCCGGACGCGCTCCGCGGGCATTCGCTCGCCGATCGCGCGCGTGCCGACAACGCGATCCCGCAGCGAGCAGAACACGACCGCCTCGTCGTCGATCGCCGGAAGCTGTTCGTGCGCGCGGCGCGTCTCCCGGAGGAACGTCGGCGCGGCGTCGGGCGAGTCCGCGAGCTGTCGGTCGGTCGTCAGATCGCCCAGCAGCGCCGGGTCGTCGAGACCGGCCGGCAGGATCGGCCGACTGATCGGCAGCCGCGTCAGGACGTCCAGCAGTAGCCCGTCCCGCCCCGGCGGTTCGCCCCACCACGGGCTGAGGAACGTGTGCGTGATCGGATCCGCGGTCGACGTTGCGGCGGCGACGTACGGGCCGATCAAGCCGCCGGTGCTGTGACCGAGCAGGCGCCACTCGCCGAGGTCGGCGACGTAGCGTTCGACCGGTCGGACGTACTCGCGCTCGAAGTCGGTGATCGCGTCGGGGATCCGGAACGCGTGGACTCGGTACGTCTCGGCGAGCCGGTCGAGCAGCCAGCGGACGTTCTCGTGGTCTAAGCGATTCCCCCAGCCGAGCACGACGACCAGATCGTCGCCGCTCCCGAACGTCTCGCGGTGCATGGCGCCGGATTCGGAGGCGAGAGACAAAAAAGTGAGAGGACGGTCGACGGGGAGCGGAGAGCGTCGGTGACGACGGAGAAGACGATCGAAGACGACGGGTCAGTCGCCGCCGTCGTGCTCGATCGACCGCATCAGCTCGTAGGCGTTCGCGCGCTCCTGGGCGAGCGCGGCCGGGTGGGCGCCGACGGCGACGATCAGGTCGCCCTCGTGGGTGAGCGTCGTGACGTGAACGTACAGCTCGACGGTCTGGCCCTCCATCGACGCCTCCGTTTGGAACGTCGACACTTCGACTTCGTTGCCGAGGATCACTTCGTCGCGGCTCTCGACGTACTCCAGTTGGTCGAGCCCCTCGTACTGGCCGCTGAGTTGGCTCCGGAACCGATCGAGCAGCTCCTCGTGGGACATCTCGTTCACGGGGTTGAACGTCCGCCCGAGAATCTTGATCGCGGGCGTCGAGACGACCGCGAAGCGGGCGGCTTCCTGCTGTTGGCCTTGAACCTGCAGGTCCTTCTTGTACGTCGAGATCCAGTTCGAGGCGACGACCGTCCGGCTGACGCCGCCGACCTCGAACGACTCCTCGATCGTCTGCTCCTGGGTATCGGAGTGCTGGTACTCGGTCTCCTCGAGGCCGGCGTCGCTCACGCTGGCCTCCGAGGCGTTGTACTCCGCGCGGTCGTTGGTGACCAGTTTCAGACAGCCGGCCGAAGCGGCCAGCAGGCCGACCGGGACCGCGGCCAGGAACTCGCGTCTGCGTTGCATGTCCGTAGCAAGCCGGTCAGCAACTAAAGACCTTCTGGCACGCAAACGTCGCTATCCGGTATGCGACGGGGAGACGCCCGCGCTCGGGAGCGAGCGGTCGATTCGACCGCGTCGCCACCCGTTTCGATGCGTTTGCGCCTGTTTTTTATGAGATGCCCGTCAAGGGAGCACAACAATGACGCGAGCATCCTACGACATCGTCGTCGTGGGCGGCGGCACGGCGGGCGCGTTCGCGGCGGCCACGGCGGCCCAGGAAGGGGTCGACGTCGTCCTCGTCGAACGCAAGTCCGAGGAGGAGGCCGGCCACATCGCCTGCGGCGACGCGATCAAGGGCAAGAGCACGTTCCCGGACGTGATCGACCGGGAGTACCTCAAAGAGGAGTCGTTCAGCAACCGGAACATCCGGAAGGCGCGCTTCGAGAACCCCCGGAGCGGCGAAGTGCTCGACATTCCGTTCGGCGAGAAGGGCGCCGTCCTCGACCGCAAACGCTACGGCGAGGTGCTCCTGGAGGAGACCGACCGCGTGGGCGCCGACATCCACTACGACACCGTCGTCAAGGACGTCATCCAGGACGACGATGACGGACGGGTCACCGGCGTCGAGGCGATCCGCAAGGGCGACCCCCTGACCTACGAGGCCGACGTCGTGATCGACGCGGCGGGCGCGCTCTCGCTCCTGCAGGACAAGACCGACCTCGCGGACGCCACGTTCGACGAGAACGTCGACTACTCGCAGTTCTGCTCGGCGTACCGCGAGGTCGTCGACGTGCAGGAGCCCGTCGAGTGGGACGACTCCATCGTGTTCAAGCCGACCGAGGAGCTGGGCTACCTCTGGTACTTCCCGCGAACGGACACCGAGATCAACGCCGGGCTGGGCTTCCAGATGAACAAGGAGCCGATGGAACTGGTCGACGTCCTCAAAGACGATCTGGAAAGTCGCGCGGAGTTCCAGGGCGCCGAGGTCAAGGACAAGCTCGGCGCCGCGTTACCGACCCGGCGCCCCTACGACTCGGCGACGGCGCCCGGCTTCGTCGCCGTCGGGGACGCCGCCGCGCACGTCAACCCCACGACCGGCGGCGGCATCCCCGGCGCCGCGAAAGCGGGCCACTGGGCCGCCCTCGAAGCGGTCGACGCCGTCGGCGACGGCGACGTCGGCGAGGACGCGCTGTGGGAGTACAACCACAAGGTGATGACCGACTTCGGCAAGCGCTTCGCCGCGATGGACCTGTACAACATCTTCGGCGGCGCCCACGACGTCGACGAGCTCGTCGACGTCATCTCCGCGCTGCCGGGCCAGCAGCTCGTCGACGCGCTGGGCAAGGAAGGCACGGCCTCGATGGGGCTCGGGCTCAAAGCCAAGACGATCGTCAAGACCTACGGCCACTGGGACGTGCTCTACGAGCTCTACAAGGTCAGCAAGAAGGCCACGGAGCTCAAGGAAGTGTACGACGACTACCCGACCTCGCCCGACGGGTTCGACGCCTGGCGGTCGCGTCGGGACTCGATCATGGACGACGTCTACGAGATCACCGGCGCCGAGCCGAAGTACTGAGCGGCCGCCGGTCGGCGTTTCGGAG
The DNA here is from genome assembly GCF_039522665.1 of Natronoarchaeum mannanilyticum. Taxonomy (NCBI): domain Archaea; kingdom Methanobacteriati; phylum Methanobacteriota; class Halobacteria; order Halobacteriales; family Natronoarchaeaceae; genus Natronoarchaeum; species Natronoarchaeum mannanilyticum. Next base: position 365,212 of record NZ_BAAADV010000001.1, read on the forward strand.
CGTGTGAGTTCTTCTGACGCCGCGAACGGATGGCGGGTTCCCAAACGCCTATCAGCGTCTGAACCCCATCTTTTGGTATGTCACAGCAACTGCCCGGCAGCGACGAGTGTCCGCGCGCCAACGGGATGCCGATGCTCGGTCTCGGGACGTGGGAGAACACCGACCCCGACGAGTGCATCGAGAGCGTGCAGGACGCCCTGGAGGCGGGCTATCGGCACGTCGACACCGCGCAGGCGTACGGCAACGAAACGGAGGTCGGCGAGGGGATCGCCCGGTCGGACGTCGATCGTGACGACGTCTTTCTCGCGACGAAGGTCTGGCTCGACAACCTCGCGTACGACGACGTGATCGACACGACGTCGGCGAGCCTCGATCGGCTCGGCACCGACTACGTGGACCTGCTGTACGTCCACTGGCCGTCCCGGACGTACGACGCCGAGGAGACGCTGGAGGCGTTCGACGAACTCGAGGAGCGGGGCTGGATCGAGCGGGTCGGCGTCAGCAACTTCGAGCCTGAACACATGGAGGAGGCCGTCGACATTCTGGACGCGCCGCTGTTTGCCAACCAGATCGAGTGCCACCCGCTGCTCCCCCAAGAGGAGGTCCGCGCGAAGGCCCAGGAGCTCGACGTCGAGGTCGTCGGCTACTCGCCGCTGGCCCGCGGCGACGTGTTCGACAACGACACGCTCACCGACATCGCCGAGGACAACGGCGTCAGCGCCGCACAGGTCAGCCTGGCGTGGCTGCGCGACAAGGGCGTCACCGCGATCCCGAAGGCGACCGGTCGCGACCACATCGAGGACAACTGGCGGTCGCTCGATCTGACCCTCGACGACGAGGAGATCGAGCGCATCGACGCCATCGACGAGCGCGGGCGGCGCGTCGATCCCGGCTTCGGCCCGTGGAACTGAGCGACTGAGCCGTCGTTCCCGGTAGATTTCTCTCGGATACTATCGGTAGAAAGTCACTTATCGCCGACTCCCTAACGGGCTGACATGCTCGACGCCGCGCCCGCACTGGCCGTCCCTGGTGGTCCCGAGTTCACCGTCCTGCTGTTCGTGTTCGCCGTCCCGCTCGGACTGGCCTGCTGGGTGTACGCGGACGCGAAGAGTCGGGACAACGAGTACGCCGCCAACTGGGGGATCACCGTCTTCCTGACCTCGCTGTTCTACCTGTTTCCAGGCATCATTGTAATCGGCCTGTACCGCGAAGTCCGGGAGTAGCGGAGGGTGCGAGGTCGTTCCCGGATGCTATCAGATCGGTAGCCGGAAGCTTGAAAATGGATCACCGACTCTACTTGCAGTATGTCCGTCGGGTCGAGCAACCGGAGTGGGGTCACGGGGGCGGTGCGGGTCGACCTGCGGCGCCTCCACGAGAGCTGGATGGAACTGCTCTTCCCGCGCCAGCGCGGGACCGGCCACTCGGTGCTCGGCAAGTGGACGCCCAACACCACCAGCGGCTGGATCGCCTACCGGCTCTGGAGCGCGCTGGGCGTGCCGATCGTCGCCGTCCTCTATCCGCTCGCACTTGTTGGCTTCATGGCCCGCTTCTACTCCCGCCGGGTCGACCGCGTCGCGGCGGGGTTGGGCGCCGCCGGCGTCGTCGTGATCGCGACGGTCGTCTGGGGCGCGCTCACGGTACTGGCACACCTCAGGTTCACCAGAGCGGGCTTTCTCGCCGTCCTCGCCGCCGGCGTACTCGCGACGCTGGCGGCGGGCGCCGCGACGGTGTTCTCGCGAGTGGGCGGCCGCGGTACCTCGGTGCTCCTGGCCTACCCCGCCGCGATGACGGCGATCTTCCTGCCGCCGGTCGCCGCGGCGCTGTACTCGCCGGCGCTGGGCGACCTGATACTTCCGGGCAGCGAGTCGGTGGCGATCTGGGTGCTCGACAACCTGCTGACCGTCGGCGGGCTCGACGAGTATCTCCGCGACCAGTACCAGCTCGCCGGCGCGGCGTACCTGGGGATGTGGTTCGGCATCGCCGTCCCGCTGGGCTGGCTGGTCGGCGCGCTGGTGACGCTGGCGGATCTCGTTCGACCGTCCTGATCCCGGCAGAACAACCCCCGTTTCACGTACTGTTACTGTCCTCGGGTCCGTAGTCCGACGCGCATGGAGTTCGACCTGCCAACGACAGCGGCGCTGTTCATCGCACTGATCGCCGTCGGCGTCGGCGGCCTCATCGCCGCGCCGATGATGGGGACCGGCACGATCCTCACGATGGTCCTGCCCTCGATGGCGGTGTTCGGGCTGCTGTGCCTGTTCCTCGGGATGAAGTACGGCCAGCACCGGCGGGCGGGCGTCTGAAAAAGGCTGCCGGCGAATCGGACCCGGCGAACGGTGTCGACGCCGCGACCGATCAGTCGTCGGCGTCGGCTCCCGTCGGAATCGACTCGCCCGGCTCGTCCGGGCCGTCCTCGCCGACCCGCTTTCGGTTCACCGCGCCGACGCGGTCGGCGACCGTCTCGCTGAGTTCCTGTAATTCCGATTGTACCGCGTTGTCATCGTCCCGCACCGCCGGGCCGTCGATGCGCTCGCTGTCGAAGTCCGGGTGGACCGGCAGCTCGGCCAGGAGCGGGACGTCGAAGTCCTCGCAGATCTCCTGGGCTCCGTCGCTGCCGAACACGTCGTGGTCGTCGTCGCAGTTCGGGCAGCGATACGTGCTCATGTTCTCGACGACGCCGAGGATCGGCGTGTCGTGCTCCTCGAACAGCCGGAGCCCCTTCCGGGCGTCGGCGACGGCCATCTCCTGGGGCGTCGTCACGATCACGACGCCCGCGACCGGCAGCGTCTGGAGCAGGTTGAGCGAGGCGTCGCCGGTGCCCGGCGGCAGGTCGACGATCAGGTAGTCCAGCCGGCCCCACTCGACGCCCTCGATGAACTGCATCATCACCTGGTTGACCATCGGCCCGCGCAGGATCGCGGGGTCGTCGGAGTGGTCGGTCAGGTAGTCCATGCTCATGACGCCGACGCCCTCCGAGCGCGGCGGGACGAGCTCCTCGTCGGGCGTCACGCCCGGTTCGCCCTCGACGGGGAGGATCCGGGGCACGTTCGGCCCGTGGACGTCGGCGTCGAGGATGCCGACGCGGGCGCCCAGCTCGTTGAGGCCCGCCGCGACGTTGGCCGCCACGGTGGTCTTGCCGACGCCGCCCTTCCCCGAGGCGACGGCGATGACGTTCCGGACCATCGGTAGCACCTCCTCGTCGAACCCCTGTTCCTCGCCCGCCCGGGCGCGGAGGTCCGGTTCGAGGCCGACCGACTCGACCACGTCGCGGATCTCGTCGCCGATCGCCATCTCGGCGGGCGCGTACGGCGCGTTGAACACCAGCGAGATCGTCGCCCGCCCGTCCTCGATGGTGACGTCCTCCACGAGGCCGAGCGAGACGACGTCCTCGTCGTTCATCGGGTCCTCGACGGTCGCGAGCTCGGATTCGAGTTCGGATTCGGTTACGGTCATAGTAGGCAGTCTCGCGGGCCCGTCCGCGAGCGCCGGCGGCCGGGCCCGCCTGGGCCGGCGGCGCGTTCCTGGTCACTACGTTGGTCTTCAAACGGTCCGCCGGATGGTCGGCGACGGGGGGCGGCCTAGAAGAATATCACCCCGATCAACACGGTGAACACGTACATCCCGCCCCACAGCGCCGTGGTGATCCCGACGAGCGCGCCGACGCCGAGGCGCCAGCGCGTCTTGTCGATGGGATCCCCGAAGTACCACGCCAGCAGCATCCCGTACACCGGCGCGAGGATGATGCCGAAGATCAGGTACGTCCCCGGACCGAAAAGCGGGATCTGGCTCATGCGCTCACCTCCTCGTCGGCGTCGTGATCGTCCTCCACGGCGTGCAGTTCGACGACCGGGATCGTCTTCGCGAAGATCATGAAGTACAGCACGACGATCGCGGTCGTCCCCAGCAGCGACGACAGCTCGATCAGCGAGGGCACGTACGTCCCGGCGACGCCGTCGTACAGCGAGAAGTGGGCGTGCTGGAGCCCCTCGACGACGAACAGCACCTTCTCGGTGAGCGTCGCCGCCAGCACCAGCAGCGACGCGCCGACGAGCCGGGGGATCGTGAACAGCTTCGGCTTCAGCGCCGACGCGAAAATGTAGGCTTCGGCGGCGACGACCATCGCGATCAGCGCCTGATACAGCGGCTTGGCGAGCTTGGCCTCCGTCGCGTGGGTCAGGCTCACCGGCGCCGCGAAGATGCCGGTGATCACCTGCTGGAGCTGGAGCCACAGGAAGAGGAGCCCGAAGAAGCCGAGCCACTTGGCCAGCCCGCGGAACACCTCGTCGCCGATGAGCTCCTGCCAGCCGTACACCCGGCGGAAGATCGCCGCCGCGATGATGACGCCGCTGATCGCCGAGGTGAGCGCGATCATCAGGAACGAGGGTCCCTGGACGCCGCCCGCCCAGCCCGCCATCGAGGGCAGCAGGGCGAACAGCCACGGGATGACGCCGCCGTGGAGCAGCAGGGGCGCGAGGATGATGATCGCGAGCGCCACCCACCAGACCATCCGCTCAACGATCTCGTCTTCCTTTTCGGTGTAGCCGATCAGCATGAGATCGTACAGCGGGTCGAAGACGTCGGGCATCCGGTCGCGCAGCCGGTGGACGTCGTAGCGGATCGTCAGCGAGAGGTACGTCGCGGTCAGCACGAAGTACAGCGTGATGACGGTGACGTCCCACACCAGCGGCGACCAGTGGACCCGCGTGGGCCAGGCCGGAATGATGCTCGTGACGATCCGGTCCGGCCGGCCGACGTGGACGATGATGTACAGCCCGGCGACCGACAGCGCGGCGATCGTCAGCAGCTCGGCGATGCGGGCGACCGGCTGGTAGGTGTCGAGCCCGATCAGCCGGACCGCCGCCGAGAGGATGATCCCGCCGTGGGCGATGCCGACCCACCAGATGAACGCGCCGATATACAGCCCCCACGGGACGCCGCCGCCCGACCCCCAGTCGCCGAGGCCGGTGACGATCAGCCCGTGCCGGAGCTGCTGGGTGTACCCCGCCGCGAAGACGCCGATGGCCAGCAGCACGAGCGCCAGCAGCCCGTAGTACCGCTTCGTCGTCCGCTGGAACGGCCGGACGAGCGCCTCGCGGCCGGCGTCGGTGCTCACGCCGTCTCACCCCCGCCGTCGTTCGCGGCTTTCCCCTTGTCGAGCACCTCCTCCTTGCGGTTGTCGACGAGGCCGACGTCCTCGTAGGTGACCGGCCCCTCGACCTGGTGGGAGTGCTCGCCGGGCTCGTTGCCGACGTAGACGACGTTCGGGTCGGTCCCCTTGTCTTCGAGGAGGCGGAACGTCGAGACGGTGTGTTCCTTGCGGTTCTCCCAGTCCTCGCGGTCGTTGCTCTGCTCGTCGCGGTACTCCTCCAGGTGCTGGTTGGGCGCGCTCTCGGGGTCGTTCATGTCCCCGAAGTGGATCGCGTCCATCGCGCAGGCGTCCTCACAGGCCGTGGTGCCGACCTTGTCCTCGCCCTGCTTGCCGTCCTGGCGCGTCGGGCAGAACGTGCACTTGCCCATCGTCCCTTTCACCGGGCGGCTGTCGACGCGCTTGCCCCGCTCGTCGTACACGTGCTCGGGATCGAGTTCCGATTCGGGCGTGTCGGGTTCGCCCCACTGGAAGTAGTTGACGCCGTAGGGACAGGCCACCTGACAGTACCGACAGCCGATGCAGATCTCGTAGTCCGTCAGCACGATGCCGTCGTCCTCGCGGGTGTGGCGCGCGCCGACGGGACAGACCTTCTCGCAGGCCGCCTCGTCGCAGTGCTGACAGGGCCGAACGAGGAAGCTCTCGTCGTCCTGGGCGTCCTCCTCGAACGCCATGACGTACATCCAGTTCGACCCGCGGGAGGTGTTGTTCTCCTGCTTGCAGGCCACCATGCAGGCCAGGCAGCCGTCGCAGTTGTTGAGATTGATCACCATCCCGTACTGAGTGTCCTCCTCGCCCTCGCCGCCGCCGGCCTGCGCGGCCGACCCGTCGGACGATCCCAGCGCCGATCCGCCGAGGCTGCCCGACAGCGCCATCGCGGCGACGCCGCCGGCTTTCATCACTTCCCGGCGGTCGACGTCCTCGCCGTCGGCCAGCCGCTGGACCGTCTCCCGGAACCCGCCGTCGTCGTCCTCGAACTCGTCGGGGATCGACAGCTCCCGGTCGTCCTGGCCGAACTCCTCGACCACGGCGTCGTGGTACCGCTCCTCGAACTCGGCCTCCGAGAGCTCGCCGGCGACGACGCGCTGGGCGTCCTCGGCCAGCTCCATCCCGAGTTCGGTGTCGTACTCGGTCTCGTCGAGCAGCCGTTCCATCCGCTCGCGGTCCTGCCACTCGTCGTACATCGCGAGGTCGTCCGTCGAGCGATCGTCGCCCGTCGAGCGGTCGTCACCCGTCGGGTGATCGCCACCCGTCGAACGGTCGTCGCTCACGGGCACCCCTCCGTTCGCGATCGGTCGCCGTCACCAGTCGTTGTCATGCTCGGATCTCAATCGACTCCACGGACGCCGTAACGTCAACCCCTGAGAGCGTTCCCGGCGCGCTGGACCGCCGCCGATCATGTTCGATGCGGGAACGACTTTCCGGACCGGTTTGACGGCGGCTCGGCTGCGAACCGGCGGACGCGGTGACCCCCGAAGGCTATCCGAGCAGTTCCAGCGCGAAAAGCAGGAGCGCGAGCGCAGTGTGCTCGCCGTCGACGACGAAGCCGTAGAACAGCGGGCCGCGCTCGGGCGTCGCGACCAGCGAGTAGCAGACCACGTACGCGCAGTAGGGAAGCAGTGCGAGAAATCCCGGTGGGAGAGCGCTCGCGGCGACGGCGGCAGCGACGCTCGCGGCGACCCCGACCGTCGCGCAAGCGGCGAGACGCCGCGTCGTCCGCGGCCCGTACTCTGCGGGGAGCGTCCGGACGCCGCGCGCTCGATCGCCCTCTATGTCCTTGACGTCGAAGATGGCCGCCGCGATCGTCAGCATCGCCGCGAAAAAGCCCGCGAGCGCGACCACCCCGGTCGACCGGATCGCGCCGAAGTACGCGCCGACGCCGAGCGGCAGGAGGCCCCAGGCGGCGCCGACGAGCAGGTTCTTCACGAGGAAGAGTCGCTTGACGCCGACGCCGGAGTACAGTGCGACGACGGCCGGCGGGAGCGTCATCGCCGCGAGTCCGGGCGGCCCCCACGCCAGCGCGATGCGAGCGGCGACGAGATAGAGCGCCACGCCCGCGATCAGGAGCGCTCGCCCGTGCTCGCGTGCGAACGACGCCCGTCCGGGGAGATTCTGTGCGTCCGCCTCGCGATCGAGAACGCGGTCGAGGCCGTACACGAGCGTCGTCGCGGCGAACGCGACGAACGCCGGAACCGGGTCGAGCGGAAATCCGGCGAGCAGCATCGTCGCGACGGCGACGCTCGCGGCGCCCAGCGAGATCCAGACGCCGCTGTGGACCAGCGCGAGGACGGCCGTGCGCACCGCCGTCGCGCCGAAGCGGCGACCGGCGGCTCGAACGCGCTGCATCACGTCGGACCGTGCGAGCGGTCCGACAAAATCTGCGGGCCGAACGCGTTCGGCAGATTCTCACTAATAAATCTTGCTTCTACTTTGCGATACAAACTGCAATTTTCAGCAAACCTTTTTGCGGTGCACATCGAACGCCGATCCGTGGCGGCGCCGCGCCGTCGCTGTCCGACCATGCACGACACCGCTCGCGTCCCGTGGACGCGACAGACCCGCACGTTCGCCCGCAGACACGTCCGGAAGGTGCTGCGAAGCAAGGTTCTGCTCGGCATCACGGTCGCCTGGCCCGTGCTCTGGTACTTCCTGTCGGTACTGGTGTTCGTCGACGTGCCCGAGGGCGGGAGCGCCGGCGGCCTGAAAGCCGGGCTCGCGATGACCTACGGGCTGTTCGGCGCCTTCACGATCACCGTCGCGGTGTTCGCCGGCGACTTCGCTCGGGACCTCGACGGCGACCGCTACCGGAAGTTCCGCGCGATGCCGATCGCGCCCACCGCGGATCTGGCGGGGCGACTGCTCGCCGGAGCGGCGTTCGGCGTCGCCTCCTACGTCGTGACGATCGCCGTCTCGATCGCCCACGGCGCGACGTTCGGCCGCCCGGATCCCGCCGCGCTCGGCGTGCTGGCGCTGACGCTCGCGCTCTTTTGCCTGATCGCGATGGCCGCGGCGATGCTCGTCGCGCTGGTGATCACCAAGCCCGAGCACATGACGACGATCGCGGTGATCGGCGCGCTGATCGCGTTCTACGCGACCGGGTTCAACGGCGTCACGCCGGGGATGCTCGCGGAGGGCGCCGACATGGTCAACTACGTGCCGAACTCGCTGGCGACGCGGATCCAGATCGCGTACCTCTCGGAGGACGCGTCGTTCATGACGCCGCCGGCGGCGCCCGACTCGGCGAAATACCTCGGCCTGCTCGGCGCCTACGCCGCCGGACTGCTGGCGATCTCGGTGCTGATCGTCCGCAGGTTCGCCTACGCACCGGAGTGATTCAGATGTCCGATGCCATCGTCACCGCGACCGGAGTGGAGAAGCGCTTCGACGACCAGCCCGTCCTGACGGGGATCGACCTGGACGTGCGGCCCGGGGAGATCGTCCTGCTGATGGGCCCGAACGGCGTCGGCAAGTCGGTGTTCATGTCCTGCCTCGCCGGCTCGACCGCGCCCGACGCCGGCGAGATCGAGCTGTTCGACGGGCTGACGCCAGACCGGTCCAGTGCGCAGAGCAGCGTGATGCTCCAGGGGACGATGACCGACCCCGACCTCACGGGCCGGGAGAACCTGCAGTTCTACGAGGACCTCCACCCGCGAGGCACGGACGAGTGGGAAGCGCTCGCCGAACGCCTGGAGCTCGGCGCCGACCTCGATCGGCTCGTCCGCGAGTACTCCGGCGGCATGGAGCGCAAGGTCGAGATCGCGAGCGCCCTGTCGGCGGACGTGCCGCTGTACCTGCTCGACGAGCCGACCGCCGAGCTCGATCTGGCGATGATCCAGACGCTCCACGACCTGCTGCTCGCGCGTCGCGACGAGGGCAAGGCGTTTCTCGTGACCAGCCACACGCCGCTGGACGCCCGGATCGCCGACCGGATCGCGTTCGTCCAGAACGGGCGCGTCGTCGCCGACGGCGAGCCCGAGACGCTGCTCGACGACCTGCCGCCGGTCGTGCGGGTCCGGGGCGGCGTCCCCGACGAGGATCGGCTGCTCGGCGAGCGCGCGTTCCGCCGGGGCGACGAGATTCGGGGGTTCCTCCCGGCCGAGGCGGACGTCGACGCGATCGCGGCGTCGGTCGACGGCGACGCCCGCGTCGAGCTCGACCCGCCGTCGTACACCGACCTGTTCAACTACCACACCTACGTCGGTCCCGAGGTTGCGGAAGGGAAAGGAACAGGTGGCCGGGCGCGAAAGCCGGTCACGAACTGAGATGTCCGGCGACACCGCGGACGACGAGGGGCCGGTCGACGCAGAGACGCCCGGCGACGGGAGCCCGGCGGGCGACCCGGATCTGGACGCGCTCCGCCGGGACCTCGACCAGATCAAGACCGCGATGGGGATCGAGGACCGGTACCCGGGCCAGCGCCGTCTCTGGGCCGTCCACGGCGTGCTCGTCGGCGGCGCGGCCGTCCTGACGAACGTGCTGTTCGCGTTCCCGATCCCGAACTTCCTCTACATCGCCGTCTGGTTCGTGCTGATCGCGCTCGCGGGCGTGCTCCAGTGGCGCTCGGCGGTCGCCACCGACGTCGACGACCCCGGCCCGACGCCGAGCTGGCGAGTCGTGTTCGGTACGCTCGTCGCGGGCTGGTTCGTGCTCACGGCGATCGCGTCGGCGATCTTCGGCGACGTGCCGGGGGTCGTGCAGGGGGCGTACTTCTTCAGCCTCTCGGTCGCCGTCCTCGGGATGGGCTACCTGCTCGCCGGCACCGTCCTGAGCGCGTATTCGATCCGTGCCCGTGACCGCTACCCCTACTACGTCGCCGGCGTCTGGATGCTCGTCTTCGCCTTCTTCATGCCGTACGTGGAGTTCCTGCAGTACTTCGGCTACGCGCTGTTCGGAGCGCTCTTCTTCCTCCACGGCGTCGGGACGTACTACCTGCTGACCTACCGCTGGGACTGACCCATGGAGTTCGACAAGCTCGTCCACCAGCCGACCCGATTGCAGCTGTTCGCCTATCTCTACCGGCACGAGGAGTCGACGTTTTCGGAGCTCAAGGAGGCGCTGGACGTCACCGAGGGGAACCTGTCGAGCCACCTCCAGACGATGGAGGAGGCGGGCGCGATCGCCGTCGAGAAGCAGTTCGTCGATCGGCGTCCCCAGACCACTTACGAGCTGACCGAGGAGGGACGATCGAAGTTCGAGGAGCACGTCGAGACGCTCGAAGCGCTGCTCGGCCAGATCGAAGACTGACCGGGATCGTCGCCGGGGACGCGACGCAGCGGTACCGCGTCCGGAACACTGCGCCGGACGCCGAAACGCCGGTCGCAAACGTTTTGTCGAGCCGAGCGAATGAACGGGGCGTGCAACTGCGTCACCGCGGCGCCGACGGCGTCGAGACGCTCGCGACGCGCGTCGACGTCGCCGACGGCCTGCTCTCCCGCGGGCGCGGGCTGATGTTCCGCCGGTCGATCCCCGACGACTACGCGCTCGTCTTCGAGTTCGACGAGCCGACGGCTCGCGGCGTCCACATGCTGTTCGTCCCGTTCCCGATCGACGTGGTCTGGTTGATCGACGGCGAGGTCCAGCGGGTCGAGACGCTCTCGGCCTGGACCGGGTCGGCGAAGACTCGGGCCGACGCCTTCGTCGAACTGCCCGCCGGCGCCGCCGCGGACGTCTCGGTCGGCGATACGGTCGAGTTCGTCGAGGCGTGACGCCGCGTCTCCGACCGTCCGACGCCGCGGTCAACGAGGCACCGAGGCGTCTCGACGCCGATGCGCAGTTCCCAAGATTCCCGCGTGGCGCCCGTGTCACCACCTGTCGAAGCGGGTAGTTTATATGTCTCGGATGGCCTACGGGAGAGTGGACTATCATGACCGGTGACCGATTTATTCGGGGGCTCCCCCGAAACAAATCCCCTCTACGACGACGCGACTGACGTACAGCTGCTCGACACCACGCTGCGGGACGGCGAACAGGCACCGGGAATCTCGCTGACGCCCGACGAGAAAGCCGAGATAGCGGAGGCGCTCGACCGCGCCGAGGTCGACGTGATCGAGGCCGGCAGCGCCTGCACCGGCGAGGGCGAGCGCCAGACGATCCGTCGGGTCACGGATCTGGGACTCGACGCGACGATCACCAGCTTCGCCCGCGGGGTCAAAAACGACATCGACCTCGCGCTCGACTGCGACGTCGACGGCGTCACGATCGTCGTGCCCGGCAGCGACCGCCACATCGAGACGAAGGTGAACACGACCCGCGACGAGGTCGTCGCGAACACCGAGGAGCTCGTCGCGTACGCCCGCGACCACGGGCTCTGGGTCGAAGTGATCGGCGAGGACGGCTCGCGGGCCGACCTGGAGTTCCTCGAACGGCTCGCCGAGGCCGCCATGGACGCCGGCGCGACGCGGGTCTGCTACGCCGACACGGTCGGCCACGCCGGGCCCGAACGGGCCTACGAGGTCGTCTCCGCGCTCTCGGAGTACGGCCCCGTGAGCACCCACACCCACGACGACCTCGGGCTGGGCGTCACGAACGCCCTCGCGAGCGTCGCCGCGGGCGCGGACCTGATCCACGGGACGGTCAACGGGCTCGGCGAGCGCGCCGGCAACGTCGCGCTCGAGGAGGTCGCCATCGCGCTGGATCACAGCTACGACCTCGAGACGGTCGACACGACCCAGCTGTACGAGCTGGGCCAGACGGTCGCCCGCTCGACGGGCGTCCAGCTCCCGCCGAACAAGGCGGTGACGGGCGAGAACGCGTTCACCCACGAGAGCGGCATCCACACGGACGGCACCCTGAAAGACGACCAGATGTACGAGCCGTACCCGCCCGAGAAGGTGGGCCGCGAGCGCCGGATCGTGCTGGGCAAGCACACCGGCCGCGCGGGCGCCAAGGCCGCGCTCGAAGAACACGGGTTCGAGGTCTCCGACGAGGAGCTCACCGAAGTCGTCGAGCGCGTCAAGGCGATCGGCGACCGTGGCAAGCGCGTCACCGACGCCGACCTGCTGGCGATCGCCGAGGAGGTCAAGGGCACCGACCGCGAACGGCGCGTCGAACTGCTCAACCTGACCGCGGCCAGCGGCGGCGGCATCCCGACCGCGAGCGTCCGCCTGCGCGTCGACGACGACGAGCGGACCGCCTCGGGCACCGGCAGCGGGCCGGTCGACGCCGCCGTCTCCGCGGTGCGCGAGGCGCTCGGCGAGGCCGCCAACGTCACGCTGGAATCCTACGAGGTCGACGCGATCACGGGCGGCACCGACGCCGTCGTCACCGTCGAGGTCGAGATGAGCCGCGGCGACACGTCGGTCACCGTCGCCAACAGCGACACCGACATCACCACCGCCTCGGTCAAGGCGATGGTCGACGCCATCGATCGGCTGCTGTCGGTCCCCGGCGAGGAGCCGGTGCCGCTCGCCGACGACTGAGCGGCAGCGTCCTTTCTTTCCGAATCCCGCGTCCGTCGACTAGCTCGTGTCCTGCTCGCCGAACGTCAGCGCCCAGTTGTCGGCGTCGGTCACCGAACGGCCGAACAGCGTCCAGTCGTCGGCGTCGACGGTCGCCGGGCGTGCGACGTGGTTCATCGTCGTGCTCGCCAGTGATAGCGTCGGCGCCGTATCGGGGTGGAACCCGACCTGCGAGAGCACGTCCCGCGGGAGGCAGGCCGGCGCGGCGATCGTGTCAGCGCCGTCGTGGTCCGACAGCGCGGCCGAGAGCAGCGCCGCGAGTTCCCTCCTTCCGGCGGTCGGCGGGACGACGTCTGTGAGCTTGGCGATCGTCCGCCCGCCGTCGATCTGCGTGCCGACGACCGCCGCGCCGATCGGTCGTTCGCACGCGTCGCGGGCGACGTACGTACGGTAGGTCCACTCGGGGTTCCGGAACCGCCAGCGGAGGTAGCGCACGCTCCGGTTGGCGTGGAATCCGTCGGGGATCCGGGACCGGTACTGCGAGGCGACGAGTTCCGCCGGAATCTCCTCGTAGCGCTCTACCGCGACGTCGTCGGGGGCCGTCGCCAGCGCGTCGCGGACGCGGTTGTAGCCGTCGGCGATCAGGTCGGCGGCCGCGTCCGGTATCGAACCGGCGTCGAGCCACGCGCCGGGCGACTGGATCCGGTAGTAGGTCGTCACTTCGCCGACGTCGCGCCACCCGAGTTTCCTGTATCCGGGCCCGGACTTCTCGTTCGGGAAGTTGAAAAACAGCGCCGCCTCGTGGTCGTGGTAGCGTTCGATCGTCCGCTCGGTCATCCGGGTGAACAGCCCCTGCCGGCGGTGGTCCGGGTGGACCATGGTGTCTCCGGGCTGGAGTGCCAGAAACTTGCGGCTCCCGGCCGCCATCGGCAACGCCAGCAGCGGGCGCGCGCCGACGAGTGTGCCGTCGCCGTCGACTGCGACCGTGATCGGAACGTGGTCGACGAACGGGTTATCGCGGTACTTCCAGTCGAACCACTCGTCGGGCGGCGTCGCTTCGAAGACGGCTTCGTACAGCGTCGCGAACCGGTCCGCGTCCCCCTGCCGGAACTGCCTGATTTCGTACGTCTCCCGAACTTTACTCATCCGTGTGGTACAGTGGGAGCGACCGGGCACGAATACTTTCGTGTCGTGCGGTTCAGGGAGCGCTGCCCCTAACTGGTGTCCTGCTCGCCGAACGTCAGCGCCCAGTTGTCGGCGTCGGTCACCGAACGGCCGAACAGCGTCCAGTCGTCGGCGTCGACGGTCGCCGGGCGTGCGACGTGGATCGTGGCCGAACCGGCCAGCGACAGCGGGAGCTCGGTGTCGGGATGGAAGCCGAAGCGGGCGAGCAGCTCCCCGGGGAGGCACGGCGGCGCCGCCACTGCGTCGGCGTCGCGATTGTCGGACAGCACGGCCGCGAGCAGCGCCGCCAGCGACCCCTCGTCCGGCGGCGTCGGGACGACGTCGGTGAGCCGGACTGCGGTGGTCCCGCCCGCCGATTTCCGCCCGACGACCGCGGCGGCCAGCGGCCGGTCGGCGTCGTCGCGGGCGACGTAGGTCCGATAGCTCCACCGCGGGTTTCGGTAGCGCCAGCGCACGTACGCCTCGTTTCGGACGGAGTGAAATCCGGTCGGAACCGCGGACCGGTACAGCGAGGCGAGCAACTCGGCGGGCGGTTCGGGACGCCGCGCAATTGTCACGCCCTCGACCGACGGCGCAAGCGCGTCTCGCGCGCGGAGGTAGCCGGTCGCGACGACGTCGACCGCCGTCGCCGCGACCGTCTCGACGCCGCCGTCGGGGTCGACCCACGCCCGCGGCGACTGGACGCGGTAGTACGTCGTCAGGGCGCCGACGTCGCGCCAGCCGAGCTTGCGATTCCCGGCCGCGGACTGCTCGTTGGGGAAGTTGAAGAACAGCGCCGCCTCGTGGTCGTCGTAGCGATCGATCGCGCGCTCGGTCATCCGGGTGAACAGCCCCTGCCGGCGATGATCGGGGTGGACCATCGCGTCGCAGGGTTGAAGCGCCAGGAACTCGGTTCGGCCGACCGCCATCGGCAGGGCGAACATCGGCCGAGCGCCGACGACGCCGTCGTCGGGGTCGACCGCGAGGGTGATCGGGACGTGATCGACGAAGGGGTTCTCGCGAAACTTCCAGTCGAACCACCGCTCGGTCCTTTCGTCGCCGAAGACGGTCTCGTACAGCGACGCGACCGCCGCCCCGTCGCCCGGCTCGAACTGTCTGACGTCGTACCCCTCGCGAGCGAGACTCATCCGTGTGACGTGATGTCAGTCGAGGGCGGGGAATAGGTTCTTGCGCGATAGCTACGATAGCGAACGAACAGCTGAGTCTGTACCACAGTCTGCTGCCGGGCTATTGCGCGACGCCGCAACGAATCCGCCGTGATCCGACGGCCAAGCCGTCGCTACGCCGAGCGATGCGACGCTAACCCGCTATCGTCGTGGGATCGAGTGGTGACAACTCCCTTTCGACGGATCGTGGACACTGTCGAGTGGATGACCGGACTCGTCACGATGAGCGTCGAGCTGGAACTGGGCTGGGGCGTGCACGATCTCGACGGACACGACGGGCACCTGAGCGAGAACGGCCGCGAGGAACGGCGCTTTCTCCGACGAGTGCTCGACGTCTGCGACGAGACCGGCGTGCCGATGACGTTCGACGTCGTCGACCACCTGCTGTTGACCGCCTGCGACGGCGAGCACGACGGGCCGTACCCTGAGGGGTGGTTCGACGCCGACCCTGGGACCGACGTCGCCGTCGATCCGCTGTTCTACGCGCCGGACGCGGTCGACGCGATCCGCTCGCGGTCGACCGACCACGAGCTTTGTACACACTCCTTTTCGCACACGCCCCACGAGACCGTCGACGCGACGGCGGTGAGCGCCGACCTCGAACGAGGCCTGGAACGCGAAGCGGAGCTGCTTGGCGAGCGGTCGCGCTCCTACGTCCCGCCGCGCCACCGCGCGCCGCCGACCGACGTGCTGCGCGAGCGCGGCCTCGACGTCGTCCGGACATCGATCGAGGACCAGGCGGACAACCCCGCGAGACGGATCAAACAGCTGTTGTTCGGCCCGCCGCCAACGGGCGACCCCGAGTGGATCGACGGCGTCCTCTGGACGTACTGCGCGACCCATCCGAACCTCGCGGCGCCGTCGCTTCCCTCCGGGCAACGGCCCGCCGGCCGGCCGTTCCGCTGGCTCCCGACCCGACTGGCCCAGCGGCTCCACCTCCAGTACCTCGAACGCGCGACGGTGCGAGCGATCGAGAACGACGAGCACCTCCACCTGTGGTGTCACCTCTACGACCTGGCCAACGAGAAACAGCTGGCGCCGCTGGCGGCGTACCTGCGGACGCTGGAGCGGCTCCGAGAGCAAGGGCGCGTCGAGGTCTGTACGATGGACGAGCTTCCGGATCGGTATCCGGCGATGGTCGAGTCGCCGGCGTCCGTCGAGTGACGGCGTCGCTCGACGCCGCTGTGGCATCGCCGCTCGACGCCGCTGTGGCATCGGCGAGGAGGAGATTTGAACCACGCCCGGACGGTCGCTCCCTTCGGTCGCGCTGCGTCCGGTCTACTTCAAATCTCCACGTAAACGCACACTCCGACGCGCTGTGCGAGAACCATAGAAGGTTCTCGCGAATTTGCGTCGGAGAGAAGCGCCGAGGAGGAGATTTGAACTCCTGTGTCCTGAACGGACAGTTGCTCTCGAAGCAACCGCCTTGGCCGGGCTAGGCTACCTCGGCTCACTACTCGCTACCCGGTCCGTGATTTTGTACGTTTCGGTTCGGGCGTCGGATGGCATCGGTACACATATGTGACAGGCGGGCACCCACTCGGGCATGAACGTACGCGAGGCGAGCGAGCAGTCCGACGCGATCCTCGACTCGATCGCCGAGGCGGTCATCGCCGACCGCGAGTTCCTCGAAACAGTACTGCTGGGCGTCGTCGGCCGGGGCCACGTTCTGCTGGAAGACGTGCCCGGTACCGGGAAGACCCTGACCGCGAACAGCTTCGCGACCGCGCTCGGGCTATCCTTCTCCCGGATCCAGTTCACGCCGGACCTGCTGCCCGCCGACGTGACGGGGACCCACGTGTTCAACGAGCAGGACGGCAGCTTCGAGTTCAACGAGGGCCCGATCTTCGCGAACGTCGTGCTCGCCGACGAGATCAACCGCGCGCCGCCCAAGACCCAGGCCGCGCTGCTGGAAGCCATGGAGGAGGGGCAGGTCACCGTCGACGGCGAGACACATCAGCTCCCCTCGCCGTTTTTCGTGATCGCGACCCAGAACCCCGTCGATCAGGAGGGCACGTTCCCGCTGCCGGAGGCCCAGATCGACCGGTTCCTCGTCAAGAGCTCGATCGGCTATCCCGAGGTCGAGGGCGAGGAGGAACTGCTCCAGCGGCGGCTCGGCCGCGTCGACCGGAGCCCGAGCGTCACGAGCGTGCTCGAAGACGGTGCGGTCGAGGCGCTGCGCGAAGTCCCCGAGTCGGTCGACGTCGACGACGATCTGGTGTCGTACGTCGCCGAACTCGCTCGCCGAACGCGAACCAAGCGCCGGGTCGACGTCGGCGTCTCGCCGCGCGGGACCCAGCGCCTGCTCGAAGCCGCCCGCGCGCGAGCCGCGATGGTCGGCCGGGACTACGTGACGCCCGACGACGTCAAGCGCGTCGCCCAACCCGTGATGGCCCACCGGCTGGTGCTGACGCCCGACGCGAAGGTCGACGGGGTCTCGAAGGCCGTCCTCGTCGACGAGGTGCTCGACGCCGTGCCGGTGCCGACCGTCGAGTAGCGACCCCGCGGGAAGGGCGCTACGCGGACGCCTATCCGAGCGGTGCCTCGTAGACGTTGGCGTCGTGCGTTTCGCCGTCGATCTCGACCTGCCGCTCGTCGACCCGGTCGAAGTGGGCCGCGTAGAACGCGTTGCCGACCTCGTTTTCCGCGAGCACGTAGTCGCTCACGCGCTCGACGCCGCTGTCCGCGAGGCGCTCGCGGGTCGCTTCGAGTAGCTGTGCACCGACGCCCTGTCCCCACCGATCGGGATCGACGTAGACGTTCAGGTCCGCGGCGGGCTCCTCGTCGGCCTCGACCGCGCCGGCGTAGCCGATCACGTCCTCGTCGACGGCGACGAGCAACGCGGCGTTGTCGGCGTCGACCAGTTCCTCGAGCACCTCGTCGGCGTACCCCCGCTCCAGCAACTCGTCGATCGTCGCCGGATCGAACGTGTCGGCGTAGGCCGCCTCCCAGGCGCGGCGCGCCACTCCGCGAAGTGCGGCGAGGTCGTCGGCCGTCGCCGGACGGACCGCGATATCGTCCCCCATACGACGAGATACGCGGCGAGACGCCATAAGCGCCCGCCGCCGACCGGGTCGCCGGTGAGTATTTACTCCAGTATGCCAATAGTTACCAATGGATGACCGGAATAACCTACGAGGACTTCCTGGACCTGTCCTACGAGCCCGACGTCGAAGATCTGGTCTGCGAGTTCTACGTCGAGCCCGCCGCGGACATGGATCTGGCGGCCGCCGGGAGCCGGGTCGCCTCGGAGAGCTCGAACGGCACGTGGGCCGAACTCCAGGTCGAAGGGTCGATCACTGACCTGAGCGCGACGACGTTCGAGCTCGGCGACGACGGACGGATCCGAGTCGCCTACCCCGCCGAGCTGTTCGAGTTCGGCAACATGCCCCAGATCCTCTCCTGCATCGCGGGCAACATCATGGGGATGAAAGCCGTCGAGCGGATCCGGCTGCTCGACTGCGAGTGGCCCGAAGCGCTGGCGACGAGCTTTCCGGGGCCGCAGTTCGGCACGTCGGTTCGCGAGGAGATCTTCGACGCCGGCGACCGGCCGATCACCGCGACCGTGCCGAAGCCGAAGGTCGGGCTCTCGACCGACCAGCACGTTCAGGTGGGCTACGACGCCTGGACCGGCGGCGTCGACCTGCTGAAAGACGACGAGAACCTGACCGACCAGTCGTTCAACCGGTTCGAGGACCGGCTGGTCGGGAGTCTGGAGGCGCGCGATCGAGCGGAGGAAGAAACGGGCGAGAAAAAGAGCTACCTGATCAACGTCACCGCCGAAACCGAGGATATGCTCCGCAGGACCGACCGCGTCGCCGAGCAGGGCGGCGAGTACGTGATGGTCGACGTCGTCACGGTCGGCTGGGCCGGCGTCCAGACGCTCCGCGAGCGCGCCGAAGAACACGGGCTGGCGATCCACGCCCACCGTGCGATGCACGCCGCGTTCGACCGGATCGACACCCACGGCGTCTCGATGCGCGTGCTCGCCCAGATCGCCCGCCTCTGCGGCGTCGACCAGATCCACACCGGGACGGCCGACCTCGGCAAGCTGGAGAACGAGGACACCGTCGGGATCAACGAGTGGCTCTACGGCGACTGCCACGGGCTGACCGACGTGCTGCCGACCGCGTCGGGCGGGCTACATCCGGGGCTGCTCCCGGAACTAGTCGATCGGCTCGGCACGAACATCTGCGTCCAGATCGGCGGCGGCGTCCACGGCCACCCCGACGGCACCCACGCCGGCGCGAAGGCACTCCGGCAGGCGATCGACGCCGCGGTCGAGGGCGTCGATCCGGAGACGTACGCCGACGATCACCCCGAACTCCGCGCCGCGCTCGATCAGTGGGGCACCGAGACGCCGCGGTGAGTGTCGGCATCGTCAGCTGTCCTGAATGCTTTCGGAACCGGATGCTTCGTCCGACTCGGACGCCGCGGCGTCTCCGGCATCCGGCGTCTCGCCGCCGTCCGCAAGCGCGGTCTCGCGCTGGCGTCGGAACCAGCGGTACTCGCGGGCGACGGTCGGCTCGTCCTCGAGGTTCCACGGGTCGTCGTCGACGCGGGGGCCTTCGAGCCACGAGGTCACGAGGTTCCAGAGGAACACGAGCTGGCCCGCCGTCAGGATCAGGACGCCGACGGTCGCCACGGCGTGCAGGTCGGCGAAGTAGTCCGCGGGCCCGACCGGCAGGTCGTACGTCGCGTACCGGCGGGGCATCCCGCCGTAGCCCAGGATGATCATCGGGAAGAACGTGACGTTGGTGCCGACCATCGTGAGCCAGAAGTGCCACTTGGCGAGCCGCTGCTGGTACATCCGCCCCGTGACGAGCGGGAACCAGTAGTAGATCGCCGCGAAGACCGCGAACGCGATCGCGCCCATGATGACGTAGTGGAAGTGCCCGATCACGTGGTACGTTTCGTGGAGCACCTGATTGACGGGAATCGCGGCCTCGAACACGCCGGTGACGCCGCCGATGATGAAGTTGAACACGAACCCGACGCAGAACAAAAGCGGTACGGTCGTCCGTATCCTACCGTTAACCAGCGTCGTCGTCCAGTTGAACACCTTCACCGCGCTGGGCAGCGCGATCGCCAGCGAGACGGCCATGAACGCCGATTCGAGGCGCGGGTCCATCCCCGAGGCGAACATGTGGTGGGCCCAGACGCCAAACGAAAGGACGCCGATCGCCAGCGTCGAGTAGACGACGTACTTGAACCCGAAGAGCCTTCTACCCGTGAACTTCGGCAGCACGTAGCTGACGATCCCCATCGGCGGCAGGACGAGCACGTACACCTCGGGGTGGCCGAAGAACCAGAACAGGTGTTGCCAGAGGATCGGCCCGCCGCCCTCGACCTGGAAGAACACCGTCCCGAGGTTCCGGTCGGCGAGCAACATGAGGATCGCGCTGCCCAGCAGCGGGAACGCGAAGAGGATGATCCCAGACTGGACGAGCACGGTCCACGAGAACATATCGAGGTTGTGCCACCCCACGTCCTCGCCGCGCTCGGTGAAGATGGTCGCGACGAAGTTGATCGCGCCCATCGTCGCCGAGATCCCCGAGAGGTGCAGTCCCAGCATCATCAGGTCGGCGCCGGGGTTCGGCGTCCCGCCGGGCGTCCCCTGGATCGAGCTCTCGATCGACATCGGCGGGTACATCGTCCAGGACGTCTGGGCGCCGGCGATCCCCTCGACGAACGGGCCGAGCAGCACGCCGCCCCAGATCAACAGCGCCGCGGGCGGGAGCAGCCAGAACGCGATGGCGTTGATCCGCGGGAACGCCATGTCGTCGGCGTCGATCAGCAGGGGGACGAGGTAGTTCGCGAACGCCGCCAGGATCGGCGTCCCGAACAAGAATAGCATCGTGATGCCGTGGGTCGTCATCAGGACGTTGTACGTCGAGGCGCCGATCAGCGTCGAGGTCTGGGTGACCAGCTCCAGGCGCATGATCACGACGGCGATGCCGCCCCACGCGAACGCCAGCACGGCGAACGTGCCGTACAGCAGCCCGATGTCCTTGTGATCGACCGTCGTGAGCCAGCGCGCCAGCCCGCCCGGTTTCGCCGTCTCGCCGGCCGTCTCGCCGCCCGCGTCGCCGTAGCTACCGGCCCCGGAGCCGGTCGTCGTCGGTCCGTACGTCCGCCAGCCCCCGATCCGCTGAAGCCAGAGCGCCACGACGATCAGGAACGCCGCCATCGTCGCGCTCAGCGCCAGCTGCGTCGTCGAAGCCATTGCGGGGGCGTTGGACTGTCCGCCGAAAGGATGTTCGCGGGAATATGTTCGGCCAGCGGTCATAAAAGCCGGCGAGGCGGCGCCGATCGCCGCCGCGGAGACCGCGCCAGGAGGCCGGGACGCTGCGCCAGGACGTTGCGGACGCCGTGCCGGGACGTCGCGGACGCCGCGTCGAGATCTCCGGCCGCGGCGTCAGGAGAGCTTCCGGTAGTCGCGGGCTTCTTCGGCGCGCTCGACGACCGAGTCGAGCGTCGCCTTCGCGCTCGTCGCCTCGACGGCGGCGTTGACCGCGCCCTCCAGGATCGGCGCGTCGGCGATCTCGGCGTCGGCGTCCGACATCTCGACGGCGAGGTCGGCGTTCATCACGGCGCTGCCGAGATCGACCAGCACGACGACGCCGTCCCCGTCGTCCGCCGCCTCGATGGCGTCCTCGATCGCGGGCGCGCTCGTGCCGATCTCGCCGTCGTCGCCGCCGGCTGGTTCGATCGGCGCGTCGCCGCCCATCTCCGCGGCGACCTCGCAGATCCCTTCGGCCGCGGTCGCGCTGTGGGAGACGATCACGAGACCGATCATCACTCGCCTCCCTCGTCGTCGTCCGCGGCTCCGTCCTCCGCGACGTCGGAGGGATCCTCGTCGGGTTGCTCGACCGCCGTCGCGTCGCGTTCGACGTCGCCCTCCAGGTACTCCTCGGCGGTCGCGAGTAGTTCCTCCATGATGTACAGCGTCGACGTCGCGCCGGGATCCTGGTGGCCGACCGACCGCCAGCCCAGGTAGGAGGCCCGGCCCTTCTCGGCGCGGATCGGCACCGTGAACTCGACGCCGCGCTCGGCCGCGTCGACGGCCTTCCCCAGGGCTTCCAGGGGCGGCAGGTCGTCCTGCTCGATCGACTTCTTGTAGGTGTGGACCGCGGGCGTGAGCGCGTCGACCATCGTCTTGGCGCCGATCCGGGCGTCGCCCCGATCTTTCACCTTGTCGAGGTACGCCTCGGCGAAGTCGACGCTCGTCTCGGCGGTGATCCCATCCTCGGCGAACGTCTGGCTGGCGCTCATGATCGAGCCGCCGTACAGCGGGCCCGACGCGCCGCCGACCTCCGAGATCAGCGTCGTCCCGACCTGCTTGACCAGATCGGACGGCTCGGCGTCGTCGGCGTCGGCCACGGCGTCGGCCGCGGCGCGGAACCCGCGGCTCATGTTGGCCCCGTGGTCGGCATCGCCGATCGCCGAGTCGAGGTCGGTCAGGTACTCTTTCTCGTCCTCTAACCGGTCGGCGACGTTCTCGGCGGCCGCCCGGACCGCCTCGCGTTGCGTGTCAGCGTCTGCCATGATCGGATACCCGTCCGCGTGCCGGTAAAGCGTTTGTGCTCCGGTAAGTCGCCGGCCGCGATCCCGGCGTCACTCCTGGACCGTCATCGCCGGCGTGTCGGCCGGCGCGGCGAGCAGTTCCTTGAGCTCCTCGTCGACCGCACAGACCGTGATCGAGCAGCCCTCCATGTCCAGCGAGGTCATGTAGTCGCCGACCCAGGCGTCCCAGACGTCCAGCCCCTCGTCGTCCATCAGCTCTTGCAGCCGACGGTTGACGACGAACAGCTCCATCAGCGGCGTCCCGCCCATCCCGTTGACCATCGTGACGACCTCCTGGCCGTCGTCGAGTTCGAGGTCGTCGAGCACCCGCTCGGTCAGGTGTTCGGTCACTTCGTCGGCACTCATCGTCTCGGTTCGCTCGGTGCCGGGCTCGCCGTGGATGCCGATGCCGAGCTCGATCTCGTCGTCGCCCAGATCGAACGTCGGCTCGCCCTTTTCGGGGGTTACGCAGGAGGTCAGCGCCATCCCCATCGTGCCGACGTTGTCGATCACCTTTTCGGCGGTTTCGGCGACCGTCTGGAGGTCGGCGCCCTGCGCGGCCTTCGCGCCGGCGGCCTTGTGGACGAGGATCGTCCCCGCGACGCCGCGGCGTCCCGACGTGTACAGCGAGTCCTCGACGGCGACGTCGTCGTTCACCACCACCTGCTCTACGTCGACGCCCTCGATGTCGGCCATCTCGGCGGCCGTGTCGAAGTTCATCACGTCGCCCTCGTAGTTCTTGACGACGCACAGCACCCCCTCGCCGCCGTCGCAGGCTTCGATCATCTCGTTGAGCTGGTCGCCCGTCGGCGAGGTGAACACCTCGCCCGCCGCCGCGCCGTCGAGCATCCCCTCGCCGAGGTAGCCGGCGTGTGTCGGCTCGTGACCGCTCCCCCCGCCCGAGACGACGCCGACCTTCCCGTCGACCGGCGCGTCCGCCCGCACGAGTACCTCCTGCCCGTCGAGGCGTCGGAGTCGGTCGGGGTGCGCCGCCACCATTCCGTCGAGCATCTCGTCGACCACGTCCTCCGGCTCGTTGATGAGTTTCTTCATGCCGCGTCATTCTTCGTGGTCGTTCAACATATACCTCACACTAGCGGTTCTGCTCTCCGGCTGTCGGCGTCCGGGAACAGCTCCGGCAGCGGCAAACGGATCGGCCGACACAGTCACTATACTTCCGGCGCCCGTCGATCCGGTATGGCGATCTACGACGCCGTCGCCGACCTCGAGGTGGTCGTCGACGACTACGACCTGTCGCTCCGCGAGCGAGACACCTCCAGCGGGTTCGTCCGGACGACGACCGTCTTCGAGCTGCGCGGCGACGGCGCCGTCGGGCGCGGCGAGGACGTCACCTACGAAGCCGAGCACCACCACGCGCTCGTCGAGGGCGACGCCGATCTCGACCTGGCCGGAACGTACGAGTTCGACGAGTTCTCGCAACTCGTGGGCGAGATGGATCTGTTCCCGGCCGGCGCGCCCGACCGCTCGGAGTTCCGGAACTACCGCCGCTGGGGCGTCGAGTCGGCCGCGCTCGATCTCGCGCTGAAGCAGAGTGACTTGACGCTTGCCGACGCGCTCGACCGAACGTACGATCCCGTCAGCTTCGTCGCGAGCACGCGGCTGGGCGACCCGCCGACGCTGGATCGGATCGACGCGCTGCGCGAAGCGGACCCGAACCTGCAGTTCAAGCTCGATCCCACCTCGGACTGGACCGAGTCGATCGTCGCGGAGCTCGCCGACTCGGGCGCCGTCCGCATCCTCGACCTGAAGGGCCACTACGAGGGGACCGAGGTCGACCAGGCGCCCGATCCGGGGCTGTACGAACTGCTGATCGAGTCGTTCCCGGAGGCCGTGATCGAGGACCCGGCGCTGACCGACGAGACGCGCCCGATCGTCGACGACGCCGCCGACCGGGTGAGCTGGGACGCGCCGATCCACGGCCTCGACGACGTCGAGACTCTCCCGTGGGAGCCCGAGTGGCTCAACGTCAAGCCCTCCCGGTTCGGCTCGGTCGAGTCGCTGTTCGAGACGATCGAGCACGCACAGGAACGCGGGATGACGCTGTACGGTGGCGGCCAGTTCGAGCTCGGCGTCGGGCGCCAGCACATCCAGGCGCTGGCCTCGCTGTTCTATCCCGATGGCCCGAACGACGTCGCGCCCCGGGCGTACAACGACCCGGACGTGGGATCAGATCTGCCGACGAGTCCGCTCGCGCCGCCCGAAGACGCGCGCGGAATCGATTGGTCGTTCCGATAGGCGACCGGTGCAGCGCGGTCACTCCCAATCGGTCGCCGGATAGCGAACGACGTCGGCGATCTCGAACCGGGCGCCGCCCGCACCGCTCTCCGTGATCCGAACGCACCAGCCGTGTCCGTCCGCCACCGCCCGCACCACTGCAAGTCCGATTCCCGTCCCCGCGCTCGATCCGGAGTACCCCTCCTCGAACACGGACTCGCGTTCGTCTTCGGGGATACCGGGACCGTCGTCTTCGACGTAGAACCCGTCGTCCGTGCCGCCGACCGTGACGGTGACGTCCGGTCCGCCGTGCTCGACCGCGTTGCGAAACAGGTTCTCGAGAAGTTGCTTGAGCCGGACCTCGTCGGCGAGTATCTGCTTCGATGCGGCGATCTCGAGACTGGCGTTCTGGGCCGAGACGACGTCCCAGGAGCCGTCACACACCGCAGCCAGGTCCACCGGCTCGGGATCGGTGTCCACGTCGTCGCCCTCGATGATGAGCAGCGTATCTTCGAGCAACTGCTTCATTTGATCGGTCGCTTCCTGACAGACATCGAACGCTTCGTCGGTGTTCCGATCTCGCGCGCGGTCGAGGTACCCGTCGAGCACGTTCAGCGGATTGCGAAGTTCGTGGCGTAACGTGCTCGCGAACTGTTCGAGACGTTCGTTCCTATCGCGGAGCTCGTCGGTGAGGGCCTCGCTCTGGTCTCGCCGCGACAGGAGATTCGTAAATGTACGAAACAGCGTCTGCTTCTTGATGGGAGCCTCGACGACCGCGTTAACCAGGAGAGGCGGATCGTTCTCGACCGGGTCGGGAATGCTGACGTTGATCGGCGCTCGGTCGCGACGAACCAGCACGACCGGACAGAACACCGGTTGCTGCTCGTGTTTCTGCTCCTTCAGCGCGTCGCGGTACTTCGGAAACGCGGCCTCGTCGACGAGGTAGAGGTCACAGTTCCGGAACTCCTCGTCGACAACGGGCGTGTAATGCTCGTCGACCACCGATGAGAGCGCGCGGCGGTTGCCCTCGCCCTCGAACAGCAACTGGATCTCGACCATCGTCGTCGATCAGTCGTGTTTGGCGGCGTTTTCGCTTCGCTCGGGAAGCCCCGTAATGACGCCGTGATACCCCGTCATCGGATCGCCGACCGAGAGGCCGTCCGAGTCGATCGTAAACCGCCGCGGAATCGTTTCGAAGTTCCCGACCCGCTTTTTTATCACACCTAGTACGCGCTGTAACTCGCCTTCGATCTCGACGAACTGCTGGTAGATGATGTTGTCCGCGAGGTAGCTGACGTTTGCGCTCGTCGGCTGGGGCACCCCCGTCACCTCGTGTTGCTGGTCGACGAGGAGCACCGAGACGTTCATATTCGTGAGATACGTCGCCAGCGCGTGCAGCCGTCTCCGGAGGTTTACATCGTCGACGCCGCCCTTGATCGTGGTTTTGTAGCCCTGGATCCCGTCGATGACGACCAGATCGAGGTCTCGGGATTCGACCTGTGAGCGGATCTTCTGTGCGAACTCCTCGGGCGACCGAACCGAGGGTGCGACTGCCTCGATGGTCAACGCGCCGTCGTCGCGACGCTCTGTGATCGGGATGCCGAGGTTCTCGGAGCGGTACGTGAACGTTTCGAGCGACTCCTCGAAGAGGTACGCCAGCGCGCCGTCGCCGTCGGCCGCCGCGGACTCGAGGAACTCGGTGACGGCTGTCGTCTTGCCGACGCCGGAGGGACCGCTGACGATGGTGACGGTCCCCTGTTCGATGCCCCCGCCGAGCAAGTCGTCGAGCCCGTCGATTCCCGAGGTGAGTTTGGTCGGGGCGAACGACCGTGAGTGCTGTTGGGGACGTATCGCCGGATAAACGAAGCACCCGGTGTCCCGGATCTCCATCCCGTGGGTGCCGTCGTGCTGCCCGACGCCGCGGTGCTTCGGAACTTCGATGCGACGGCCCTCGTCCCCGTGCTCGAGCGCGACGACGCCGTCGCTGAGCGACTTCAGTTGTTCGTCGAACTGCGCGTCGGGCGTCTTGGTCATCAGGACTGTCGTCCCGCGATCCTTGAGGAACCGGGCGAACGAGATGATACGCTTTCTGAACTGGTAGTCGGTCGGTTCGAGGTACTGAAACTGAGTGATCGGGTCGATGAGGACGCGATCAGGGTCGAGATCGTCGATAGTACCGTGAATGTCGTCGATCAGCGAATCGTCCTCGAGGTCCGCAGGATCGACGACATCGTACGACCGCGAGTTAGTGAAGAACTCCGACCTGGGACCGATATCGAAGAACTCCGCCTCCGTCAGATCGATGTCGAGCTGTGCTGCGTTCGCGAGGTGACCTTGCTTCGACTCTTCACCGTGGATCAGCAGAACCGTCTCCCCCTGGTCGAGGCCGGCTCGCAGAAACTCCATCCCGAGCGTCGTCTTTCCGGTGCCGGGCGCGCCGAGGACGAGATATAGCCGCTCGTCGACGAATCCGCCGTTGAGGAGAGAGTCGAGACCAGAGACGCCGCTGGAGAGTTGGCAAAGTGAATCTCCGTTTACTGCCATGGTTGTGATATGTTTCTCGGATATGTGTTTAAACGCATCGGCTAGTATTTTGGATGCCGAGACTATCACGGTTATTCTATTTATTCTTCCGAGGGATCGCGTATTATTTCCAAATTCAACTAATTTTTCTCCACGATTTGTTGCAGATCGTCCGGTACGACGCTGAAACGACGCCAGCCCGAAGGAACTAATGGAAATTTTATTATAGCGTTCCGAAGACATTTCGACATGGCCTCGGGACTTGCTAACGTGGAACTCGACGGGACGACGCTGCTGACCGGTTACGCGCTGGGGACGTTCGGCGTCGTCGCGTACGTCCTCGCGCTGTTCGTGCAGTCGTCGACCGAGGCCGGATCGGGCGATCTCGCCGCCACCGCCGGGTACGCGACGGCGGTGATCGGGACGCCGCTGCTCGCCGGGCTCACCGCCGGCAACCTCGCGAGCGCCGGCGAGTACACCGCGGGCGACGTGCTGACGGGTTACGCGGTCGGCGGGCTCATCTTCGGCGTCGCCGTCGGGTGGATGAACTCGTCGATCTCGGAGACGGCAGCAGGAAGCGGGACGGTCCAGCACGTCCTGGTCGCGGTCGGGCTGACGCTGTCAGTTCCGCTCGCGGCCGTCGCGGGCGCCGCGGCCGGGCGTCGGCTCGGCGGTGGCGCGGACGCGTCGGCGTCGGCCGCGTAGCGCGGCGATCGACGGACGCCGAGACCGCCGGCCCGCTCACCACTCCTCGCCGATCCGTTCTCGCGCGCCCTCGTACCCCCTGCTCGTCCGCCAGCGCTCGCCCGTGTCGACGTGCTCGACGACGTAGCGCGAGCCGCAGGCGCCGCAGCGATGCTCCTCCGGCTTCGTCACCGTCTTCGAGGCCTTGAACCGGTCGACCGTCCAGTCGCAGCCCGTTTCCGTGCAGAGCAACTGCAATCGCGGCACGGAAAAGGACGGGCAGTGCCGCGACGCGCCGACCGCGTCTGCCTTCGCCCGGAAGCGCTCGCCGTGACCCGACTCGCCGTGCTCCAGGAACTCCCAGGCGTGGACGAGTTCGTGGCGGATCACGTCGGTGAACTCGTCCCAGCCGAACGAGCGGTAGGCCGCCCACGTCAGCCGGATCGTCACCGACTCCTCGGCGCGGTGGTAGACGGCCGCACCCGCCCGGCGCTTGGCGCGCCGGGAGACTCCCCACGAGACCGAGTCGAGATCGACGTCGAGGTCGACCGCGGCGGCGTACTCGCGTGCGCGATCGAGCAGTTCGTCCTCGGTTCGAGGATCGTCTTCGGTTGCCGCCCGGACGCCCGACTGCGAGTCGTCGCCTGCCATTCGATCGGTCGATCCTGCGCACCGTCGCCACATTAAAGCGCGGGTCGCGGCGACGCCCGTGTGCGCCGTCGCTCAGGGCGGGGCGTGATCGCACGGACGCCACCCTCGGGACGCCGTCTCACGCACACGCTTACGTCGCGCGTCGTGGATGCCGAACCCAATGGCCCCGGAGCTGATCGTCGTCGCCGCGGCGGTAGCGCTCCCCTTCGTCGCGGCGGCGCTGACGCCGCTGGTCTACCGAGCGCTCGGGGAACGGACCGGCTACGTCGGCGCCGCGATCGCGCTCGCCTGCTTCGCGCTGGTTGTCACCCAGCGGGGCGCCGAGGGCGCGGTCGGCGTCCCGTGGGTCCCGTCGCTCGACGTCGCGCTGCGCTTTTACGTCGACGGCTGGGCGCTCCTGTTCGCCGGGCTGGCCAGCGGCGTCGGCGTGCTCGTGTTCGTCTACTCGGCGGGCTACATGCACGGCGAGGGGAATCTGGCGCGGTACTACGCGACGCTGCTGGCCTTTATGGGCTCGATCCTCGGCGTCGCGTTCGCGGGCGACCTGATCGCGCTGTTCCTGTTCTGGGAGCTGACGAGCCTCGCGTCGTTCGTCCTGATCGGCCACCACGACGCCGAGGAGGAAGCGCGCTACTCCGCGCGGATGGCGATGATCGTCACCGTCGGGGGCGGCCTCTTTTTGCTCGTGGCCGTCCTGTTGCTGTCGATCGCCGCGGCGGGCGTCGCCGGCGTCGGCGCGTTCGACCTGGTCGGGATGCTCCGGAACTCCGAGGCGATGCAGGCCGCGCTGCGCGAGCAGGGCCTCTTCGTGCCCGTGCTCGGGCTGGTCGCAGTCGCGGCCGGCTCGAAATCGGCGCAGGTGCCGCTGCACTTCTGGCTGCCCAACGCGATGGTGGCGCCGACGCCGGTGTCGGCGTTTCTCCACTCGGCGACGATGGTGAAGGTCGGCGTCTACCTGCTGGGCCGCCTGCGACCGGTGCTGCTCGGAGCGGAGTGGACGCTGCTGTTCGCGACGCTCGGACTGGCGACGATGCTCGTCGGCGCCGCCCTCGCGGTCGTCTCGACCGACCTCAAGCAGCTGCTGGCGTACTCGACGGCGAGCCACCTCGGGCTGATGGTCGCGGGCTTCGGCTTCGCCAACCACTACGGCGCCGAAGCTGGCGTGTTCCACCTGCTGAACCACGCGCTGTTCAAGGCCGCCCTATTCTTGGTCGCCGGGATCGTCGCCCACGAAGCCGGATCGCGCCGGATCGACAGGCTCGGCGGGCTCTGGCGGGAGCTGCCGGTCACCGCCGCGATCGCGGGGATCACCGGGCTGAGCATGGCGGGGATTCCGCCCTTTAACGGCTTCTACTCGAAGGAGCTGCTGTTCGAGGCTGCCTACGAAACCGCGGTCCACGCCGACGGCGCGCTCGCGTGGCTCTACCCCGCTGTCGCCGTGCTGGCGAGCGTCTTCACCGTCCTGTACTCGCTGAAGTTCCTCTCGATCTTCGTCGGCGAGCGCCCCGCCGCGGTCGGCGGGCTGGGCCGGGCGCCCGCGGCGCTGGTGGCGCCGCCGGCCGTCCTCGCGCTGCTGGCGGGAGCGGTCAGCATCGATCCGCAGCTCGCGGTCAACGCCGCGGTCCAGCGGGGCGTCGACGCCGCCGCGGCCACGCCGACAGACGTCGCGGTCGGGCTGCCGACCTACCTCTCGGTGCCGGTCGCGATGTCGGCGCTCTCGATCGGCGGCGGCGTCGCGGCCTATCCCTTCGAGCGCGGGATCTGCCGCCGGATCGAGCTGCTCAACGAGCTGCGCGTGACGCCGCGACCCGCCTGGCTCTACGACTACTGGCTCACGCTGACCGAAACCGCGAGCGTCCGGCTCGACGCCGTCGTCAACAACGGCCTGCTCCGGACGTACGCCGCCTGGGCCGTCGCCGCCGCGAGCGCGCTGGCGCTGATCGGGTACGCGGCGACCGGCGCCGCCGTCCCCGCGATCGACGGTGCCGGCGCGACGCCCGCGATGGTGCTCGTCCTGCTGGTCGCGATCGTCGCAGCCGTCGCCGTGACGATCGCGCCGTCCCACGTCGCGGGCGTGCTCACGCTGTCGATCCTCGGGTTCATGGTCGCGATCTTCTACATCCTCGCGAGCGCGCCCGACCTCGCGCTGACCCAGCTCGTCGTCGAGACGCTCGTCCTGCTGATCTTCCTGCTCGTGCTCGAAGAGCTGCCGGCGTTCTACGCCGAGGCCCACCCCGGCGTGCTCGCGCGGGACGCCGCGCTCTCGCTGGGCGTCGGCGCCGTGGCGGCGCTGACCGTGCTCGTGACCGCTCGGGGCGGGGACGCGCCGCCGACCGACCTCGCTCGCGAGTACGTCTCCCGGGCGGTTCCCGGGGGCGGCGGGGCGAACGTCGTCAACGTGATCCTCACCGACTTCCGGGCGTTCGACACGCTCGGCGAGATCGTCGTGATCTCGATCGCCGCGCTGTCGGTGCTGGTCTTGCTCACGATGCGACGCCGAGGTGAGTCGCCGTGACGACGGTCGTGATGAAAACGACCGTCCGGGTGGTGGTGCCGATCGTGCTCGTCGTGGCGATCTCGCTGCTCCTGCAGGGGCACAACCTGCCGGGCGGCGGGTTCGTCGGCGGCGTCCTGACGACCGCGGCGTTCGCGCTGATCTACGTCGCCTACGGGCTGGACTACCTGGAGATCGGCGTGCTCGGCCGCGACGTCGAGTCGGGGGCCGGGATGTTCGAGCACCGGTCGGTCGAAGCGTACCTGCGGACGTTCGTGCTCGGCCTCGCGCTGGCCGTCGGCAGCGGCCTCGGCGGGCTGGCGTTCGGCGAGCCGTTCCTGACGCAGGACCACTGGACGATATACGGCGTGCCGATCTACGGCGATATCCACCTCGCGTCGGCGCTGGCGTTCGACGTCGGCGTCTACCTCGTGGTGGTCGGCGGGCTGTTGACGATCCTCTCGGTGGTGGGCGCCGAATGAGCCTGGCGCTCGCGCTCGTGGTCGGCGCGCTGTTCGCGCTGGGCACGTTCCTGCTGCTCCGGCGGGATCTCCTCCGGGTGGTCTGGGGGATCGCCGTGATTTCGCAGGCGGCGAACGTCTACCTCGTCTCGGTGGGCGGCGTCGTCGCGGGCGACGGCGACACGGTTCCCATACTGGCTGGACACGGCGCCGAGACGCCGGCGACGGCCGACCCGGTCGTGCAGGCGCTGGTGCTGACGGCGATCGTGATCAGCTTCGGGACGACGGCGTTCGCGCTCGCGCTGACATTTCGCGTGCACGCCGAGAACGGAACGATGGACGTGGGTGAGCTGCCGTGACGGCGCAACTCGTCGTCGCGCCGATCCTGGTCCCGCTGGTCGGGATCGTCGGGCTGCTCGCGCTGCGACGCCGCCCGCGCGTCCAGCGCGTCGCGAGCGTCGGCGTCGCGCTGGCGTACGCGGCGAGCGTTGCCTGGCTGACCTACGGCGTCGTGCTCGGACCGGGGGCGCCCGGCGCCGCGGCCTACCAGCTCGGCGGCTGGGAAGCCCCGATCGGGATCACGCTCGTCGCCGACGCGCTGTCGGCGTTCATGCTCTCGATCGCCGCGGCCGTGGGGCTCGCCGCGGTCGCGTTCTCGGTCGTCTACGTCGACCGGGCGAACCAGCGGGCGTTCTACCATCCCCTCTTCCACTGCCTGTTGCTCGGCGTCTCGGGCGCCTTTCTCACGGGCGACCTGTTCAACCTGTTCGTCTGGTTCGAAGTGATGTTGCTCGCGAGCTACGTGTTCGTCGTGTTCTACGGCGGCGCCACCCACACCGCGGCGGCGTTTCGCTACCTGACGCTGAACGTGATCGGCAGCGTCGTCATGCTGCTGGCGATCGGCGGCCTCTACGCCACGACGGGAACGCTGAACATGGCCGACATGGCCCGTCGGCTCGCGGCTCCCGCGGTGTACGGCGTCGATCCCGCCCCGGTCGTCGGACTCGGCGGGCTGCTGCTCGCGACGTTCGGGCTGAAGGCGGGGCTGGTGCCGTTCCAGTTCTGGGTGCCCGACGCCTACCGCGCGGCGCCGCTGCCGGTCACCGCGATGCTCGCGGGCGTCACCAAGAAGGTCGGACTGTACGCGATCGTCCGGCTGTATTTCACCGTGTTCGCGGCGGCCGACCTCGCGGTCGAGCTCCCAGGAATCACCGGCGACTCGGCGCTGGCGGTGTTCGCGCCGGTCCTCATGGCGATGGGGATCGCGAGCGTGCTCGTCGGCGGGCTCGGCGCCGTCGCGCGGGACACCTTAGACGAGCTGCTGGCGTACTCCAGCATCGGACAGGTCGGCTTCATCGCGATCCCGATCGCCGTCGCCGCTGCGGCCGACCCGGCGCCCTCGGGCGTCGATCCCGCGACCTCGCTCCGCGGACTCGCGATCGCGGCCGCGCTGGTGTACGCGCTCCACCACGCGCTCGCGAAGGGGCTGCTGTTCATGGCGACCGGCGCCGTCCGCTCGGCGACCGGCACGAACCGGCTGGCCGACCTGGGCGGGCTCGCCGGTCGATCGCCGACGCTAGCTGGCGCCTTCTTCGTCGGCGGCCTCTCGCTGATCGGCATCCCGCCGCTCGCGGGCTTCTTCGGGAAGTTCCTGACCTTCGGCGTCGCCAGCGACTGGCTCGGGCTCGTCGTCAGGAACGGCGGCGCGGTCTGGCCGCCCGCCGTCGCGCTCGCCGTGTTGCTCGCCGGCGCCGTGCTGACGATCGTCTACGCGACTCGCGCCTGGAACGCCTGCTTCTGGGGCGCCCGGACGCCGATGGTCGCCGGCGCCGCCGTCGACCGGCGCGAGGTCGCCGTCGTCGCCGCGATGGCGGTCGCGATCCTGGCCGTCGGCGTCGCCTTCGACCCGGTCTACCGGTTCGCGAGCGACGCTGCCGTCGCCGCGCTGGATCGGGGCGCGTACGTCGACGTTGTCGCGCCGACGGGAGGTGAGCCGCCGTGATGTCCGGCGACTACGGTCACGGCGGAGGTGAGCCGCCGTGATCCGGAGATGGCCGGTCGCCGGGCTCGCCTTCGGCGTCCTCTGGGTGGTCGTCCGCGGCGTCGAGTTGGCGCTCGACCCGCTGGTCGGCCAGTTCCTGCTGGGGACCGCCGTCGGATTCCCGGTGGCGTACCTGTTCCGCCGACTCTACGCCGAGGGGATCGACCTCACCGGGACGTTGGGCTCGGTCCCCTACGCGGCGCTGTTCGTGCTGGTGTTCCTCCGCGAAGTCGTCGTCGCGAATGTCGACGTCGCCCGGCGGGTGCTGGCGCCGACCATGCCGATCGAGCCCGAGGTGATCCTGATCCCGCTGCGCGTGCGGACCGACCTCGGCGTCACGACGATCGCCAACAGCATCACGATCACGCCGGGGACGATCACGCTCGACCACGACCCCGAGGAGAACGCGCTGTACGTCCACGTGATCGACGGCCGGGATCCCGAGGCGATCGTCGAGCCGATCCGCACCTGGGAGGACTACGCGCTGGAGATCTTCGACGAGGAACTGTCGCCCGAGGACCCCTCGCCCGGGTTCTCGGTGTACCCGCCGGAGATGGAGGTGCCGCCGGAGCCGGTGACCGACAGCGAGGGGCTGGAGGACCTCGGTCGCCAGCGCGACGAGAACTGGGACCGCGACCGGACCCCGGGCGACCGCGGAGGTGACGGCGATGGCCGCTGACCCGCTGGTGTCGACGGCCGCGAACGCCGGGCTCGTGATCGTCAGCGCGCTCTGCGTGCTCTGTGGCTACCGCGTGATCGTCGGGCCGACGGTGCCCGACCGGGTCGTCGCGCTCGACGCCATCGCGACCAACGTCGTCGCCATCGCCGTGCTGTTCGCGCTCAAGACCGGCCGCGGCCTGTTCGTCACGGTGAGCCTGGTGCTCGCGATCATCGGCTTCCTGTCGACGGTCACGGTCGCGAAGTATGTCACCGAGGGAGACATCATCGAACGGAGGGAGTAGATGCGAGGACAGACCACAGCCCGCGGAGGGAACGACCGATGGTAGGACCGATACAGCGGTGGACGATCGTCGCGCTCGTCGCCGTCGGCGTGTTCTTCCTGACCGTCGGGACGATCGGCCTGCTGCGCCTGCCAAACGTGTACAACCGGATGCACGCCACGAGCAAGCCGACCACGCTCGGGACCGCGGCGATCTTCCTCGCGGGGTTCGTTTACTTCGGTCCCGGCGGCGCGGGGATGCCGTCGCTGATCGGCATCGTCTTCCTGTTCCTCACCGTACCGACGGGCGCACACATGATCTCGCGGTCCGCACAGAAGATCGGCGTCCCGTTCCTCGGCAGCGTCACCTGGCCCGTCGAAACGGGCGACGAGACCGAGAGCGGCGGCGATCCCGACGGCGAGGGCGCCGAATGAAGTCTCGCCCGCCGCTGCCCCCGATCGACGAGATGCGCGACGAGCTGCTCGGCGGCGGCCACCTCTGGCTCCAGGAGTACGTCGACGGCGGCGCGCTTCGATTCCAACTTCGGGAGGACGGCGCGATCCGCTTCGGCGACCGCGAGCGCGCGTTCGAACCGGGCGACCCGCCGCTGCCCTACCGGCACGCGCTGGCGCACGTCCGCGAGAATCTCGACCGGCAGGCGCTCCGTGACGCCGTCGCCGACGTCGGGGCGGTGACCTTTTTCGGCGTCGCGACCCACCGCAAGTCGATCGACTACGACTGGGCGCGCACGCCGCCGGTGCTGGGGACCGACGTCTGGTCGGCGACCGAAAAGTCATTCCTCCCTCCCGATCGGGTCGAGCAGATCTTTCGCCGGCTGGGACTGGCGCCGGTCAACGCCGTCCGGAAGGAACTGCGCGCGCAGGACTTCGACCCAGACGCCTACGAGTTCCCGGCCTCGGAGTGGTACGACGGCCCGATGGCCGGCGTCGTCGTGCGATCGAAGACCGGCGGCGCCGCGCGGCTGCTCGCGCCCGAGTTTCGGGAGGCGGACGAGTCTGCGGCCGGCGATCCCGCTCCCGCCGAGTCGGCCGACGCGCTGGTCGAGCGCCACGCCACCGATCGACGGCTCGAACGACTCGCCGGACGGCTGGAAGAACAGGGGCGCGGCGTGACAGCCGAGACCGTGACCGAGCGCGCGCTCGACGCCGTCGCGCGGGAAGCCCCCGCGAAGCACTTCGGCGACGGCGGCGTCGACGAGGGGGCGCTCCGGTCGGCGCTCGCGCCGCGCGTCCGGGGGTTCTTGGACGACCGCTCGTGGGAGTGATCGGCTCGTCTGATCCATCCCCAGGGGCGGACGAAGCATTTACGTCGATCACTCCCCGAGTTCGCCACATGCCCAACATCGAGGTCTCCCTGCCCGACCGCGTCGACACCGAGATCGACCGCCTGGTCGACCAGGGCGAGTTTCTCAACCGGGAACAGGCGATCGAAGAGCTGCTGTCGATGGGGATGTCGGCCTACGAAACCACGGGAACGTCCACGGAGGACGACGAGTGGGTGATGCAGAACGTCGAGGATCAGCAGGACCCCGCAATGCAGGACGACGTCGACGAAGACGGCCGGATGTTCTAGCGGGTCGACGCCGACGTGACGACCGCTCGTTTTTCGGAGTGACGCAGCGCGCGCAGCCGCCGTTATCGCTCGACGACGCGATCGGCGTCGACGAACGCCGCCAGCTCGTCGACCGTCGCGATCTCCGCCAGCGCGTCGAGCGCCCGCTCGGCCTCGTCGAGCCGGCGCGTCGCGAACTCCTGGAGCCGCGGGTTGTCGGGCGCCGACGGCTCGACGCAGGCGTCGGTATCTTCGCCGCTCAGCCACGGGACGCGCCGGACTGCGGCGACGCCGCGCCCGACCGTCGCGAAGCGGTCGATCTCGGGCTCGTCGGCGCCAGCCAGCGTCGCGCCGACGACGGCTGCACTGCGCCCGAGCGCGCCGGTCGTGGCGTCCGCGAACGCGCAGAACGACTCCGGCGGCAGCGTCGACCGGGGCGGGTCCTCGCCGAACGCCGCGACGATCGACTCGGCGCCGCTGGCGAACCGTTCGACGCACTCCGCCGTGCGCTCGCCCCTGAGCGATCCGAGCGTCGAGTACGCCGATGCGAACAGAAAGTCCGACGCCAGCAGCCCGGTCGTCAACTGGCCCTCGGAGCGATCGAGAGCGCCTTCGTCGAGTTGAACCACCAACCGCTCGCGCAGCGCCCAGTACTCGCGAAGCAACTCGATCGCCGTCGCCGCGACGAGGGCGGCGTCGTCCGGTTGTTCGGAGGCGTTCGGCGCCGACGCGACCGCGTCGTACGAGACGACGAGCAACTGCCCGTACCAGCGATCGCCCCGCTCGGGAACCGCCGAGAGTTCTGCCGCCAGCGACTCGCCCGCGGCGGCGTCGATCCGATCTGCGATTCGCCCCTCGATCTCGGACCGGCGCTCGGGGAGTGCCTGTTCCGGTGACATGGCTGTTCAGTCGTCCGTCGCCGACACCTCGACCGCATCGTCGATTTCGACGTCCGGCTCCGTGAGATCGGCGTCCCGCCAGGTGCCCCGCTGGTACCAGGCGTAGGCGATCGTCGCGCCGACGACGTTCGAGGCCGCGAACGCGATCCAGATCCCCGACTCGCCGATCGCGTCGGCGCCGAACCACGCCACCGGGAAGCGGATCACGCCGAGCGTCACGACGGAGATCGCCGCCGCGGTCAGCGTCTTGCCGGCGCCGCGGAAGCTCCCGGTGTAGGCCCGCATGATGCCGATGAACCCGAAGGTCAGCGCGACGTAGCGCAGGAACTGCGTCCCGACCTCGACGACGCGATCGGCGTTGGCCTGGTCCGCGCCGACGAACACCGAGACGATCGGTTCGGGCGCCAGAAAGACGAGCACGCCCGCGACCGAGAGGACGCCGAACAGCGTCTTCGCGGCTAATCCTGCGGCCTCGGCTGCCCTGTCGGGCTTGCCCGCGCCGATGTTCTGGCCGGTCATCGTCTCGACGCCGCGCGCGACCGCGATCGCCGGCAGGAAGATCACCGAGAACACGCGCGTCCCGATGCCGTAGGCCGCCACGACGGGGTCGGGGAACAGCGCGACGATGAACAGCAGCAGGTTCATCGACAGCGCCCGGCCCATCCCCTCGACCGACGCCGGCAGCCCGATCCTGACGAGGCGACGCAGGTAGGTCAGGTCGGGCGCCATGTCCCGGAGGTTGATCTGGACGCCGCGGACGCCCCGGAACATGATCGCGAGGCCGACGACCAGCGCGAGCCCGCGGGAGAACACCGTCGCGACCGCCGCGCCCTGAATGCCCATCTCGGGAAACACCCACCACCCGAAGATCAGGAACGGATCGATGACGATGTTGAGCACGACCGAGCCGAACATCACCAGCATCGGCGTGATCGTGTCGCCGTAGCCCCGCATCAGCGCGATGAACACGAAGAAGCCGAACATGAAGAGCAGGCCCAACGAGATCACTTCCATGTAGTCGGTCGCCAGCGGCAACACGTCCGACGAGGCGCCCATGATATCGAGGAATCCGCCGACCGAGACGTAGCCGATCGCGCCCAGCACCACCGACACGAGCAGCGCGAACGTCACGGTCTGGGAGGCGGCGTACTCTGCTTCGGCTTCCTCCTCGGCGCCGGTGAACTGCGCGACGAGCACGCTCCCGGCGACGGAGATCCCCATCCCGAAGGAGATCAGCAGGAACACCATCGGAAAGGCGAAGCTGATCGCCGCCAGCGCGTCGGTGCTGTACTGGCCGAGCCAGAACGTGTCCGCCAGGTTGTAGGCGGTCTGGAACAGGTTCGTCACGACGATCGGCATCGCCAGGAAGAACAGCGGCTTCCCGATGTCGCCCGAGGTCAGGTCGAACTCCTCGGGGCCTTTGAACAACGCGCCGACGCGCTCGCGGAGACTCATCGGCGGGTGCCCTCCGCCACAGCGGGCTGCTGTAACTGCGTCTCGACGAGCCCGTCGATCGCGTCGCGACAGCGCCCGGTCGACCGATCGGCCGCAAATCGGCGCAGCTGGGCGCCCTTGATCGCCGTGGCGAGCCGCTCGGCGGCGGCGCCCGGATCGACGCCGTCGTCGAACTCGCCGGCGTCGACGCCAACGGCGACGACCTCTCGGAGCGTCTCGAACAGCCGCCGGTCGAACGCGGCGACCCGCTCTTGCATCGCGTCGTCGTGGGGCGCCCGCGCGGCCACCGAAAGGATCGCGGTGTGGAACTCCCCATCGAGCGGCGGTTCGTCCGCGAGCAACACCTCGAGGAGCGCGTCGAGACGCTGTCGGGCGGTGTCGCCGTCCGCGGCGTCGAGTCGGTCGGCGTAGCGTTCGTAGAGCTCGTCGAGCAACGCGGCGAGCAGCTCCGCCTTGCTGTCGTAGTGGTAGTGAACGGTCGCTTTGCTCCGGTCCGACTCGTCGGCGATGGTCTGTATCGTGAGATCGGCGTACCCGTGCTCGCAGAGGGCGAGATACGCGGCGTCGAGAATCTCGGCCGCCGGCTCGTCGTCCATGTCGATACCGTACTTACTGACTAGTTAGTCAAAAGAGTTTGGAACGCGATCTCGTTCTTCCGGTTGGTGTCGGTCGCCCACGGAGAGCGACGAACGCGCCGTTCGACGGCGGCGGTCGAACGCTGACGAACGGGTCACAACTGTTATCCGAGACAGGGGCGACGCTGTAGGTGATGGGAGATCCGCCGGACCGCTCTTTCTCCGACGCCGAAGAGGAGATCCTGCGCGCCACCTACAGCGCGCTCCGCGAACACGGGTACGCCGATCTGACGATCAAGCGAATCGCCGAGGAGTACGGCAAGTCCACGGCCGCGGTGCACTACCACTACGACACCAAAGAGGAGCTGCTGGCGGCGTTTCTGGACTACATCCTCCAGCGGTTCGTGGACACGATCCACGAGGTCGAGACGACCGATCCCAACGAGCGGCTGACGCTGCTGCTCGACCAGCTGCTCGTCGAGCTCGAGGACCACCTCGATCTGCTGGTGGCGATCCTCGAGATGCGCAGCCAGGCGCCGTACGAGGCGGCGTTCGCGGAGCGCTTCGAACAGAACGACGAGTACGTCCGGTACATGCTCAGGACGGTGATCGCCGACGGCATTCGACAGGGGGTCTTCGACGACGACATCGACCCGGAGCACGCCGCCGGCGCGCTGATGACGATCGTCGACGGCGCCCGGACGCGGACGGTCGTGCTGGACGACGCCGACGCGCTGGCGACCGCGCGGCGAACCGCCGAGGAGTACGTGGACACGGTACTGCGCGTCGACGACTGAGAACGATCGGGGTCTGCGATCGGCGGTCCGCGTCGCGGTCGCTTACTCGTCTGGCGTGCCCTCGACCTCGCCGATCCGCGTCGTACACCAGTGACAGAACTCAAGGTCGCCGTCGAGTTCGTTCCCGCAGTGGGGACAGTGCGTGAGCGTCCCGTCGGGCTCCGGCGTCCGTCGCGCGATCGCGTTCTGGGCCTGCGCGAGAACGTACGCGTCGATCACGCTGAGCGCCCCGACGACGAACAGCGGGGCGACCGCCAGCGGGTCGACGCCGGAGAACGTCGCGAGCGCCTCGATCGTCGACTGGTCGACGAACAGGACGCTCACCCCCAGAGCGGCGACGAGCCAGCCGAGCGCGCGACGCCAGCGGCGGATGTAGAAGTGCCCGAAGCCGATGACGAGCGCGCCCAGCAGCGCCGCGAGCCACGGACGTTTCTGCGAACTCGTTCGTTCCACGACTTGACTTACTGGTCAGTAAGTGATAAATCTTCTCTCGTGTCGCCGACGTCGGAGTTTAAGTGTTCGGGGAGCCACCTCCTCCCGTGCGAGTGTTACTCATCGGCGGCACCGGGCTGATCTCGACCGGGATCACGAGACAGCTCGTCGCCGCCGGCCACGAGGTGATCTGTTTCACGCGAGGGGAGACGGACGCCGATCTCCCCGATGCAGTCGAGTTCGTCCGCGGCGACCGGAACGACGCCGACCGCCTGGCCGCGGTCGCGCGCGACGTCGACGCCGACTGCGCGATCGACATGGTGTGTTTCGACGCCGAGCAGGCCCGCGCCGCCGTCGAGGCGTTCGCCGGCCGGGTCGACCAGTACGTGTTCTGCTCGACGGTCGACGTCTACCACCGGCCGCCGGAGCGCAATCCCGTGACCGAATCGGCGAGTCGCGAACCCGGCGTGAGCGAGTACGGCCGGAACAAGGCCGCCGCCGAGGACGTGTTCTTCGACGCCGACGGCGAAGCGTTCGCGACGACCGTGATCCGGCCCTGGAGCACGTACGGCGAGGGCGGCACCGTGCTGCACACGCTCGGCGACGGGAGCTACTACGTCGACCGGATTCGGAAGGGCAAGCCGATCGTCGTCCACGGCGACGGCACGTCGCTGTGGGGCCCCTGTCACCGCGACGACGTCGCCGCGGCGTTCGTCGGCGCGGTCGGCAACGAGACCGCTTTCGGCGAGGCCTACCACGTCACCAGTGAGGAGACGATCACCTGGAACCAGTACCACCGCCGGGTCGCGAGCGCGCTCGACGCGCCCGAGCCCGAACTCGTCCACATTCCGACCGACCAGCTCCGGGCGGCCGTGCCCGACCGAACCCACCTGCTGGAGAA
This sequence comes from Natronoarchaeum mannanilyticum, assembly GCF_039522665.1. Taxonomy (NCBI): domain Archaea; kingdom Methanobacteriati; phylum Methanobacteriota; class Halobacteria; order Halobacteriales; family Natronoarchaeaceae; genus Natronoarchaeum; species Natronoarchaeum mannanilyticum. Next base: position 406,333 of record NZ_BAAADV010000001.1, read on the forward strand.
TCACTTCCGGTACAGCACGGTGTTCGACAACGCGAAGGCCCGGCGCGACCTGGGCTTCGAGTACACGATCGACTTCGAGGACGGCGTCCGCCGAACCGTGGCGGCGCTCGACGAGCGCGACGCCGTCGATCCCTGGGACGGTGAGAACGACGACGCGATCGTCGACGCGTGGCGCGAGTCGACCGACTCGTTCGTCGCGCGGTTCGGCTAAGTCGGCGGTTATGGTCGGCGTCGCGACGAACTACCCGGGCACATCGAACCGGTAAGCGGCGGTTACGCAGATTCGTTTCCGTCGCCGCCGTCTTCAGTCGTCCCCCCGTCGTCGCCGTCTTCGGCGGCGGCGTCGCCGTCGGTCGTGTCCTCCTCACCGCTTCCGTCGGCGCTCGTGTCCTCCTCGCCGGCATCCGAATCTTCCTCAGCGGCGGCACCGGAACTATCCTCGTCGGAAGTCGTTTCGTCGTCTCCGCTGGAGGCCGCGTCGCCGTCCTCGTCGGCCGGACTGTCACTTTCCGATCCGGTGTCATCTTCGCCGGTACCGCCCTCCTGATCGGCGTCGCCGGCGGCGTCTTCGCCGTCGCCGTCAGTCCCGTCGTCCGTCTCGACGCCGTCACCACCGTCAGCGTCGCCGTCGCCGCTCTCCGCGTCAGTGTCGGCGTCCGACGGATCGGCGTCCGTGTCTCCGTCGCTTTCGTCGGTTCCGTCGTCGGTCGTCGCGTTGTCGGCCGCTTGCTGGGCGCCGTCGTCCCCGTCGTCCGTCGAGTCGCCCGCCGACGCGCTCTCGTTCGCGCTCGCGTCCTCGCCGTCGGCCGTCGCGTCGGCGTCGGCCGCGGCGTTCGCGGAGGACTGCGCGCTCGCCGACGCCGACGTGTCGACGTTCACGTTGACGTTCGTATCGCCACCGCCGGCGGTCGCGTCGGCGTCTCCGCCGTCGCCAGCGTCGGCGTCATCGTCGCCATCGGCGCCATCGTCACCTCCGGCGTCGTCGTCACCGTCGGCATCGCCATCGTCGTCCTGCTGCTGTTGCTGTTGTTGTTGCTGCTGCTGTTGCTGTTGTTGTTGCTGCTGCTGTTGCTGTTGTTGCTGGCCCTGCTGGGGCTGGTGGTGGATGTCGTACTGCTCGCCGGACGGCGAGAGCGCGCCCGTCGCGAGGCCGAGCATCCCGTCGCCGGTCAGCCGGCCGCTGACAGTCCCGACGAGCCTGTCGTCGCGGGGCTGGACGCCGACGATCGCGCCCGAGACGCGGTAGGTCGCCGTCTCCTCCGGTCCGACCGTCCCGTTGAGCCGGCAGACCTGGTTCGAGCAGTTCACCGTTCCCTCGGCGGGTTCGCTGACCGGCTGCACCGCTCCGAGGACCAGCAGCTGGTAGTCGGTCGCGTTGGTCGTCCCGCTCTGGAGCGCCAGCCCGTAGTCGACCTTGTCGTAGTCGATCACCGGATCGGCGAAATCGTCCGTCGCCGGCGGGAACTCGTCTGCACCGGCGCCCTGCTGGGCGGCTTGCGTCTCGTCCGCTGGACTCGATCCGCCGATCCCCAGCGCCGGCCCGACGCCCGCGCCCGCGGTCGCTGCGATCACGAGGACGGCGACGAGTGTGGTCAGTGCGCCCGCTGCGGCGTAGCGTAGCCGTGGCTCCCCTGGCATACTCGTGGCGACGACCGCCGCGCCTAAACGCGAAGTTTCGCGACGGTTGCCGTTGGCCGTGACGTGGATGCGCGTGGCGACCAGTCGCTGTCGCGTACCTAGGGACGGCGCGGTGGTACTACCGGACGAGTGGGGAGTCGGCGGGACGGCGCGGTCACCGCTCGTCGCCGTCTCGGAACGCGAGAGCGGCTAGCAGGGCTATCACGGCGCCGATCAGAGCAGCCGCGAGTTCCACCGGGTGCGTGAACGCCCAGAGCTGGAGGCTGCGCTCGCGCGCCCGGTCGTCGAACCGGCCGTGGGCGCCGTGGTCCGTCTCGTCGTCGACCGGCTCCCGGAGGTTGTGCGCCCGGTCGGGGTCGCTCGGCTCGTCGGTCATCTGGGAGCTCCACCCCGAGGACGCCAGCTTCCGGTCGAGCCGGCGGGGGATCACGCGGTTCCCCAGGATCGCCTTGACCGTCGAGCGGCCGACCCACAGCTCGCTGCGGTCGTTTCGGACCGCCCAGACGATCGCCTCCGCGGCGACCTCCGGCTGGTAGATCGGCGGCACGGGCTGGGGCTTTTTCGGCAGGCGACTTTTCACCCAGTCGAACTGGGGCGTGTTGAGCGCCGGCATCTGGACCATCGTGAGCTGGACGTCGCTGTCCCGGTGGATGAGTTCGCTGCGAACCGACTCGGTGAACCCCTGGATCGCGTGCTTGGCGCCGCAGTACGCCGACTGGAGCGGGATGCCGCGGTAGGCGAGCGCCGAGCCGACCTGCACGATCACCCCCTCGTCCATCCGGTCGAGCGCGACCTCGGTACCGTACACGAACCCGAGATACGTCACTTCGGTCACGCGCCGGTACTCCTCGTGGTCCATCTCGGTCGCGGGCGAGAACACCGACGTCATGGCGGCATTCACCCAGACGTCGATCCGTCCGAACTCCTCTTCGACGGCGTCGGCGGCGTCCTCGATCTGCTCGGCGTCGGCGACGTCGGTCGGCACCGCCAGCGCCTCGCCGCCGGCGTCCTCGACGTCCTCGCGCGCGCCGTCGAGTCCGGCTTCCCCCCGCGCGAGGAGGCCGACCTGCGCGCCCTGCTCGGCGAACGCGCGCGCCGTCGCCCGGCCGACGCCGGCCGACGCCCCCGTCACCACGACGACTTCCGAATCGTCCGTTTTGGTTGTCTCAGACATTGTTTCTCACACGATGTACTCCTGCCAGAACCCGTACTGATCCCGGATCTGCCCTCTCGGGACGCTCAGGAGGATCAACAGCACGCCCGCGACGACGCCGCTCCACGTCGCGAGCGTCGGCGCGCCGAACAGCCACGGCGCCACCGCCGCCCACGCGCCGAGCGGGACGTTGACGAACCGCAGCGCCCGCGCCGGTTCGGCCGTCGCGATCACGGCGGTCGAGACGACGAGCGAACCGGCGAGGTGGCTGCTGTCGGCGAGCAGTCCGCCGGTGCCGAACACCGTCGGCGAGAGCATCAGCCAGAAGCCGACCGCCAGCGACGCCAGCAGGTACCACGGGATCGAAATCCCCCAGAACATCCCCGCGGGGCGGTTCCGCTCCTCGCGAGTATCCCCGTCCAGCCCGGCGTCCGCCTCGGAGAGGTGCCCGCCCATCCAGAAGGCGTGCCACAGCGACGCGCCCGCGTCGGTGCGCCGGTCGAGCAGCTGGACCATCGCGACGACCTCGTCGAAGGTGAGCGAGATCATCCACAGCATCCCGAACGCCGACAGCAGGCAGAGCGTGCACCACGTCCCGACGAGCACCGGCTGGAAGATCACCAAAAGCACCTGAACGAACCCCAGCGGGATCACGACGATGCCGAAGAACGTCACCATCCACGGCATCGTCCGCCAGCGGCTCCGGCCGCCCATGAAGCCCATCAGCGCCTCGATCGCGTACGCGACGGCGCCCAGGCCGGCGTCGGAGACGGGGAACGCCGCCGACACCTGCGAGTCGAGGATCTGCTCGGTACCGTCACCGAAAACGGGGTCCCACACGGCGTCGATGTACCCCAGTTGGTAGGCCGCCATGTACTGCGAGGCGAAGAAGCCGAACATGCCCAGCGCGATCAGCGGGAACCGCTGGGCCGCCGTCGAGGGGTTGTACGACCAGCCCTCGGGCACCGCGGCACCGTCCATCCGCATGCGCATCATGATGATGATCGAGAACATGATCACCAGGATCCCCACGAGCGTGTCGTTGAGGTAGGCGGCCGCCGTCGGCGCGTGAAACACCAGCGGCGCCAGCAGCAGCCAGACGCCGACGCCGCCGCTGGCGTACGACGCCCACGGGTTTTTCTGCCAAACGGTCACGACGCCCAGCGCCACGAGCACCAGCCCCGTCACGACGTCGCTCCACGTCATCAGCGCGCTCTCGTACCCGTGAGCCGACGGGGCGAACACGAGCCAGATGCCCAGCGAGATGATGCCGTACTGGATCCACAGCTCCTTCAGCGGATGCTTCAGCATCATCTCGCCGGGTTCTTGCATATCCCCGCCGTCGTCCTGTCCATCGCCGTTCTCCTGTCCGCCGCTCTCTTGATCCTGAGTGCTGTCAGCCATCGTTATCCCCCGATCGTGAAGCGCCGTGCGCTGCCGAATCCCCCAGCGCGAGCGCGCCGTTGATCAGCCCGATCTGGCTGAACGCCTGCGGGTAGTTCCCCAGCAGCTCGCCCGTCTCGCGGTCGATCTCCTCCGAAAGCAGGCCGAGCGGGCTGACGAACTCGCAGACCGACTCGAACAGCTCGCGGGCCTCGTCGTCGCGGCCCGCCAGCGCGAGCGCGTTGACCAGCCAGAACGAGCAGACGACGAACGCGCCCTCCTCGCCGGGGAGCCCGTCGTCGCCCTCGAAGCGGTCGACCAGCCCGTCGTCGGTCGCCAGTCGGTCGCGGACGGCGTCGATCGTCCCCTGCACCCGTTCGTCGTCGGGCGGGAGAAAGTCGACCATCGGGATGCGCAGCGCCGCCGCGTCGAGCTGATCGTCGGCCTCGAACGAGCGGACGAAGCTCCCTAGTTCGTCGCTGTACCCCCGATCGAGAACCGTCTCCTCGATCTCCGACCGAGCGTCGCGCCAGCGATCGACCGGCGCCTCGTAGTCGGTCTCGTCGACGATCCGGAGCGCGCGGTCGATCGCCGCCCAGCACATCACCTTCGAGTAGACGAAGTTCTGCGGGTCGCCGCGAACTTCCCAGATCCCGACGTCGGGCCGGTGCCACTCGTCGCAGACGTAGTCGACGATGTCCCGGATCGCTTCCCAGGCGCGGTCGGTGATCTCGGCGCCGTAGCGCGTCGTCTCGTGGACGCCGACGATCAGTTCGCCGTAGATGTCGAACTGCCGCTGCTCGTGGGCGGCGTTGCCGACCCGGACCGGCGACGAGTTCCGGTAGCCCGCGAGGTGATCGAGCGTCCGCTCGGGCAGGTCGTCGTTGCCGTGCAGTCCGTAGACGGGCTGGATGTCGGCCGGCGGCCCCCGCGAGCAGTGCGAGAGACAGAGCTCGAAGTACGCTTTGGCCTCCTTGAGGTGCCCGAGCTCGGCCAGCGCCTGGACGGTAAAGGCCGAGTCGCGGATCCAGTTGTACCGGTAGTCCCAGTTCCGGACGCCGCCGACATCCTCGGGCAGCGAGGTCGTCGGCGCGGCGCAGATCGCCCCCGTGTCGTCGTGGATCAGCAGCTTGAGCGCCAGCGCCGATCGGACCGCCAGGTCGTGGTTCGGACCGCCGATCGAACACGCCCCGTCGTCGGGACACTCGTGGGCCCAGTCCCGCCAGTACTCGACGACGTCGTCGAACACTCGCCGGTGCTCGGCCGGCCGGTCGGCGATCTCGCGGTCGTAGCCGAGGACGAGCCAGCGCGTCTCGCCCTCGTCGAGCGTCAGCGCGGCGCCGACGCCGTCCTCTCCCGGCGCGGGCGAGGCGTCATCGCCGCTCTCGTCGACGTCGAACTCGATCGAACTCGTGAGAAACGCCGACTCGTCGTCTCCGTGGGCCACGACGCCGTGGTTCGATCGCTCGACGGCCGGCGTCGTCCGCGCGTAGTCGAACCGCGGCGCGAACCGGACGTCCAGTTCGACCCGACCGTCGTCGCAGTCGACTTTCCGGTACAGCGCCCGGTGCGCGCCCTCGACGCCGTCCGCGGCCGCCGGAACGGGCATGAAGTCGGTCACGGTCGCCCGCCCGGACGCCGTCTCGAAGCGCGTCCGGAGGACGTTCGTCCGATCGAGGTACCGCTGGCTCGCCTCGAACGAGCCGGACGGGGTGACGGCGAAGTGACCGCCGCGCTCGGCGTCGAGCAGGCGGGCGAACAGGCTCGGCGACTCGACGTGCGGGAAGCAACACCAGTCGACCGCGCCGTCGCGACCGATCAGGGCGACGGTTTCGAGGTTGCCGACGACGCCGTACTCCCCGATCGGTCTGTACGCCGCGTCAGCCGATCGGGCGTCGAAATCCTGCGAAGTCGGTGGGTGCATGGTAGTGGTCCTTCGCCGGCGGGACGGCGTCACGTGTGGTCTATCACGAATCCGGTGTTCAACCTAGGGGGTCGTCGGAGACGGACTCCGGTACTCGGGCGACCGGACGCGTCGCCGTCCGGGAGCGAATCGTCTCCGAGAACGATCGCGCGGTACGAACGAGGTTGTCACGGATCCGGGTTGCCCGGCCGGGATCAAAGGACCGAAGAGATTCCGCGCGGTATTTCGGCAGGTTCGAAGAAAATCGGCCGTAAAAACGGTAGTATCGAAGGAGCAACTCCATTGAACGTGGAGCGCGTACCGTCGACTGAGGCAACGGTCTCGAGGAAAACAATGCCCGAAAACACCACCGACAGTTCGCTCGTCGCGATCGTCCTCGCCCTCGCCGCGCTGGTCGTCCTCCCCGTGATCGTCATGGGCGGCGGCATGATGGGGTTCGGACCGATGATGGGCGCGTGGGAGCACGGAATGTGGGGCGGCGGAACGATGCCGATCTGGATGCTGCTGGTCGGCGTGGTGATGCAGCTCCTGTTCCTCGCGGCGATCGTCGGCGCCGTCTACCTGCTGTATCGAGCGGTCGCCGGCTCGGACGACGACGCCGACCGAGCGCTCGAAGAACTTCGGATCGCGTACGCCCGCGGCGAGCTGACCGACGAGGAGTACGAACAGCGCCGGGACGCGCTGGAACGCGATCGCTGACCGACGGGAGTTCGACTGCGACCACCGAACGATGCTCGACACGTCTGTGCCAGAACGCGACGGCGACTCTCTCCCGCGGTGGCTCGAGCGGTACCGCGTGTACGCTCTCTACGGGCTCGTCGCCGGGACGATACTCTGCCTGCTCGCGCTGTTCACGAACCCGGTCCCGGATCCGTCGTTTCCGAGGCTGACGCTTCCGGCGTCGCTTCGGCTGCCGGTCCGCCAGCCCCGAATCGAACACTGGCCCGTCACGTACACGGTCGGCATCTGGCTGTGGATCGGCGGCTTCCCGGCGCTGATTCTGACCGGCTTTCTGAAGTACGGCGCCGCAGATCGGCCCGGCCCCGCACTGTGGCTCGGCGGCGCGCCGGCGGCGGCGATGCTCGGCTGGACGACGTACTGTCGGTTCTTCTGGCCGAAGCTCCACCCGCCCACGTGGAACGCACCCTCGTACACGATCGCGTGCTGGGGGTACTGCTCGACGTACGAGGCGCTCTGGAGCAATCTCGCCTACGCGATCGCGCTGCTCGGGGTCGCCGCGACCGTCGCCGCGGTTCGGCGCCGGCGCGGCGCGCCACACGCACTGGTCGCATTCGGGATGCTCGCGTTGCCGCTCGGACTTCCCGCGCTGTACGAGGGGTATCGCCGAGCGATGCGGTGAGGAGCAGCGAAGCGTACGATCCGAGGTCACGAACCGGCGCGCTCGACGGCGACCTCGCGGAGACCGTTCCGGAGGACGTCGACGCAGTCAAGCGCGAGCCGGGGTTCCGGCCGATCTTCGAAGCTGTCACGCCCTCGTCGTCGACGGGTACGCCGTCGAGGGACACGTCCCCGCGGCGACGATCGCGACCCTCCTCGAGGAACGACCGGCGATCGACGGGATCGCGCTTCCCGAGATGCCGGCAGGCTCGCCGGGGATGGGCGGCGAAAAAAATCGATCCGTTCGTCGTGTACGCGATCGGCGGCGATTGCAGCGGCGAGGTTTTCGAAACTATCTATCTTAGGGGCGTCAGCCCAGGATGTACCGCATCCAGGGGTACTTCTCGACGAGGGGCTGCCCGCCGACGTCGTACTGCTCGATGTAGGCGTCCAGCCCGAGGATGCGCCCGGCGCCGAACGCGGCGACCGCGAGGAACGTGAGCATGTACGCGAAGTCGCCGTTGATGTATCCGTGCGAGACCTCCCAGTTGCCCAGGTAGAACATGAGCATCATGAACGCGCCCCAGAACGCCGCCAGGCGCGTCAGGGCACCGAAGATGAGCCCGAGCCCGATCAGAACCTCTCCCCACGGCACCGCGACGTTGACGAAACTGACGAACAGGTCGGAACTGCCCATCGCCTCGAAGAGGCCGGCAGCGGGACTGCCGTTCGCCGCCGGCGCGTTGTTCAGGTAGCCCGCGGCGCCGAAGTCGCCCGACAGCACCTTGTCGAACCCGCTCTGGAAGAACGCGATGCCCATCATTAAGCGGAGGGCGAGGATGAACCAGACGCTCAAAGTGTGTAGTTTGCCGCTCGCCGTGAACCCGCCGATCGTGCTGGTGAGTTCGACCTCCTGTGAGGACATGATAAATCAGATTTCACAGAGGAACTTGTTAAAGATTGGCCAACACATAGCGCGTCGAGCGGTACGTCAGGAGTGGCAATCGCGAGTCCCGCCCGAATGAGTTCGGCAGGAGCTACTCCCGGCTGAAGCGCCTGGCTATCGCCATGGCATCGGCATCCGGGAGTCACGGGGAGTTCTGCACGGCGACGCATCCGAACCACTGTGTCGAGCGCGGCCCGGGGCGATACCTGACTGCGATCTACTGGATCGCGGGCGAGTCGGACTGTCGGGCGCGACCGGGATCGATCGGCGACCGGCTCGGCGTCGAGCCGGCGAGCGTGACCGAGATGTTCGTCCGGCTCGACGACGCCGGACTGGTCGACTACGAGAAGCAACGGGGCGTCGTGCCGACCGATCGGGGAGAGACCGTCGCCCGCGAACTCGCGTGGCGCCAGTGCGCCGTCCGGACGTTCTTCGCGGCGCGACTGGACGCCGAGCTCGACGCCGGGACGGCGTACCGCATCGGCTACACGCTGCCCGAGCAGGGCGTCGAGCGGCTCGCCGAACTGGTCGGTCACCGCGCCGAGAGCCCGTGCTGCGGGGCCGGGTCGGACGGCGATTGCTTCTTCGGCGCTCGTTCCTGACGGGACCGGCGTTGCCCTGTCGGCGCTCGGCGATCACCGGCGCTCGTCCGATTCGGTCGAGAGGAGGGCGACGTGACCGTCGGGGAACTGCGCGAGCCGCCGGGCGGCGTCGGCGTGCGGGTCGAACGCCTCGTACGCGAACGCTTGCCAGAGAACGCGCTCGGGGTACGGGCGGCCGGACAAGTCGACGCCGAGCGACGCCGCCAGCGTGGCGTGGTCGAGTTCGCCGTTCGCCGTCGGGGACGGGACGGGCGAGGGAACGGCGGCGAGCTCGAGACCGAACGACGGAAACAGCCGGTACCCGCCACCGGAAGCCGGGTGGTGTAGCTCCCGCTCGCCGGGGAAGCGAACGGCGAGTTCCGGCGTCACCGACACGTGCCCGCCGTCGGCGTCCGGCCGACCGTCGGCGTCCGGCCGATCGACCGTCCGCTCGGCGAGGGCGACGCGACGCCGCGCCCCCGCCGGGATCGAGAGTTCGTCGCCCTCTACGGCCAGTTCGAGCCACTCGGAAGACAGAGCACGGATCCGGACGTCCGGCGCCGAGTAGGAACCGACGAGCGCCCTCGTCGAGTCGCCCGCAACCGTCCCGTCGACGACGACCTCCGTCGCCCCGTCTCGGGGGTGAGTCAGGTCGAGCGCGCGCTCGCCGGACGCCGGGACGACCGCGAGATCGTCGGTCGTCGCGCAGATCCCGGCCCAGTTCTCCCGACAAGTCGCCGATTCCAGTGCGGGGCGCCAGTAGAAGACCCGGTGGATGGTATCGTACTCGTAGGGTACAGCATCGGGAAAGAACGACTCGCCGTACCGCGTCGGCTCCAGATCGGGATGCTTCAGGGCGAGTTCGACGTACGGGACGCGTTCGACGAGCGGCGGCGCCAGTTCGGCGCTTGGCGCTCGGCGCCACTCGACGGGGACGGTCTCGCCGTCAGTCGGGGTCGGGTCGCTCATCGGGGGTCGTTCGACGATCGGCGCTGGAGCGACCAGTCGCTGTCTCCGGAGATGTTCGGCCGCCGCCCGCGGAACGACGCCCCGCCGGGCGCCGTCCGACCGCGGACGCGAACATATCCGCGACCGGGCTTAGTTTCGGCGAGCCTAAGTTGGAGGTAGGTGACCACGAATGCCCGATCCCTCATCCCACGCTTCTCCCGCCGTCGCCGACGACCTCTTCGACAAGTACGCGCTGCCGAAGGTCGCGCTCACCGTCATCCTGGCCGCCTCGCTCGTCGGGACGTGGACGACAGGACGCATCGCCGCCCAGTCGCCGGTCGTCACGCTCGCCAAGTGGGCGTATCTGGTCGCGCTCGGCGTGCTCGCCGGTGGACTCGTCTGGAAGCACCTCTTCGTTTGCCCGGACGATCTCGCGTCGGGCGCCGAGGAGTACTGCGCAGCGATGTACGCGCGGTTCGACCGAATCGCCGGCGGGGTCGTCGCAGTCCTCGCACTGAGCGGTCTCGTCGTCCTCGCCGACTACGTCTCGACGATCGGCGTCGGCCCGCTCGTCGTCGGCCTCGGCGGACTGCTCGCCGCGTTGCTCGGAGTGACGGGCGTCGCGGCGATCCGCTCGACGCCCGTCGACGAACAGTTCCGGAGCCCCGCGGGGCTGTTCGCGCTCGGCCTGGCGGCGGCGGTCGTTTGCGCGACGGCGCTCGCGGAGGTCGGGCTTCGCGGGCTCGGCCCGCTCGTCGCGGGCGTCCGGATGCTCCATCTGCTCGCGTTCGCGGGCTGGATCGGCGGGGCCGTCTGGAACATCTTCGTCGCGGTGCCGAGCGGGCAGAGCCGGCCGACTGTCCCGGTGGCGCGCGCGGCGGGCGAACAGCTCGAGCGCTTCCGGCGGGTGGTTCGACTCATCATCCCGACGCTATTTTTGACGGGGGCGTACCAGGCCGTCGACGCGCTCGGCACCGATCTCGGAAGCTACCTGGGCTCGCTCGTCGGGCTGGCCGTCGTCGCCAAGATCGGCTTCGTTGCGGTGCTGATCGGCATCTTCCTGCTCTGCCCGATGTGGCGGGCCTGCTCGCCGATCGACGGCGTCTGCGACCTCGAGGAGCTCGGCGGCGGTGAGCGATCGACGGCGTCCGCGGAGGGCCCGAGCGATGGCTGAGATCGAGTTTGCGGACGCGGCGCCGGACGTCGACCCGGCGCTGACGGTCGACAACCGCGGGAGGGGCTGCGCGAGCGGGATCGCGCGCGTCCAGCGTGCGATCGAAGATATAGAGGACGGCGGGGTCCTCCGGATCCGCAGCACGGATCGCCGGGCGAAGCGCGAGTACCCCCAGCTGGCGGCCCAGACCGATCACGAGCTGCTCGCTATCGAGACGAGTCGGAGCGGGCTACTCCGAAAGGAGTACGATACGTATCTCGAGATCCGCCGGGAGTGATCGGCGGCCGGGACGGCTCCCGAGATCGACGCCGCGCGATCGGTCGCCGGTTCGATCGGAAAGCGGAGCCGCAGACGACGAGCGCTACCTCTTGGGCAGCGTCGCGATGAACTCGTTCGGGCCGACTCGATCGACCGTGTACCCCTCGGCGTCGAACGATTCGATCTCGGCGCTCATCTGGTGATACAGCGGCTTCGGATCGTGGTCGTTGACCAGCGTCAGCGCCTCGCCGGACTCGAGGGCCTCGAACGCCTCGAAGATCTTGGGATGGCGCTTCGGCGGCGGGATCTCGCGCAGATCGAGCTGTTGTTCGGACATCGCGTCGAACTGAACGCCGCGAGTCGGGTGGCGCTTGGCGCGAATATGTTCGCCGCAGCGCCGTCGACGCGTGATCCGATCGCGATCCCCTGCGTGCGAGCATATTCGCGAACGCGTTTATTCGAGCGGGAACCCAACATCCGACGATGTCAGTACCCGAACCCGGCGAGACCGCTCCGACGTTCACCGCGACGGTCGGCACGAGCGATCACGAGTCGTTCGACCTCGAAGAGCACCTCGGCGACGGGCCGGTCGTCCTCGCGTTCTTCCCGGGGGCGTTCACGCCGCCCTGCGCGAACGAGATGGTGTCGCTGCAGGAGGAACTCGACCGGTTCGAGGACGCGGGCGCGACCGTGTTCGGCGTCAGCGCCGACTCGCCGTTCTCGCAGGGCGCATTCAGAGAGAAACACGGCCTGGAGTTCGACCTCGTCAGCGACACGAGCGGGGAGGCGATCAGAGCCTACGACCAGGAGATCGACCTGCCCGACCTCGGACTCTACGGCGTCGCCAACCGCGCCGTGTTCGTGCTCGACGCCGACGGCGCGGTGACCTACAGCTGGATCGCAGACGATCCGACGAGCGAACCGCCCTACGACGAGCTGCTGGACGCCGTCGCGGCGATCTGATCGCTGGCATTCGCATCCGCCGCTGATCCCGCAACGCGAACGTAGGCGATCGAGCCGCGAGCTCTCAAGCGTGAAGACAGCCCGTCCGTTCGCACTGCGTCGGGCTCGACCCGACCCCCGACGAGTATAACCCACGTTCTCGTATCGTCGACACGGAGATGAACGTCCTCGTCCCGATGGACTACTCGGAACTGTCGAAAGAGGCGCTACGGACCACGCTCTCGCTGCATCCGGACGCTGATATCACGGTCCTGCACGTCCTCGACTGGCACGCGAGCGATATCGGTCCCGGGGGGTGGGGCGACTCGCCGGGGACGTTCGACGAGTGGCTGGACGCCGCCCGAGAGCACGCAGACGAACTCTTCGAGGACGCCCGAAAGATCGCCGACGAGTACGACACGGAGATCGACACGGATACCGCGGTCGGCGAGGACGCCCGAAACATCGTCGAGTACGTCGAAGACAACGACGTCGATATGGTCGTCATGGGCAGTCACGGCCGCTCGGCTGCCAGCCGCATCCTGCTCGGCAGCACCTCCGAGACGGTCGCGCGCCGGGCGCCGGTTCCGGTGTTGCTCGTCCGCTGAGGGATGGGCCCCAGACGACGCCGGTTCGTCACGAGCGCCCGCTCCGAACGTCGCTATTCCTCCTCGTACCCGCCGTACTTGAGGAAGAAGTACCCGAGTCCCACGGCGACGGCCAGGGCGCCCATCGTCAGGATGCCGGCGGTCAGCGCCCATCCGGGAACTGCTGGCCCCGTCGGACCGCCACCGTCTCCGGTCGCCCCGACTTCGATCGTCCCCTCCATCCCGAGGTTCAGGTGCGGATCGCAGTGGAACTCGTAGGTTCCTTCGGCGTCGAACGTGTTCTCGTACTCGAACGGAGCATCCTCGACCGGTTCGTGACCCTCCCACTCGGAACCGTCGGGCGTGCCGTCGACCGCGATGTTGTGGTTGTCGGTGACCCAGACGAACTGGACCGTCGTCCCGGATTCGATCGACAGCGGACTGTCGGTTCCGGGTTCGTACGCGTAGTCGACGAGCTCGACCGTGACGCGCTCCCCACCCGCGGCGCCGGTTTCGTTACCGTCGGTCTCGTTGCCGTCTGTTTCGTTACCGTCGGTCTCGTTGCCGTCTGTCTGTGCCCCTGCGACATCCGCTCCCACGACTCCGACGCTGCCCGCCAACAACGCCCGTCGTGTCGTCGATAGTCCGTCGTTCGAGGCCCCCGCGGCATCGTCCGATGAATCGACGCGAGCACCGGAATCCTCGTCCCGTTCGCGAGTCGAGTTCGATCGAAACATCGGGAATCAGTGTGTCGTGCTGACGACCGACCGGACGATAAGGGGCAGGGACCCCGACCGCCCTCCCTCTTTACCCAGCCCGTCGTAGTTCAGCACGGGATGACGACCGACGAACTCGAGGCGTACGGGATGGAACGCATGGACGACGAGGAGATAGAGCAGTTCCTCTCGATGCAGAGCATGGGGGTGCTCGGCCTACCGACCGAGGACGAGCCGTACCTCATCCCGCTGTCGTACGGTTTCGACGGGGGATCGCAGCTCTACTTCGTTTACCTCGTCGGAGAAGAGAGCCGGAAGGCCGAGCTGTCGGAGCGATCGCAGTCGGCCAGCTTCCTCGTCTACAGCGCCGAGACGGCGTTTCACTGGCGGAGCGTCGTCCTGTCGGGGACGCTGCGGGAGCTCTCGGAGGACGAACGCGAAAGCGTGACCGACGCCCAGACGCCGACCTGGCGCCCGAAGCTGATCGAGGCCGCCGGCGAGACCGAGCGGACGCGGTTCTGGGAGTTCAGCATCGAGGACGCGACCGGAATCAGACACGACGCGCAGCCGCCCGGGTACCCGTTCTACCGGCGGCCCGATGGTGACCGATCGGAGTAACGAGAACGCCGAACAGAGAGTAATCCCGTCGACAAGTAGGGAGGGACGCGGCTACTCGGCCGTCGCGACCAGAAGGAACGTCTCGGGCCGGACGGCTTCGTGCTGGACGCCGAAGCCGCGGTCGCGGAGCGCGGTCGCCGCCTCGTCGGCCGCGTATCGTTCCTCGGTCGACGGTCCGGAGTCGCCGGAACCGGCAGCCGCCCGGGCGTTCTCCCCGGTCGAGACAGGCGTATCCGCAGTCGACTGGCCGTAGCACGAACGGGGACTAGTCGGGAAGCGCCCGTTCGAGCATCGTTCCGAGTTTGGGTGTCCCAACCCGTCGCCGGAATTCACGCTCGATCTGGCCGAAACCGAGGGGAACCAAGCTCATTCCGACCACCACCAGCCACCCGTCGAGGCCGATCGGAGCGGTGCTCAGCGCCAGGGAGATGCCGGGTAGGTAGACTGCGCCGACCAGAATCAGCGCGGATAGCCCGAGCGCGCCCCAGACGTACGGGTTCTCCGTGACCTCGTTCATCAAGACCCCGGAGGCGACGTCCCGAACGTTGAAAACGTGCCAGAGCTTGGCGAACGCTAACGTGAGAAACGAGATCGTGACGGCCTCGTCGGTCCCCATGCCGCCGGCGTACAGCCCGCCGCCGATCACGAACGCGCCGATCGTTGCGGCCGAAATCACGAGGCCGTACACTCCCAGTTCGGCCCAGTGGGTTCTCGTCAGGATCGGTTCCTCGGGATTCCGCGGCGGCCGATCCATGATATCATCGCTGCCGCCGCAGGCGCCGAGCGCCAGGGCCGGGAAGACGTCGGTCACGACGTTGAGAAACAGGATCTGCAGGGGGAGCAACGGGAGCGGGAAGGCCAACAGCGCGGCGATCAAGATCGTTAGCAACGCGCTGAGATTGCTGGATATCAGGTATATCACGAACTTCCGGATGTTGTTGAAGATGATCCGCCCCTCTCTGACGGCGTGATAGATGCTCTCGAAGTTGTCGTCGCGGAGGATCATATCCGACGCTTCCTGGGCAACTTGCGTCCCGCGCTGTCCCATGGCGACGCCGATGTCGGCTTTCTTCAACGCCGGCGCGTCGTTGACACCGTCGCCCGTCATGGCCACGATCGAGCCGACCGTCTGGTGGATATCGATCAAATCGAGCTTGTCCTCGGGATCGACCCGCGCGAACACGGACGCGTTCACGAACCGATCCGTTTCCTCCTGTGAGAGAGTCTCCGGATCGTCAAATTCGCTGCCTTCGATTACGTCGACGTCGTCAGTATCCACCAGTCCCACGCCGCGGGCGATGTTTCTCGCGGTCCCCGCGTGATCGCCGGTCGCCATGACGACCCGTATGCCGGCGTCCTGGCACCGCTGGATGGTCGGTTTGACCTCCTCCCGGGGTGGATCGATGAACCCGACCAAGCCGAGCAACGACAGGTCCTCGTACGGCGGATCCTCCGCGCTGTCGACCTCCTTTCGCGCCAGGGCTAGAACCCGCAACCCCTCGTCAGCCATTCGGTCGCTCTTCCGGAGCCACTCCTCCCGATCGCTTTCTGACAGCGTCTCGGCGTCGCCGTCCGTCGCGACCCGCTCGGCTGAATCGATGACGGCCCTGGGTGCGCCTTTCACGGCGACTGTGTATCCCTCGTCCGTTTCGTGATACGTTGCCATCATCTTGACCGACGGATCGAAGGATACCTCGCGGGCCTCCGGCATCGATTCGAGAAGTTCGCTCTGGTCGATGCCGCCTTTTATCCCCGCGATCAGGAGCGCTACCTCCATCGGGTCACCCGTCGTTTCCACTTCGCCCGTTTGGTCGGACACGGACGCATTATTACACAGCACACCCACTTCGAGCGCTTCTCGTACGACGGGATCCTCCGGTTCGTCCAGTTCCCGATCGCCGTGTCTGAACGACCCTTCCGTCTCGAGGCCGGTCCCGGTGATCTCGACCGCGCCGTTCGCCAGCTCGTACTCGGCGACGGTCATCCGGTTTTCCGTCAGCGTCCCCGTCTTGTCGGTACAGATGATAGTGGTTGAGCCGAGCGTCTCGACGGACGCCAGATTGGTGATCAGCGCGTTGCGATCTGCCATCCGCCACATCCCTCGCCCCAGGACCAGCGTGGCGACGATGGGAAGCCCCTCCGGGACGGCGGCGATAGCCAGTGCGACCGCCGTCTCCACCATCAGGAACAGGTCCTGCCCTCTGAGCCACCCGGACACCAGGACGATCGCTGCCACCAGCAGCAGAAACGGGACGAGTTTTCGCCCGAGGTTATCGATTTTCTCCTGCAGCGGCGTCTCTCCCTCGGCCGTTTCTTGAAGCGAGGCCGAAATGTGTCCTAACTCCGTGTCCGAGCCCGTCGCTACGACGACCGCCTCGGCGGACCCTCTCGTCACGTACGTTCCCTTGTAGAGCATATTCTCCCGCTCGGCGAGCGGAACGTCCTCGTCGAGGGGATCGCTCGTCTTCCCCACGGGAACCGATTCGCCGGTAAGAGCGGACTCGTCGACCCGGAGATTCGACGATTCGATAATGCGTAAATCAGCCGGGACGAGGTCGCCTGCCTCGAGAATCACGATGTCGCCCGGAACGAATTCTCCTGCAGGGATGGTCGCTTCGTCACCGGCCCGCCGAACCCGCGCTTCGATCTCCGTGATGTCCTGGAGACTCTCGATCGAGCTGATAGCGCGCATCTCGGTAACGAAGCCGATCGCACCGTTGACGACGAGAACGGCGAAGATCGCGACGCTCTCGACGACGTCACCCATCGCGAACGCCGCGACTCCCGCGACGGCGAGCAACATGATGACGAAGCTTTCGAACTGATCCGCCAGGATCTCCGTCCAGCGTTTCTGTTCGGCTTCGCGTAGTTCGTTCAGACCGAACCGCTCCAGTCTGCGTTCTACTTCGTCTTCCGATAACCCCTCATCAGGTGAAACGTCCGTCCGCTCGAGGACGTCATTGACCGACTGTGACCACGGGGGAGGATCATCGGACGATTCCGGTGTCATCACTTACTGTGGGGTTCTACGTCACGCCGCCGGACTACTCTCGGGTCGATGCTGTGATCGACTATTGCCGTTTTGACACGGCCAACGAGCGCAGACAGTCTCAAGTCAGGAGGATCCCCTGTCATCTCAAAGCCACTTCTGTCTAGCATCCACGCAGGGCTATTTTCCTGTTGGGGGCTCTCGAACGACCATCACCGGGATCGGAGATGTGCGAATAGAGAAATCGAGGCGATCTACGAACTCGCCGCCGCCGTCGAGCGCGACAGCGACCTCCAGCCCAGCACGATGCTCTCGACGGGCAAGGTGACCGATCCCGGCCAGGAGACTATCCGGCGCATCGAGCGTGACTATCAAGGCGCAGGTGGCAGTCGACGGACGGGGCGGACAGGTACATGAAACGAGACGCCGAATGTCACCTATGCTCGTACGGATAGCCGTCGAAGACGTGATGCGCCGCGACGTTGCGGTCGTTACCCCCGAAACGGCCGCCCGGGAAGTCGCGCGGACGTTACGAGACGCCGCTGTCGGTGCGGTGATCGTCGACGCCGATCCGCAGGGGATCGTCACCCAGACCGACATCGTCGACCTGATAGCGGCCGACCGGGATACGACGACCGTGCGCGCGGCCGATCTCATGTCGTCGCCGCTGGTGACGATCGCCCCCGAAGAGACGATCGAGGTCGCCGCCGGGAAGATGGACCGCCACGATATCAAGCGGCTCGCCGTCACCGAAGGCCGCGACATCGTCGGTATCATCACGACCGACGGTGTTTCCGACTACGTCCCGAAGCTCGCGAACCGCGAGTCGAAGCGCACCCACGATCTGGATTCCCGACTCGGCGTCTCCTACGCCGAGGAGGACTGGGAGTTCGAGCGCGTAGACGATACGAGGGAGGGTCGGATCGATGTCGGCGACACGGTCCGGTTTACGAAGCGGATCGATGACGCCGACGTCCAGGCGTTCGCACGGGCCAGCGGCGACACGAACCGCCTTCATCTCGACGAAACGTTCGCCGACGAAACCCAGTTTGGCGAGCGGATCGTCCACGGCGTCCTCGCGGTCGGGGTGATCAGCGCCGCCCTGGCTCGTCTGCCCGGCCTCACGATCTACCTCTCACAGGAGATCAGCTTCCGGGAACCGATCGCGGTCGGCGAAACGGTGACCGCGATGTGCGAATTCGTCGACAGGCTCGGGGACAACCGCTACCGACTGGCGACGCGGGTGTTCGGCGAGGACGGTACCGTAGCTATCGACGGCACCGCTACGGTGCTCGTACAGGAACTCCCGGACTGATCGATAACTGCCGTCCCCGACGTTGGGAAGTGCTCGCGAAGGCGGCCGGCCCGGATCGTCGTATTCGGGCCGGCGCTGGACCGGTCCGACGAAGTCGCTGGCGGTCGAGGTCGCCTCTAGTACGGCGGGCGCTGCGCCCGGATCACGTCAGCCAGTCCTTCCTGCTCGTCGGCGAGCAGTTCGTTCAGGTCGTCGACGGTGATGATACCGACCAACGCGTCGTCATCGTCGCAGACGGGTAATCGGCGAACCCCGTGCTCGGCCATCAACTCGGTGGCCTGGTAGAATCCGGCGCCGCGCTCGATCGTACACAGGTCGGACGACATCACGTCTTCGGCGCTGAGATCGCTCGGGTCGGCCTGTCGAGCTAACACGCGGATCGTCAGATCTCTGTCGGTAACGATCCCCCGCAGCTCGCCGTCGTCGGTGATCAGGATACTCCCGACCTCTTCGTCGCGCATCTCGGTCGCGAGGTCTTCGATCGATGCTTCCGGGCTCGAAGTGACGACATCACTCCGTGCGAGATTTTCGATTGGCATAGTTTCTCCCCCACAAAGAGAGTCGACGCCGGCTACAATAGGGCAACGTGCTGATTACGGTTGTGTGGGAACCGTAATCGGGAATTATACGATACGGTGGAAAACAATTAGTAAGAGACCGTAGCGGATCGTCGCCTGCCGGGGGTGCTGGCCTACGTAGTAGTATCTTGATAAAATTCCGGGTGCGCCTCGATCTCGTCCAGTCGCGGCGGTGTGGTATGGCGAACGACGTACACGTCGTAGGTGAGATCACTCGCGACGTTGGCGCCGATACTCGTGAGCGGTGTGACGACGCGACCGACGTTCTCGCTCCCGAGGAACATGACGGTCGGATCGTACTGTTCGGCGACGCTGGCGATCTCGTTTGCGATCTCTCTGGCTGGCGGATATTCGCGGATGCGTTCGTGCTCGAACGTGGCGTCCGGAGCGAGCTCCGTCACCTGGTCACGAAGCCGGCTGACGACGTTGTCGACGTCAAATGCCTGCTCCTCGCCGATCCAGCCTTTTTCTCGAGCGTACCGTTTGCGCTCGGACACGACGCTCACAGCGACGACCTCCTCGTCGAGGGCGTCAGCGTACTCGACCGCCCTGGCGAGAGCGGCGGTAGCCATCTCCGATCCGTCGAATGGAACGACGAACGTCATGTGTGCTGTGTCTCGCTACGCAACTATCAACGTAGGCGTGAGACCCGACGATCCGGTCGATCGGCCGTCCACCACCCCCGTGTGAGGTAGTCGTTTTACGTGTTCACTTACCGTATCGAACCACGAGAGCATCCATGACTGTCGATAACGCGGTCTCGATCGTGACTGGGGGAGCTCGTGGTATCGGGAAGGGCATCGCTGAGGTGCTCGCTGCCGAAGGTGCGACCGTCGTCGTGGCCGACATCGACGAAGATGTTGCCAAGGAGGCGGCTGACGAGCTGCCAGGGGACGCGATGGCCGTGGGCGTCGACGTTTCCGATCCCGCGGAGACGGAGGCGCTCGCGGAGACCGTCGTCGACGAGTACGGACGGATCGACGTGCTATGTGCAAACGCCGGCATCTTCCCCTCGGCGCCCATCGAGGAGATGACGGTCGAGGACTGGGACGAGGTCACCGACGTTAACGCGAAGGGCGCGTTCCTGTGTGTCAAAGCGTGCCTTCCCCACATGAGAACCCAGGATTACGGGCGGATCGTGTTCACGTCGTCGATCACGGGGCCGATGGTCGGGTACCCCGGGTGGGCCCACTACGGTGCGAGCAAGGCCGCGATGCTGGGATTCGTCCGGACGGCCGCGATAGAAGTCGCCGACCGGGACATCACGATCAACGCGGTGCTCCCCGGGAACGTCCGAACTGGCGGGCTCGACGACCTCGGCGAGGACTACCTCGACCGGATGCGCGAGTCCATCCCGAAAGGCGAACTCGGCACGCCGGAAGACATCGGTCACGCCGTAGCGTTTCTCGCCTCCGAGGAGGCCGGGTACATCACCGGGACGACGCTCGTGGTCGACGGCGGGCAGACGCTCCCCGAATCACAGCTCGCACTGGAGGAGATGGACTGACGAGAGCCGGTGAGAGAGGACGCCCTACCGGCAACGTCAATCCCCGTGGGACACTTCCTTGCGACCGGTCAGCGAGTCGGGGAGGAGCCGGAAGTACCGGAAGGTAGTTTCTTCGGGCGGTTGCTCGAACACGTCCACGGTGGGAATCCGGATCGCCCACATCCCCTGCACGGCCATCGATTCGTGAGGCAAGTCCGATATCTCTTCGAGCGATCCCGTCGCGACGACGCTCCGCCACCCCTCGTCTGCCTGGGCGTGCGAAACGAAGGAAACCGGTCGGTCGACGAGGTCCTCTTTCCGGCTATCCGGGGGAAACGAGAGTCGGAAGTAGAACGCCGGCTGGTCGGCGTCGTAGCCGTACGACACCGGGAACGAGACGGGAGAGTCGTCGCTCGTCGTCGCAAACGAGAGCACGCCCGTCCCGCCCTGTCCCAGGAACTCGGTTCGCTCGTCGTCAGTCAGTTGTAGCCACCGAAGCGATTCCATGGTGACAAGTACCACGAACTGGGACATAATGATTTGTCACGCGGTACGCCGTCGGGGTCGTATCGGCGCGTCGATCCCTTCGAGCGACGTCAGTCGGAGCGATTCTCGTCCGCATCGGTGGCGAGTTCCGGTGGCAGGCCGGTGTGCTTGACGCCCGACTGCTCCTCGATCCGGAACTCGTACACTTTGACACCCCCCGACAGTTCGGCGCTCCGGAGAGCGCTCGGACGCCACATCTCGTCTGCAATCTCTCGGATCGCATCCCACTCAGACTCGGGTACCGCTTCGAGTTGGCCGGTCAGGCACGCGCTCTCCCAGTTGAACGTCGAATCGACCGAGTAAACGAGGAACGTAGCCGCGTCGGCGCGGTCGCTCAACTCCACTTTGCGACTCTCGGAACCGACCAGGTAGGTGAAGTACAGGCTCGAATCGCCGTCGTAGCCGAACGATATCGGGATGACGTAGGGTGCTGTCGACGCCGGCAGGGCGAGAATGCCTACGCTCTGGTTCGACAGGAACCCCCTTATCTCGTCGTCGTTCATTTGAACCAGACCGTACGCTTGGAGTTCGTCGAGTGACATGCATGCGCTGTATCGACGACGGCGCTGAAATACCCACCACCGAACGACTAATGCGTGGAGAAACGTGTGTTCGCACCTGAAATGGCGATCCTCGTCGCCGTCGACGGCCCCGGATCGCCGGAGCAGGCTCTGGAGTACGCACTGGTCAACTAGTGTCAGTGATATAATTGCTATCCGTTGGGAAGTC
Source organism: Natronoarchaeum mannanilyticum (assembly GCF_039522665.1). Lineage (NCBI taxonomy): Archaea > Methanobacteriati > Methanobacteriota > Halobacteria > Halobacteriales > Natronoarchaeaceae > Natronoarchaeum > Natronoarchaeum mannanilyticum. Next base: position 428,182 of record NZ_BAAADV010000001.1, read on the forward strand.
GTATCCGACAATGCATGGACGTCTCGACCCCGAACGTCGTGTTGATCCACGCGCACGACCTCGGTCGATACCTCGGCTGTTACGGGACGGATATCGACACGCCGGCTATCGACGAGTTCGCGGAGAACGGCGCGCTCTTCGAGAACCACTTCGTCACCGCGCCCCAGTGTTCGCCGAGTCGAGGCAGCCTGATGACCGGCCGCCACCCCCACGTCAACGGGCTGATGGGTCTGGCCCACGGGGACTGGGAACTACACGACGACGAGCGGATCCTGCCCCACTACCTGAGCGACGCGGGCTACGAGACGCACCTGTTCGGGCTCCAGCACATAAGTCAAGATACAGACCGACTCCGATACGACCACATCCACTCGGAGGGAAACCTGTACCCGGGAGTGTCGCCGACGGTCCATCAGGCGAACAAGGCGCGCAACGTCGCGTCGGTCGTCGCGTCGTTCCTGGAACGAGGCGGTTTCGACACGCCGTTTTTCGCGTCGGTCGGATTCTTCGAGTGTCACCGAACCGAAGAGGAGACCGGGCGGTTCGGGTTTCACGGCGCGCAGTACGACTTCGACGATCCCGAGGAGATCCAGCCGCTCCCGTACCTCCCCGACCGGCGGGGGCTCAGACACGATCTCGCCGAGATGCGGGGGATGGTCTACGCAATCGACGACGCCGTCGGGACGATCCTCGATGCCATCGAGGAGGCCGAACTCGCCGACGAGACGGTCGTCGTCTTCACGACGGAACACGGAATCGCGTTTCCCCGGGCGAAGGGGAGCTGCTACGACGCCGGGCTCGAGGCCGCGCTGGTGCTTCGCGTCCCGGACGTCGCAGAGGACGGACGGCGCTACGACGAGTTGCTCAGTAACGTCGACGTGTTGCCGACGCTGCTCGAACTCGTCGACCTCGACGTCCCCGACGAGATCGAGGGACGGAGCTTCCTGGGGCTGCTGACCGATCGGGAGTACGACCCCCGCGAGCGGGTGTTCGCCGAGATGTCCTGGCACGATCTCTACAACCCGGTCAGAGCGATTCGCACTGAGCGGTACAAGTATATCAGAAGTTTCTGGCGCCTCCCGAAGGCGTATCTCCCGAAAGACATCTTCGCCAGCGAGTCCGGTCGAGAGGTCCGCGAGAGATACTGCATCCCGACCAGACCGTACGAGGAGCTGTACGATCTCCGCGATGCACCGCAGGAAGACGACAACGTGGCGTTCGAGCCGCGGTATCAGGACGTCCGCGAGTCGCTATCCCGACAGCTGTACGAATGGATGGACGAGACGGACGATCCGCTACTCGACGGCCCGATCGTCCCCGGAAACTACGAGCAGATGCTCCGGTGGCCTCACGAGTCGGCGTAAGCCGTCCGCCGGCGAGACGCTTCGTTGCCCCCAACGAATACCCCCGCGGTCGTGCTATCGACCGTACGGAGTATGCACGCCCCAGCGCTATCGGATCGATCGATCGAAGCGTACGCCGACACGGTCGAAGCGGAGCAGCTCGACCGGCTCCGGTCGTTCGCCGAGGAACTCGAAGACGACCGTATCCTCCACGTCAACTCGACTGCGACCGGCGGCGGCGTCGCCGAGCTGCTCCGATCGATCGTCCCGCTGTGTAACGATCTCGGCGTCGACACCGACTGGCTCGTACTGGACGCGGACGACGAGTTTTTCGCCGTCACGAAGTCGATACACAACGGCCTGCAGGGCGACGACGCTCCGCTCACCGACCCGATGAAGGCGACCTATCGCTCGGTCACAGAGCGAAACGCGGCCGAGGTAGACGACGAGTACGACCTCGTCGTGCTACACGATCCACAGCCGCTGGGGATGATCGACCGACTCAGAGAGCGACTGCCCGACGCGCCGATCGTCTGGCGCTGTCACATTGACCTCACCGACCCCTCGCCCGACCACCTCGCGTTCGTCACCGAGTACGCGAGTCGGGTGGATCACGCGATCGCCAGCCGATCCGACTACGCGGGCGTGATCGACGTGCCGACGCGCGTCGTCCACCCCTCGATCGATCCGCTGAGCGAGAAGAACCGGTCGCTCGACGAGGCGACCGTTTCGTCCGAGCGAGACCGACTGTATCCGCTCTCGTTCGACGCGCCGCTCGTCGCGCAGGTCTCCCGCTTCGATCCGTGGAAGGACCAGTTCGGCACGCTGGCGGCGTTCCGCCGGGCCCGCGACGAGATTCCGGGCCTCCAGCTGGCGCTGGCCGGCGCGATGGCCGGCGACGACCCGGAAGCGTTGGAGGTCTACGAGCGTGTGGCCAAAGACGCCGCCGGTGAACCGCACGTACACGTGCTGACAGACCTGCCCGACACGACGATCAACGCCCTGCAGCGCGGCGCGGACGTCGTCGTCCAGAAATCCCTGCGAGAGGGGTTCGGACTGGTCGTCTCCGAGGCGCTCTGGAAGCGCACGCCGGTCGTGGGATCGACCGTCGGCGGCATCCCGCTGCAGATCGAGGACGGGCGAACCGGCCACCTCGTCGACCCGGACGACGCGCAGGCCGCCGGAGCGCGCGTCGTCGACCTCCTCGACGACGACGACCGCCGCCGGACGTTCGGCGCGAACGGTCGCGAGCACGTTCGCGATCGGTTTCTCCTCCCCCGCCAGATCGCCGACCTGTTCGACGTCCTCCTCGACGTTCTGGACCGCGACCGCTGATCGTCCCCGTCCGAGGGCCGCCGCGCGACCGCGTTGACGCCCGCCGTCGGACGACCGGTCGTCGCCCATACGGCTATGATCTGTGACGGTGATACTCCAGTATCCCTATGAGCCGGATCATCGACTCGATACTGCTCCCGACGGATGGCAGCGAGGGAGCGATCACGGGAGCGAAGCACGGCATAGCGCTCGCCTCACGGACGGGCGCGGACGTGCACGTGCTCTCGGTCGTCGAGACGGATGCCGAAACGGACGAGCTCGAGGACGCCGGCGCCCTCTCGACGCTCGAACAGAACGCCCAAGAGGCGACCGAGACGGTCGCACGACTGGCGCGGGAGTTCGACGACGAGCTCGATGTCACGACGACCGTCGAGCGGGGGACGCCGTTCCAGTCGATTCGCGAGTACGCCCACCGGCGCGGTATCGATGTCATCGCTATCGGCACCAGGGGTCGCTCGGGGCTCGAGCGGATCCTCCTCGGCAGCGTCACCGAGAACGTGCTCCGGACGGCGCGAACGCCCGTGGTCGCGGTCCCGCCGGACGCCGACGTCGAAACGATCGACGACGTGGCGTTCGGTGACATGCTACTGCCGACCGACGGCAGCGAGGGGGCGGCGATCGCGACCGAGTGGGGGATCGCACTCGCGACGCTGCTGGATTCGATGGTACACAGCGTGTACTCGGTGGACACGAACGCGTTCGCCGGCGCGCAAGACCCTCGTGAACTCCTCGACGCGCTCGAACGCCGCGGAGAAGCGGCGCTCGAAACGGTCCGGGAGCGCGCCCGATCGGCGGACGTCACCGTCTCCGGTTCGATCGCGAGCGGAGCGCCGGCGGCCGTTATCACCGAGTACGCGACCGACCAGGACGTCGACCTGATCGTCATGGGCACCCACGGACGGACGGGGATCGGACAGTGGTTTCTCGGCAGCGTCACCGAGAACGTCGTTCGGCAGACCGAGGTCCCGGTGTTCTGTGTCCCGGTGAGCGCCCCGTCACCGTGACCGACGCGTCCGCCGTCACGACGATCCGTCCGGAATCTGCGTGTACGCGCCGACCAGGACGATCGCTTTCATCGGTCTCGCGAGCCTTCCGGATCCCGACTCCACGAGCCGGACTGTAAACCTTACAGCCGCACCGGGCGGGTGGCGGCGTCACCGCGACACACACAGCATTACGTGATCGCACCGGGAAGTACGTCACACCGTGGCATACGATCGCTCCCGACTGGAGTCCGACCTCCGCGCGCTGGAGGGGGTTCCGGTGTTCGTCGCCTACAACGCGAACGTCGACGCCGTCGTCCGCGTCGACGCCGAGCTGGAATCGGCGCTCGATCGACCGGCGGCGCCCGGAGAGCGTGCCCCGCCGAGCCCGCTGACCTCGAAGCGAGACCTCGCCGCGGCGATCACCCACGCGATGGCGACCGGGCGAGGGGACGAGATCGCGCTGACCGACGAGTTCGCCGCCGCGCTCGAATCCGACCTCGAGCCCGACGCCCAGCAGATGGGCGGACAGACCGGGATCATAACTAACCTCGTCTCCGCGCTGGGGGCGGCACCGATCGCGTACACGTACCTGCTGTCGGACAGGCAGCTATCGATGTTCGACCATCCCGAAGCGGTGCGGTACCCGGTCGTCGAGAACGGACAGGTGACGTTCGTCCCCCTTCGCGAGGCCCCCGCCGCCGATCGGACGAAGATCAACTGGGTGTTCGAGTTCGGCAGCGGCGACGAACTCTTCGGCGTGCCCGCGGCCGAGGATACCCGGTTCATCGCCGCGTCGAGACCGGCGGAGTTCGACCTGACGACCGGCGCCCTCGACGTGCACGTCGATCAGATCGGCGAGGTGGTCGAGGGGGCGCTGCTGGCCGGCTACCACAACCTCACCCCGGATCACGTCGACGACGGCTACGCGGAGCGGCTTCGTCACGCGCGCGACGTCATCCGCCGATTCCGCTCCGGTGGCGATCCGAAAGTGCACATCGAGTGCGCGGTGACCCACGACGAGGACCTCAGAGAAGCCATCTACGAGTTGATCCTCCCGGAAGCGAACGTCCTCGGTGCGGACCCCCACGAACTCGCCTTTCTGCACGACGACGCCGAAATCGAAGCTGTGGACGACGAACCCACGGACGACACTCCGTTCGAGGTAGACGAGATCCTCACCCACTACCGGATGCTCTCGGCGCTCCGGGAGGACCTCGGCATCGAGTGCATACGGTTACACGCGATGGAGTATCACCTCGCGGTGATAGACTCGTATCTCCCCCCGGAAGCAGTCCTGCGAGGGATGAAATTCGCCGCTGTCAACGCCGCAACCAAGGCCGCCCGGGGCGACATCACAGCACCCGACGATCTCGAGACGGGGGTGGCGTACGACCCGTCGACGGGCGGGCAAGAGGCGATCGAACACCTCGCTGATTACGTCGACGAGACGGCGGAGGACGGCACGCTCTGCACGCCGACAGTCGTCGCCTGTCCCAACCGCGTCGTCGAGCAGCCGGCGGGAACTGTCGGCATCGGCGACGTCGTTTCGTCGTCGAGTTTCGCTCTCGAACTGGTTGCCGCCGAGGATCACCGCGGGGAGAAGTCGTAAGGCGGGGGTCCGTTGTTCTTCGCGTTCGACCAGGGAGGGGTCGGTAGTTGTTCGATCCAGTTCGACGAGCGGAGCTCCGGACATCGCCGCGTCTCTATGCTCAACCGACGGGCGACGTTCCGATTCCCGACCGCCCCCGTATCGTTTTCTTACGTTCCGACGTACCTCCGGGTATGGGAGAGCTCGAAACTGAAGAACGGAAAACGCGAGCAGAGATCGCCACGTACCTTCGAGAGTTCGCCGATCAACTTGATAACGACGGGGACGTGACGCTCGCTCTCGGGGGGAAGAGAGTGAAGCTGACTCCAGTAGAGCCCGTGACCTTCAAACTCGAAGGTGAATCAGACTGGTCCGAGGGTGAGACGGAGGCGAAACAGAGTATCGAGTTCGAGCTGGTGTGGTGGCGAGACGCTGCTACCGCCGAGGAAGGCGCGCTCGACGTCGAAAGGTAAACTCGTCGAACGTCATCGGTATCGGACGGTCGGAAGCACGCTCCGTGCAATCATAACCTCCCCCGTCGGCGATCGAAACGGCAGTGGTAGCCCTCCGCATTCAGGACCGGAGTGCAGCGTCGAAGATACCCGCGGTCTGGCCGGTACCGACGAGTGCGAGGCCCGCGAGCATCCCTGGATCAGACGCGACCGCGAAACCCACCCGTACAGCGCGACGCCGACGAGGCATCCGATGGTTCCGGCCGCGTAGACCTAGCTCCCGTCGGCGACTCTGCGGCCGGTCTCGACGAACCCGACGGCCGGAAGCAGCATCCAGCCGACCAGCGCGATCGCCAGAAGTATCTCGCTGCGCGGATCGAGCAGGAAGCCGACGACGCCGCACAGCGTCACGAGCGTCCCGACGGCGATGATGCGCCACCAGACGAGCAGCGTCCCGGATCGCATGTCGGCGCGGCCGGTCGCGGCGAAGCCCGCGAGCAGGACGCTCATCACGACGAGCGCGACGAAGATCGTCCGATCCGCGACGGCGTCGACCTGGGCAGCCGCGACGAACGTCCACGCCATCGGCACCAGCAGCGGCGGTCCGAGTTCGCGAGCGCGACGGAACATGGCCGATCGTTCGGCCGCCGGACAAAATTCGGTGCCGGTTCGAACCAGTGTTTCGGGGTACGCGTCCGCGAACTGCAACGGTGCGTTTTTCCGACCATTCTCCTACTCTACGGTAGATGGAGTACACCACACTCGGGTCGACGGGGATGGAGGTCTCGAAGATCTGTCTCGGCTGCATGAGCTTCGGCAGCCAGGACGACTGGATGCTGGACGCCGAGGAAGGGCGCGAACTCGTCGAGCGGGCGATCGAACTGGGGGTCAACTTCTTCGATACGGCCAACGCCTACTCGGCGGGCGAGAGCGAGGAGATCCTCGGCGACGTGCTCGCGGAGTACGACCGCGACGAGCAGGTCGTCGCGACCAAGGTCCGGTTCGCCGGCGCGACCGAGCACCGCAACGCGACGGGGCTCTCGCGCAAGACCATCGAGCAGGAACTCGAACACTCGCTCGATCGCCTCGGGATGGACACGGTGGACCTCTACCAGATCCACCGGTGGGACTACGACACGCCGATCGAGACGACGCTCCGGGCGCTCGACGACGCCGTCCGTCGAGGAGACGTCCGGCACATCGGCGCCTCGTCGATGTGGGCCCACCAGTTCCAGCGGGCGCTCGATATCTCGAAACGCGAGGGGCTGGCGCGGTTCGAGACGATGCAGAATCTGTACCACCTGACCTACCGCGAGGAAGAACGCGAGATGTACCCCATCTGCGACCGGGAGAACGTCGGCGTCATGCCGTGGTCGCCGCTGGGCGCGGGCTACCTGACGCGCCCGCACGACGAGTTCACCGAGACCGCCCGCGGCGAGCACGAACTCGACTACGGGACGCCGTACCACGAGGGGCCCGCCAGCGAGGAGATCAACGGCCGCGTCGAGGAGCTCGCCGACGAAAAGGGCGTCTCGATGGCCCAGATCGCGCTGGCGTGGCACTTCCAGAACGACAACGTCGACGCGCCGATCGTCGGGACCTCGAGCGTCGAACATCTCGAAGCCGCCGTCGAGGCGCTCGGTATCGACCTCTCGGACTCGGACGTGGAGTATCTCGAAGAGCCGTATCATCCCGTACCAGTTTTCGGTCACGAGTAGCGATCCCGGCACGATGGGGAGTTCTCAAACCGGTCCAAATCCAAACTATTCTAACGATCCGCGGAGGTAGACTGTCGCATGTCCCTCCTGAGGATCCTGGCGACGGCGATTCTGCCGGTCGTCGCGATCGCGACGGCCGGGTTCGCGCTGGGCCGGTCGAAGGGCACCGATCCGGACGCGCTCAACACGATCACCGTCTACGTGCTCGCGCCCGCGCTGGTGGTCCACAGCCTCGCGACGTCGTCGCTGGCCGGGTCGACGATCGTGGACGTCGTGCTGGTGGTCGTCCTGTTCACCGCGGCGATGATCGCGCTCGCGGAGAGCGTCGCCCGCTCGACCGGCCACTCGGAGCCGCTGCTGGGCGCGTTCGTCCTCGCCACGGCCTTTCCGAACACCGGCAACTACGGGATTCCGCTAGCTGACTTCGCGTTCGGGGCGACGGGCCGGAGTACCGCCGTCCTCGTGACGGCGTTGCAGGGCGTGATGCTGTACACCGTCGGCATCTACATCGCCGCTCGCGGGGGCAAGGAGAGTCCGCTGGCGGACATGCGCCGAGTGTTCGGCGTCCCGCTGGTGTACGCGGTCGTCGTTGCGCTCGCCGCGCGATGGCTCGGCGTCGTCCCGCCGGCGGACTCGACGCTGATGCAGACGCTGGAACTGCTCGGCAACGCTTCGATCCCCGTGATGTTGCTGATCCTCGGGCTCCAGCTCTCGGACGTCGACGGCGACGGCGACGTCCGCCCGATCGGCACCGCGAGCGCGATGCGACTTCTGGTGGCCCCGCTGCTCGCGATCGCCGCCGTCCTCGCGGTCGGAGTCGGAGACGCGACGGTCTCGCGGGTCCTCGTGGTGCTGCTGGCGACGCCGACGGGCGTCACGACGATCATCCTCGTCGGCGCGTTCAGTCAGGACATCGAGGGGCTCTCTGCCGAGGAGTTCATCAGCGCGACGGTCTTTCTGACGACGGTCGCCAGCATAGCGACCGTCACGGCGCTCATCGCGGTGTTACAGTCCGGACTCCTCATCTGAGCAGCGTCCTCGCGAGTACGGCCATGGGGAGAATTATTTCTTACACTTCTGCGAAAATTTAAATAGGATAGAGCGACGCGACGTACCCATGACCGATGGCCCGTCGCTCGACGTTCCGACGGACCCCCGCGAGTCGATCGCGCACGACGCCGACGCGGTGCCGCCGCCGCTGCCGCCGGACGACCCGGAGGCGTGGTACGCGCCCGACGTCCGCGAGCAGTACGAGCTGTATCCGGGCGTCGTCGCGACGATCTACGATCGGGGCGAGACGTTCGAGTACGAAGTGCGCGAGCCGCCGCTCTCGGACGCCGACGCCGAGGCGCTCGCCGCAGTGAAAGACCACTTCAGCGACGCCAACCTCGCCCGGCCGCTGACCCGCGAGGGCACCGTCGAGCGGATGGACGAGGGATTCGACCCGAAGTACGAGGAGGTCCTGAATCGGCTGCTGTCCTGTTCGGCGGCCGCGCGCCGACGCGTGACCTACCGGGCGTTCCGCGACCTGCGCTGTCTCGGCGAGCTGACGCCGCTGGCGCTCGACGACCGCATCGAGGTCGCCGACACCGCCGAGGACCGGCTGGTCGTCCACACCGAGAACTACGCGCCGGCCGAGACGGCGTTCCCCGCCGATCCCGAGTACATCGACCGGTTCGTCAGCGAGCGCCTCGGGACTCACACCGTGCGGTTCCGCGGGTTCGAGGTGCCGGTGGTGATCTACCGGGAGCACCTGCTCGGGCGGGACGCCTTTACCACCAAGTACGCCGTCCAGGAGCCCGACCTGCTGCCGGGCGACGAGGAACTGATCGAGGAGTGCAAGGAACGGATCTGGGAAGCCAACGTCGACGGACTGGTCGACGATCGTGAGGCGTTCGTCCGCGATCGGGCGCGAACGTTCCTCTCGCGCCAGCTGACCGCCAGGCGAACCCGGGCGTGGGCCGACGCGACGCGGTTCCGCGTGAAAAACGCCCTCGCGCAGTACGACCTCGCGGTGCCCCCGGTCGACGGCCGGTACTCCGCCGATCGGCTCTCGGACCTGGTGTACTACGTGCTCCGGGACTACGTCGGCGAGGGGAAGCTCACGATCCCGATCCGCGACCGCCATCTCGAGGACATCGAGGCCAACCGCGTCGGCGAGCGCATCAAGGTCGTTCCCCGGGGTAGCGTCGGCCACGACGCGCGGATGCCGACGAACCTCACGTTCGAGGACGAGACCAGCTTCGTCAACGTCGTCACCCAGCTCGCGGCCGCCGACGGAACCGAACTGAACGCCTCGAACCCCAGCGCGAAGGTGAATTTGGCGCCGGAGGGCGTCCCCGACGACGTGACGATCCGCTGTGCGGTCGCGCTGGGCGTGATCAGCGAGGACGGGCCCCACATCTCGATCCGGAAGCAGTCCTCCGAGGCGATGACGCCGGTCGATCTGCTAGAGCGTGGCAGCATCTCCGCGGAGCTGGTCGCGCTCCTGTGGATGCTGTACGAGCACCACGGCGTCGTGCTGTTCTCGGGCCCGACGGGCGTGGGCAAGACGACATTGATGAACGCCCACATGCCGTTCATCCCCTTCCGCGATCGCCCGATCAGCATCGACGAGGGGTCCCGCGAGGTGCGCCTGCCCCACGAAACCGGCGTCTCGCTGACCACCCGCGAACACGAGAGCGAGTACAAGCAGGTGACGATGGACGATCTGATGACCGAATGCAACTACCTCAACCCCGACGTGGAGGTGATCGCGGAGATCAACACCCCCGCGAGCTTCGAGACGTTCGCCGAGTCGCTCAACACCGGCCACGGCATCATCGGGACGACCCACGCCGAAGACGTCGAGAAGCTCGTCAATCGGGTCGTCGAACAGGGGATGGCGCCGTACCTGCTGCGCGAACTCGATCTGGTCGTGTTCCCCCGCCACGTCGACGGCGAACGATACGTGGGCGAGGTCGTCGAGTTCCTCGGCGCCGAGGAGTACGAGCACGTCGAGGAGAACTGCGGCGTCGTCAGCAAGCAGGGCACCGACGTCTACTGGAACCGGGTGGGCGGTACCGACGAGACGGGCCGGTTCACGTTCGGGTACGCCCACCCCGAACTGGAGACGACGCCCGACGATCCCGGGCGAGAGTGGCCGGGACGCGGCCGCGCTTCGCCCCTCGACGAAACGGCCACCGGCGGCGACGGCCCCTCCGACCAATCGGGAGGGGTCGCCCGTCGTGGATCGCGCGCCGCGCCCGACGCGTCCACCGACCCCGAAAGGGCTGACGGCGAGGACCGCGAGTGCGACATGCGCGTGTTCCACCGGCTCGCCGAGCACACGGATCGGCCGGTCGAGGCCGTCGAAGCCGAGTTCCACCGCAAACACCGGTACGTCCGGTACCTCCGGCGCGATGGCGTCGACGACTTCCGGGCACTGTTCGAGTTTCTCGCCGATCTGCGAACCAACGAGGCGGCCACCGTCGAGCGTGCGAGCGCGGGAGGGGTGGATGAGTAGCCCTACCGCCGTCGAAACCGGCGCCGAGCGTTCGTTTACGGGAAGTGGCCCCGGTGCGGTGCTCGATCGCGCGCTGTACGCACTGTTCGGACGTCACGCCGACGCCGAGCGTCACGACGCCGACCGTCGGTTCTACCGGGGGACCGACGTCCGGGCGAGCTTCGGCGTCTATCTCTCGCGAGTGTACGCCCTCTCGTGGCTCGTGTTCGTCGGGACGCTCGCGGCGACGCTGGCGCTCGCCCTGGCGATCGCGCCCATCGCACCGGAGGGGACGGCGTCGCCTTCGGCCGACGCCGTGAACGCCGATGGGAACGCCGGCGGGATCCCGTACGTTGCGATCGGCGCCGCGCTCGCGGCCGCGGTCGGCTCGAAGCGGGGAACGATCTGGTTCGGCGGGCGGTACCTCAGGTGGGTCGCCGACGCCCGACGGACGGAGATCGAACGAACGTTACCTGGTGCAGTGCGGTACCTGCGCGTGCTCTCGACCGGGAACGACGACCGCAGGGCGATGCTCCGGAAAGTCGCGGCGAACGGCGACGCGTACGGGCAGACCGCGGTCGCGTTCCGGAAGGCGCTGAACAAGGCGACGCTGACGGGCAGCCTCAACCGCGGGCTGCGGATCGTCGCGCGGGACACGCCGTCGCGAGACGCGCTCTCGCCGTTCCTGCTCAAGTTCCGCGAGCACGCCGAGCAGGGCGGCGACGAGCTGACGAGCTACCTCCGGATGGAGAGCCGGATGCTGTCACACCGACAGGCGCGGGCCCGCAACCGCGCCGAGTCGTTCCTCGAGCTGCTGGCCGAACTGTTCATCGTGTTGCTAGTGTTGCCGTCGCTGCTGGTGATCGTGGTGACGGTGTTGAGCGTGCTCTCGCCCGGCCTCTCCCGGCCGATCGGAACTCCCCTTGGGACGTTTACCGGCCGGGAATTCGTCGTGTACGGCAGCGTCGGCTTCGTGCTCTCGACGGGCCTGATCGCCGCCTGGCTCGTCGAGCGGCTCCGACCCCCGGACCACTCGGAGCCCGTCTACAGGCGACCGACGGGCGCGCTGGCGACGCTCGCCACCGCGGCCAGAAACCCCGCCAGCGCCGTCGTTGTCGCCGTGCCGTTCGCCGTCGCAGTCGGCCTCGCGCTCGCGTCGGCGGGGCCGAAGCCGATCGACGTCGTCCTGCTCTCCTACGCCGCGTTCGCGGTGCCGGTCGGCGCCGTCGCGGTTCGGCGCGCGCGGATCAACGACGCGAAGGACCGGGAGATCAAGGACTTCGTCCACGCCGTCTCGGGGCACGTCCGGCTCGGTCGCCCGTTCTCGGAGGCGGTCGAGCGCGTCGCCGGCGACGTCGATCTGGGCGCGCTGCAGGCCGACATCGAGGATCTGGCCTTCAACGTCAACCTCACGACGACCGACGGCGACCTGCGCGCGTCGGCGCTGGAGCGGTTCGTCGACCGCGTCGGGACGCCGCTGGCCGGCCAGACGATCGGACTCGTGACCGGCGCACTCGACGCGGGCGGCGACTCCGAGGACATCTTCGAGACGCTCCAGACCGAGGTCGGTCGGCTCCACCACGAGAAGAAAGCGCTGCGCAGCGCGATGCTCGTCTACGTCACGGTCGGATGGACGACCGCACTGTTGGTGATCGGCATCGTCGTCGCGGTCGACGCGTACGTGATCGACGGGTTCAGCCAGCTCTCGGCGGTGTCGGGGTCGACCGCCGGCGTCGCGCTCAACCCCACCGGCGTCGATCCGGCGCGCGAGCGCTACCGGTTCTACGTCGTGACCCAGGCGACGATGCTGTCCTGCGGGTGGTTCGCCGGCACCGCGAGCCGCGGGCGCTACGAGGCCCTGTTGCACTCCGGCGCGCTGGTGCTCGTCGCGTACGCCGTGTTTACGGTGGTGGGCGTGGCGTGATCCGGCGCGATGCGGACGCCTCCGGCTCCGCCGACCGCGGGCAGTCGAACGTCGTCGGCGTCGCCCTGCTGCTCGCGATCGCGGTGATCGGAATCGGCGGGCTCACGGCCGGGATCGGGGCGGTCGTCGAGAGCAACGCGGCCGCCGCGGACGCGTCCAGCGTCGCCGACGGGTTCGACGCCGCGCTCCAGCCGACCGAGACCACCGGCTACCGCGAGGAGCGCGTCGCGTTCACCGGCGGACGGCTCACCACCGAGGAGCGGACGCTCCGCGTACTCAACGAGTCCGGCGTCGTGGCGACCGTCGCCGTCGACGCTCTAGTCTACGAGTCTGGCGACCGTCGGGTCGCCTACGAGGCCGGCGCCGTCGTCCGCGGACGGTCCGGAAATTCGTGGCTGCACGACGACCCGCCGATCACAGCGTCGGAGGGCGAGGGCGGCGTCCTCGTCGTCGGCGCTTCGGCGCTGAACGCGAGCGACGGAACGACGACCGGGGCGGTCGGCCAGTCGGTCGAACTATCGACGAACGTCAGCCACGACCGGCGGGCGCTGGGCAACGACTCCTATCGTGTGGCTATCGAGACGACGACGCCCGGCGCATGGAAGCGCCACTTCGAGGACAGCGCCGGCGTCGCGTCGGCGAGCGGGCGCCAGTTCCCCGGCGACGACCACCAGAGCGTCGTCGCCACCTACCGCGGCGATCGGACGGCCTACCTCGTGGTCCACGACATGCGACTGGAGGTGGGGCCGTGACCGATAGTCGATCGGGGGCTGGCGAACGGTGTTCCGAAGGCCGGTTCCGCGGCGACGCGCGAGCTGGCTCCGCCGTCGTCGGGAAGGCCCTGGAGGCCGCGATCGTCGTCCTCTACGTCGGCCTCCTGACGTCGACGCTGTACGCCGGCGCGATCCCGGAGTACCGCACCGCTGCGAGCCAGGAGGTCGCCGATCGGACGCTGGCCGACACGAGTGCCGAGATCCGTGACGCGGTACCGCCGAATGCCTCGTCGGTCAACGCGACCGCGCGGATCGAACTCCCCGCGACGATCAGGGGCGAGGCGTACGCGCTCCGCGTCGACGGCCGACAGCTGGTACTCGATCATCCCGACGACGCCGTCGGCGGCCGGATGCCGCTGGCGCTGCCAGGGTGGGTCGACTCGATCGACGGGCAGTGGAAGAGCCGTGACGATGCCGTCGTGCGGATCCGCGGCGGCACCGACGGCGTCGACGTACGCCTCGGACGGGGGCGGTCCTGATGCGCGGGCAGGCCAACCTGCTGGCGCTCGCCGTCGCGCTGATCGCGCTGACCGGCGCGATGGTCGTCGGCCTCGCGATCGCTGACGGTGCGTTCGCGACGGCCGAGAGCGACGCGACCGAACGCCAACTGGCGACCGGCATCGCGGAGCGGCTCACGAGCGCCGACGGCTCGCTCGCGGCGCGGGAGAACGTGCTGAACGCCACCGCGGTCGTGTCGTTCGACGCCGTCGCGCTCCGGAGCGCGCTGCCGGGACTGTCCGACCGTGACGTCGCCGTGACGCTCGACGACGAGCCGGTCGCCGCGACGGGCGACGACGTCGAGGGGTACTCGGTCGAGCGGATCGTGCTGGTCGAGCGGACCCGATCGGTCGCGCTCGACGCGGCGTTCGACGGGACGAACAGGTCCGTGACGCTGCCGCGGCGAACCGACCGGGTCGACGTGCGGATCGACCGTTCGACGAACGCGACGGTGACGAGCGTCCGGATCGGCGACCGGATCGTGCGCCGTAACGCGTCGGGGCTGACTGGTAACTTCTCGATCGCGATCAGCCGCTACCGGACGGCGACGGTGTCGATCGAGGCGGACGGCCGGCTCGCGCCCGACGAGGCGGATCTGACGTATTACCCCTCGCGAACCGAAAAGGCGCTGCTGGAGGTGACCGTCGATGGCTGACCGAGCACAGCTATCGACGCCCGTCGCCGAGGCCGGCGTCGGCGTCCTTCTGATCGTCGGCGTCGCGTCTGTGTTCGTGCTCGGCGTCCCCGCGCCGGACGACGGCGCCGCCCAGCTCGACGCCTACGCCGAGGACGCCGGGACGGTGCTGGCCGGCGAGTCGCCGCGTCACCAAGGGGCCACGCGGCTCGCCGAGGTCGCTAAAAGCCGGGAGAGCTTCGAACGCGAGCGGTCGGCGCTCGATCGGCGCATGGATCGGCTGCTCCCGGACAACCTGCTGTACCGCGTCGAAACCGAGTACGGCGCGGTCGGCTACGAGCGGCCGGCCGGCGTCAGCTACGGCACCGCGACGGTGACGACCGAACACGGCGACGTCCGTATCAGGGTGTGGTACGCGTGACCCGTTCGGACGCAGATGGCGACGACGAGATTCCCGCGTCGACGCGCGCCCAGCTCGTGCTCGTCGCAGGTGCGGTGATCGCCGTCGGCCTCGCGCCGATCGCGCTCGCCTACGTACAGCTCGGCGCCACGACGGACGCCGGCGTCGGCACGGCTGACCGAACCGGCGAGGACGTCACTCGGGCGCTGGATCGAGCCGTCTTCGAGGCGGCGTCCGGCGTCCCCGGCAACCACTCGTGGAGTGACCGCAGGGACGCCGTCGCCGCCGTAGAGAATCGGCTCGATCCGCGTCTGGACACGCTGCGAACGTCGGGGCTCCGCGAGGGCGTCGTCCACGGGATCGAGTACAACGAGTCGGCCGCGGGGGCGTGGGCCGCCGAGGGCTGTCCGGGCGGGCCGAACCGTCAGTTCGGCGACTGCGAGGCGATCGGCGGCGTCGTCGTGCAGGACCGCGGCGGCCGGACGCACGTGCTGGGCGTCGCCGTGGATCTGCGCGTGACAGGAGAAGAATCAGCGTCCCGAATGACACACCGAGTCGATGCCGCGCCTCAGTCGGCAGGATAGCCCGTCTCGGACCCGCTCTCGACCACGTAGGCGTTGCCCTCGACGACGACGTGCTCGCGCGAGTCGTCGTAGAACGCCGGCACCGCCGTCGAGCCGCGGTGGAGCACGCTCGACCGGATCGCGTCGGCTTTCACCAGCAGGAAGCCGCCGAGGATCAGGCCGAACCCGGCGACCGTCAGCGCGGTGATCTGCTCGCCCAGCAGCGCCCAGCCCGCGACGGCGGCGACGACCGGCGTCGCGTAGTTGACGAGGCTCGTCTCGCTGGGCCCGACGGCGTCCATCAGCCGGAAGTACACCAGGAAGCCGACGGCGCTCGCGAACACGCCGAGGTAGACGAGCGCGAGCAGGCCCGACTGAGTCCACTCGACGGCCGCGACGGTCTCGCCGGGATGCCGGAGGCTGATCGCGTGGAGCACGATCGCGCCGAACAGCATCATCCACGCCTGGATCGACACGATCGGGAGCGACGCCGTGTAGCGCTCGGCCCAGACCGCGCCGATCGAGAAACTGGCGGCCGATCCGAGCAACAGGAGGACGCCGACGAGCTGGCCGCCGAGCGAGCTCGGCGAGGGATTCGCGATCACTAGCACGCCCAGAAAGCCGAGCACCAGTCCGGCGACGCCGTGGATGCGCATTCGCTCGGCTGGCAGCGCGACGACCGCAAAGAGCGCGGTGAGCATCGGCGTCAGCGACAGCAGGATCGCGCCGAGAGCGCTCGGGACGTACTGCTGGCCGACGAACAGCAGCGAGAAGTGGCCCCCGACCATCAGCGCGCCGCCGATCGCGATCAGCTCCAGGTCCGATCGCGTCCGCGGGAGCCAGCGGCGGCTGCTCGCCGCGACGAACGCCAGCAGGAGGACGCTGGCGAGGTCGTGGCGGAAGGCGGCGAACAGGATCGGCGGGAACGAATCGAGGCCGGCCTTGATCGCCACGAACGAGGTCCCCCAGACCAGGGTCAACAGGCCGAACAGCGAGAGCGTAGTGCGCGTAGACGTCATCGTAGAGAGTAGCATTGGTAGGAGCCGCTGGTTCTTGAGGCTTCTCCGAATCGTGGGAACACGACCCGTTAGGGACCGAGATAGACTGAACTGTCGCGGCCCGGCACCGCCCGTCGCGGTCGGATCAGGAGCCCGATCCGGCGTCGCCGACCGCCCCGTCCGGTAGCGACGTCCGAGATGCACGACGGCGCCGAAATCTCCTGAACAGCGCGTCCGGAACGAGTCCGACGGCGAGATTCCGGAGTCGCGCTCCGAGAGGCGACTGCACCGTCCCGAGCCGTCCGAGCCGGCGGGCTTCGGCGCGGATACCGTCCGCTCTCGCTTTTCGGTCGTCCTCGTACGCCTTGAACGCCGCGGCGGGATCGGCGTGCCGGGCGATCGCGTCAACCAGCGCGAGCGCGTCCTCGATCGACTGGGCCGCACCCTGCCCGGCGAACGGCAACATCCCGTGGGCGGCGTCGCCGGCGAGGACGACCGACCCGCGGGACCACCGGTCGAGCGCCGGTAGATCCGCGAGGCCGGTCGCAAAGACGTCGTCGAGGGCGAGCGCATCGACGACCAGGGGGATCGGTTCCGGGAACGCGCCGAAGCGCTCTCGGAACGCGGCGACGACTTCGTGCGGTCCGTTCAGGTCCGCGGCGGTCGCCTCGGAGACAGTCGCGAACCAGTAGAACCGGCCGTCGCCGAGCGGAGCGCCGCCGGTGTAGCTTCCCTCGCCCCACACTTCGAGGCCGCGGTCGCGGTGCCGTTCGGGCAGGTCGACATCGACGATCGCGCGATAGCAGACGCCGTCGAGCGTCCGCGGTTCGATCTCGGGGGCGACGGCGTCGCGGACCGCGGACCGGATGCCGTCGGCGCCCACGAGGACGTCCGGACTGATCCGCGTGCCGTCCGCGAATCTGGCGATCGGTCGGTCGGCGTCGATCACCGCCTCGCACTCCATGCCGGTCCGGACGGTCGCGTCGAGGTCGTCGAGAAGGATCCGCTGGAGGTCGGCGCGGTGGATCGCGACGAAGCCGTAGCAGAACTCGTCGCGCTCGACTCGATCCAGATCGAAGCGCTTGAGCACCCGGTCGTCCGGGGACCGGATCGCGCTGTCGTCGAGCGGGACGCCGGTCTCTCTGACCCGCTCGGCGACGCCCAGACGGTCGAGCACGAGCAGGGCGTTCGTCTGCAGCAGGATGCCGGCGCCGACGGGTCGGTACTCGGTCGCCGCCTCATAGACCGTCGGTTCCCACCCTCGCCGTTCAAGCGCGATCGCCGCGGTTAGCCCGCAGATTCCCCCGCCGACGATCGCCACGTCGGTCGTCTCGTCGACCCGGCCGGTCGATCGGTCGCGACTCATACCTGTTCGTTAGTCGCCGATCGCGAAACGCCGACTGCAGCGCATCCACGCCTCTTTATGAGGGCGGACGAATCACCGCTTCGTATGCGATACCTCACCGCGCTCGTCGAACCCGCCGCGGACGCGTTTCACCCGCTCGGGCGGGAACTCTCCGCGGAGCCGTCGATCCGGCGGGAGGCGATCCACCACGTCGAGCTGCTCGACGACGAGACGGTGCTCCTGTTCGCCGAGGGGAGCGGCGACCGCGACCGGTACGAGGCGATCATGCGGGACTCCGAGTACGTCGTCGACTATCTGGTCTCCGGCGGGGAGCGCTGGACGGCCGTGAGCCAGTTCGAGCCGACGGAGCTCGCCCGCCGGACGCTGGAACTGCAGCGCGACGCCGAGCTGGTCGTCGAAACGCCGATCCGCTTCGACGCCGACGGCGCGCTCCGGGTGACGTACCTCGGCAGCGACGCCGCGTTCCGCGAACTTTACGAGGCGGTGGGCGAGGAGGCGGACGTCGCCTTCGAGGTGCTCGAAACGGGCCCGTACGAACCGGACGAGGCGCCGCTGACGAGGGTGCTGACCGCCCGCCAGCGGGAGGTGCTGGAGACGGCGGTCGAGGCGGGCTATTACCGGACGCCCAGGGAGGCGACGCTCGAAGAGGTCGCCGAATGCGTCGGCGTCGCTCCGACGACGGTCGGCGAGCACCTCCGAAAGATCGAGGAGCGAGTATTCGGCGCGCTCGTTCGGTGACGGCGCCGTTCGTCCGTGCGAGAGTGATAACTCTTAACACATGTCGGCGCACAGAACGTTCCATGACCTCGATTCGCGCGACGATCCGCGGCATGGCCGAGCGGGCGAACCCGGCGTTCGCGGCCGGCGCAGTCGCGATCCCGGTCGCCGCGTTCGCGTACGTCCTGCAGTTCGGCACGCTGATCCAGCACACGTTCGTCCACGTGATGGCGGGGATCCTCTGGACCGGCATCGACCTGTTCATGGCGCTCGTGCTCGGCCCCGTACTGGGCGGGCTGGCCGTCGAGGAGCGCGCGAGCGTGTTCGAGCGCTTCACCCCGAAAATGACGTTTCTGATGCCGACGCTGGCGCTGGTGACGATCGGCGGCGGCGTGACGCTGGCGGTCCGGATCGCCTTTTACGAACATCTCCAGCCATGGATTGCGATCCTCACCGCGGCGTCGCTGCTGCCGGCGCTCGCGCTGATCGGCTATCAGTTCGACGCCTTCGGCGACCGGCGCTGGCAGGCCGCCTTCGGGCTCGCGCTGCTGGGAAGCGGCGCGTACCTCGCGGCGACGCTGCCCGACTTCGCGATGACCGCGCCCGCGATCGTCGTCGCCATCGCGATCGTGATCGTGCTCAGCGTGCTGGGCTTCGGCGTCCTGCTGCCCGGCGAGGTGCGCATGTACCGCCAGATGGTCTCGGCGAATCCAGACCCGGACGTGATCAGCTCGATCGGGATGCGAAACGCCCGGCTCAGCGGCGTCCAGGGCGTCTTTCAGCTCGCGATCATCGTGG
The DNA here is from genome assembly GCF_039522665.1 of Natronoarchaeum mannanilyticum. Taxonomy (NCBI): domain Archaea; kingdom Methanobacteriati; phylum Methanobacteriota; class Halobacteria; order Halobacteriales; family Natronoarchaeaceae; genus Natronoarchaeum; species Natronoarchaeum mannanilyticum. The sequence goes on from NZ_BAAADV010000001.1 coordinate 447,759, forward strand.
TCATGGTGTACCTTCGCTACGGCGGGTTCTGAGGTGCGATTCGGTTCGCCACGCCGGCGTCGACGTCGGTGCAGCGCGTCCGAGCGGCGCGGGTCGAACGACGGTTTTAGGTCGTGCGAAAAATTATTTGAGTATTGATAAGTTATAAGAGGGTAGGACGCCTCTGATGTAGTATGATGAACACGCAGGCGACCGTCCGGCAGGAAGCAGATACGGTAGAGGAGAACCCCGTTCGACTGGATCAGGAAAAGGCAGAGCAGATCGTCGAGGCCCTGAACCGGGACCTCGCCGACGCGTACGTCCTCTACCACCAGCTCCACAAGCACCACTGGAACGTCGAAGGCGCGGAGTTCCTCGACATCCACGTGTTCCTCCAGGAAGTGTACGAGGACGTCGAGGACGCCGCCGACGAACTGGCGGAGCGACTCCAGGCGCTCGGCGGCGTCCCGCACGCCAGCATGACGACGCTCGCCGAGCGGGCGACGGTCGAACCCGAAGACGAGGACGTCTACGACGTCCGGACGTCGCTCGAAAACGACCTCGAGATGATGGGCGACATCGTCGAGAGCTACCGCCAGCACATCGAACTCGCCGACGGCCTCGGCGACTACGCGACGGGGGAGATGCTGCGCGAACAGCTCGAAACCATCGAGGAGCACACCCACCACATCGAGCACTACCTCGAGGACGACTCGCTCGTCGTCGAATCGGCGACCAACTGAGCGGATCGTTCGATCCCGCGCCGCGTCGAGCCTACAGCGGAGAGGGCACCGGACGGTCGTCGTCGGATGACGACGCCGTCTCGAGGGGCAGCGTCGACGCGAGGCGATCCGCTACGGCCGGACTGATAGCTCCCGCGACCCGCAGCGCTTCCGCCTCGAAGTCGTCGAGATCGAGCACGTCCCGAAAGAACACGGCGAGCGTGACGTACGTCTCGAACAGTTCTTCGACGGCTTCTCTCCCCTCGGTCGTGAGCCGCGCTCCGTCGTAGGGTTCGTAACTGACGAGATTTCGCTCTTCGAGACGCTGGAGCATCTCCGTCGTCGCGGACGGCGACCTGTCGACCGCGGCGGCGACGTCGCCGGGCGGAACCGGCCCCGACCGTCGTCGCTCGGCGATCCGCAGGACGAGCAGGTACTGCGACGCGCCCGTCGTCGATCGATCTTCGTCGGTCACGTGTGTCTGGTAGCTACGTTATAGTTCGACCGCGGCCCGAATCGCCCCGCTCCGGCGTCGATCGGCTACTCGGTACGCTCCGCGGCTGACCGCCGTTCCTCATGTCTTTTAGGCTAGCCTAAATAAATATAAACGCACCGGTTCTCGGACACCCCGGAGGAGACAGACGCTACGGATCTCAGCGAAAAGGACAGGCCCGCCTTCTGAAGCGTTGCTGACGGCTCGGGCGAAAACAACTCCCGACTGCCGCCTCGCGAACTGGGCATGCGACGCCGAACGTCAGCGAGACGAGCCGTTCGTGCCTTTATGGGCAGGTTCGTGGTACAGGACGCATGAGCACGATCGCGGAGATCTGCATCCCCACCGACGAGTTCGTCCTCCGCGAGACGCTGGATGCGGTCCCCGACGCCGAGTTCGAGGTGATGCGGGTCGCCGCCCACGGCACCGACGACGTGATCCCGTTCCTGACGGCCCACGCGCCCGATCAGGACGACCTGGAGCGCGCGCTGACCGACGACGGATCGGTCGAGAACGTCACGCGGCTGGCCGACAGCGACGACGAGTGGCTCTACCAGATGGAGTGGGTCGAGGACATCCGGTTTATCCTGCACGTGCTGACCGAGGAGGACGGCACCATCCTCTCGGCGTACGGCAACGGCGACGGCTGGCACCTCCGGATCCTCTTTACCGATCGGGAGTCGCTGTCCGCGACCTTCGACTTTTGCGACCAGCAGGGCCTCTCGCTGGATATCAAGCGCATCTACGAGCTCGAAGACGCCACCCGCCGCGGGCAGTACGGGCTGACGGCCGAACAGCTGGACACCCTGGAGACGGCCTACGAGCGGGGGTTCTACGACATCCCGCGCGAGGAGCCGATGAACGCGCTGGCCGACGAACTCGGAATCTCCCACCAGGCGCTCTCCGAGCGACTGCGGCGGGGCCACCGGAACCTGATCGAGAACACGCTCGTGATCGGCGCGGCCGACGGCCCGACCGAGCGGTGAGATCAGTCGGCGCCGTCCGCCAGCTCCCCCGCCAGCCCCCACTCGCGGGCGCGCTGTTCGGCCTCCTCGCGGGCCTGCTCGCGGATGGCGTCGATCTTCTCACCGTTTTCCAGAAACGTCGCGACGGGGTCCTCCTGTTCCTGAGACGCGCCGGACGCGTCGGCGGCCGCACCCGCGGGGGCGTCCAGCCCGAGCGATCGGGCGCGCTCTCTGGTCCGGGCGGCCAGTTCCGGATCGCCGGCGACGCGCTCGGCGGGCATCCCCGGGGGAACCGTCAGGTCGGGCGTGTCGTGCAGATCATCCACGTCTGCGGCCGAGAGTTCGAACACGTCGACGCTGTAGGGCCCGGGTACCGCCAGGTCGGCGAGCGCCTCGACGCCGCCCCGATCCGTCCCGGTGTGATAGGCCAGCACCGGAACGCCGTCCTCGAACGTCAGCACGCCGCGCTCGTCGGCGTCGAGCAGCAGGGCCTCCTGGGGTTCGAGCAGCGCGTAGCCGGTGAGTTCGCGATCGAGCATCGTCGCCATCGACGTGCCCGGGTTCGACACGACCCGCGAGCGCACCAGCTGCCCGCGGGGTAGCTTCATGGGCGCTCAGGAACGACGGCGCTGCGAAAGCGATCGGCGACCGCGCCGGAGTCGCCGTCGTCGACCGTCAGTTCGTCGGCGGCCGCCCGAAACGCACGTCCGGCGGGCGAATCGGGAGCGTGCGCGAGCAGCGGTTCGCCCGCCGCGCGGGCCGCGCCGGCCGCGGGTGACTCCGGAACCCGGCCGAGGATTCCCCCGTCGAAATACTCCCGCGTCCGGTCGGCGATGACGTCGATCCGGGACTGCTCGCGCACGCGGTTGAACAGCACGCCCGCCGACCCGGTGCCGTAGGAGCGGGCGTACTCCTGAACTTTGAGCCCGTCGCTGAGCGCGGGGATCGTCGGCTGGAGCACCGTGATCGTCCGGTCGGCGAGCACGATCGGCAGGACGGCGCTCTTCGAGTCCAGCGCAGCCGGCGAGTCCAGCAAGAGCACGTCTGCGTCGGCCGCCAGCGTCGCGACGACCTCGCGGAGCCTGTCGGGGTCGGCCGCCTCGAAGCCGGCGAGGCTCGTTCCGCAGGGGACGACCTTCATCCCGTGGCGCTCGTAGGTCGCCGCCGCGACGGCCGCGTCGGCGTCCTCGACGAGCAGATCGTGCAGCGTCGTCTCGACGTCGGCCAGGCCGGCGTGGAACAGGAGATTCGCCATCCCGGTGTCCGCGTCGACGACCGTCACGTCGTGCTCCTCGGCCAGCGCCATCCCGAGCGCGAGCGTGGCGGTGGTCTTGCCCGTGCCGCCCTTGCCGCTCGCGACTGCGAACGCCTCGACCATTGGCGGATGTGTATCATCTCCGCACCATAAATTTTCGCATACTGTGGAGAATATAACGTCCGGGGAGGCGGCGACGACCGCGGTATTCAAGTAGAATTGCACTAATCCGTCGGTAGTGGCAGTATCGTTCGACCTGTTCGGCACGCTGGTCGCCGCCGACCCCCCGGAGTCGCCGGCGCGCGCGGTGGCTCGCGAACTCGCCGAGCGCGGCGTGGCGGTGCCCGATGACTGGACGGCCGCCTACGCCGAACCGCACGTCGACGCGCCGGAGGGCGCCGAGCTCGCGCTGCCGGAACACGTCGGCGCCGCGCTGGCGAGTCGCGGCGTCGACGCCGCGGGCGCCGAGGCGGACGCCGTCCGCGAGGCGGTCGCGGCGGCGTTCGTTCGCCCGATCGAGACGCGCTCGGGCGCGGTCGCAGCGGTCGACGCGGCGGCCGAGCGCGTCCCGGTCGGCGTGCTCTCGAACTGCAGCGTTCCGGGGCTGGTCGAGCGCGCCCTCGACCGGTCCGCCCTCGACCCGACCGCACTCGACGCCGTCGTCGCCAGCGTCGACTGCGGGTGGCGCAAACCCGACCGGCGAGCGTTCGAGGCGATCGCGGACGAACTGGGCGTCGGCGTCGAGGCGCTCACTCATATCGGCGACGACGCGCGAACGGACGGCGGCATCGAGCGGCACGGTGGCACGCCGATCCTGCTCGACGACGTCCCGCTCGCCGCGGTGCCGGAGCGGCTGGACGCCGAAAGCGAGCGCCCCACCGCCGAAGTCGAGCGGCTCGACGCCGAGGAGGGATCGCCGTGTCGCTGATCGCCGCGGGCGCGATCGCGCTCGCGGCCGCGCTGGACTGGCTCGTCCGCGAGCCGCCCGCGAGCTTGCACCCGGTCGCGTGGTTCGGCCGACTCGTCGAGCCGCTGGATCGCGGCTGGACGCTCCCGCGGTCGGTGAGCTTCTGGATCGCGCTGCTGTGCCCGCTCGCGGCGGGCCTGGCGGTCGGCGGCGTCGTGGCGCTCGGCTCGCTCGTCCACCCCGTCGCGGGCGGCGTCCTGGCGGGGCTGGCGCTGTTTGCGACGACGAGCCTGCGCCTCCTGCTCGACGAGGCCGCCGGCGTCGTCGCGGCGAGCGATACCGACGTCGCGGCCGCGCGCGAGCGGCTGCCAGCGCTGGCGGGACGGGACGCCGGCGACCTCTCGGCCGGCCACCTGCGGAGCGCCGCGGTGGAGAGCGCCGCCGAGAACCTCGCGGACGGGCTGGTCGCGCCGCTGGGCGCGTTCGCCCTGCTCGCGCCGGAGTCGCTCGCGCTCGCCGCGGGCGCGGCGGCGTGGGTCAAGGCCGTCAACACGCTCGACTCGATGCTGGGCTACCCCTCGAAACCCCACGGCTGGCTCTCGGCGCGGCTCGACGACGCCGTGATGTGGCTGCCCGCGCGGGCGAGCGCGCTGCTGCTGACGATCGTGGCCCGATCGCCGGACCCGATGCTGGCCGCGCGCCGGTGGGCCGACGCGCCGCCCTCGCCGAACTCCGGGTGGCCGATGGGCACCGTCGCCAGCGCGCTACAGATCAAGTTAGAGAAGCCCGGCAGCTACACGCTCAACGGCGTCGCGTCGCTGCCGACGGTCGACGACGCCGAGCGCGCGATCTCGCTGGTCGGGTCGGCGGGGCTGGCGGCCTACGGCGTCGCGATCCTCTGGGAGGTGCTCGTGTGGGCGTGAGCGCGCTCGCGGCGCTGTCGGGGGCGATCGGTTTCCTGACTCGGCTGCCGGCCGGTCGCGACGCCGACGCGTGGGACGCCTTCGCCGCGACGCCGGCGGCGTTTCTCCCCGTCGGCTACCTCGTCGGCGGCGTCGCCGCGGCCGCGCTGCTGGTTCCCGCTCCGGACCCCGCGCAGGCCTTCCTCTACCTCGCGACGATCTACGGCGTGACGGGGATCAACCACGTCGACGGCGTCGCGGACCTGGGCGACGCCGCGGTCGTCCACGGCGACCCCGAGCGCCGCCGCGAGGTCCTGAAGGACACGACCGTCGGCGTCGGCGCCGTCCTCGCGGTCGCGCTGGTCGTCGCCGGCCTCGCGCTGGCGGCGCTGGCGCTCGCCGGCCTGCCCTGGCCGATCGCCGTCGGGATCGTCGTCGCCGCGGAAGTCGGCGCGAAGCTCGGGATGGCCGCGCTGGCCTGTCTCGGCGCGGCGCCCCACGACGGACTCGGATCGCAGTTCACGGCGACCAACGGCGCCGGCTCGCTCGTCGTTCCCGCACTGCTCGCCGCGCCCGCCGTCGCGCTGACGTGGCCGAACGCGGCCGCGACGGGAGCGCTCGCCGGGGCGCTCGTCGCGACCGCCGCCGTCCTGCACTGGTCGACCCGCGCGCTCGGGGGCGTCGGCGGCGACGCCTTCGGCGCGACGAACGAACTCGGGCGGCTGGGGGGGCTGTACGGCGGCCTGCTCGCGTGGTCGCTCCTCCCGGAGGTGATTCTGTGGACGCCCTCGTGATGTGCGGCGGCGAGGGCCGTCGCCTCGCGGCGTCGGTCGATCGAGCGACGCCGGACGGCCGGATCGAGAAGCCGCTGTTCGAGGTCGCTGGAGCGCCGATGATCGATCGAGTGCTGGCCGCGCTCGACGACAGCGGGGTCGGGGCGGTTCACGCCGCCGTCTCGCCCGCGACGCCGGCGACGCGCGAGCACCTCGCCGGGCGAGTCAACGTGATCGAGACGCCCGGCGAGGGGTACGTCGCGGACCTCGCGAGCGCGCTCGATACGGTCGGCGCACCGGCGCTCACCGTCGCCGCCGACCTACCGCTGCTCGGCGCCGACCTCGTCGACGCCGCGCTGGCGGCCCACGACCGCGGCGCGCTGACGGTCTGCGTCCCGGCGGAACTCAAGCGCCGGCTCGGCGTCGGCGTCGACGCGACGTTCGACCCGGCCGAGCTGGACGCCGAAATAGCGGGCGTGCGGCCCGCCGGCGCGCCCGACGACGTCGAAGACCGGCGCCCCGCCGAGTTCGCCCCGACGGGCCTCAACGTCGCGACCGACGACGAGACGACCTGTACCGACATCATGTACCTGAGCTACGACGCGCGGCTGGCGGTGAACGTGAACCGGAAGCGAGACGCCGAGATCGCGGAGGCGCTGCTGTGAGGCTCGTCCTCGCCGCGGGGTCGACCCGCACGGCCGGGATCGAGGGGATCAGCGCGGCGGGCGCGACGCGAGAGCTGATGGCTCACACGCCCGCGATCGACGCCGAGATCGTCGAGTACGGGCGGCCGATCACCGCCGATCTCGTGCCCGTGAGCCCGACCGGCTGCCCGACGCCGGCCGTGATCACCAGAGCGGTCCGCGAGGCGGTCGGCTTCGAGTTCACCGTGATCGACGCCGGACTCGCCGCCGAGACCGGCGCGCCGACCGTCGACGTCGACGCCCGACCCGGTCGGGACGTCCGCGACCCCGTCGCGGTGCCCGACGCGGGCGAGACCGTCGACGCGGCCCGCGAGTTCGGGGGCGCGCTCCCCGACGACGAGCTGCTGGTCGGCGAGACGATCCCCGGCGGCACGACGACCGCGCTGGCGACGCTACGGGCGCTCGGCGAGGACGTCGGCGTCTCGTCGTCGCTGCCCGAGAACCCGACCGATCTCAAGCGCCGGGTCGTCGACGACGCGCTGGCCGAGAGCGGCGTCGAGCCGGGCGACCTCGCTGGCGATCCGGTGGAGGCGATCCGGCGCGTCGGCGACCCGATGCTGGCGACCGTCGCGGGACTGGCGATCGGCGCCGCGGCGTCGGGCACCGCGGTCACGCTGGCCGGCGGCACCCAGCTCGTCGCCGCCGCCGCGCTGGTGCGCCACGCCGGGGTCGAGGTGCCGCTCTCGCTCGCGACGACGTCGTTCGTCGCCGACGACCCGAACGTCGATCTGGACGCCGCGGCCCGGGAGTTCGACCTCGACCTGACGATCACCGATCCCGGCTTCGACCGGTCGGACCACGTCGCGATGGCCCGGTACGTCGCCGGCGAGGCGAAGGAGGGCGTCGGAACGGGCGGCGCGCTCGCGCTGGCGGATCGGTCCGACGCGTCGATGGCGGCGGTGCGCGACCGGATCGAGGCGGTGTACGACCGGCTGGACGTAGATGATATCTCCTCGCCGACCGGAGGCGCGAGCGATGGAGCCTGACGCCGTCCGACGCGGCGAGCGCGTCCACCACGGCGGCGAGCCGGACCCGGACGTGCTCGATTTCAGCGCGAACGTCAACACCCGGATGCCCGACGGCGTCGATGCGGTCTACCGCGACGCCCTGGAGCGCTCGCGCCGGTACCCCGACGACGAGTACCCCGACTTTCGCGCCGCCGCAGCCGAGTACGCCGGTTGCGACCCCGAACAGATCGTCCCGACGCCCGGCGGGCTGGCGGCGATCCGGCTCGCGATCGAGGTGTCGCTGGAAGCGGGCGACCAGGCGCTCGTCCCGGCGCCGAGTTTCGCCGAGTACGCTCGCGAAGTACGCCTGCAGGGCGCCGAGCCGGAGTTCGTCGCCCACGACCGGCTGCTCGGCGCCGACCCCGCGGAGTACGATCTCGCGATCGCCTGCACCCCCAACAACCCGACGGGCGACGCGTACGATCCCGACGCCCTCCGCGCGTTCGCCGACGACTGCGCGGCCGCCGGGACGCCGCTGCTGGTCGACGAGGCGTTTCTGGGGTTCACCGACCGGCCCTCGCTGGCCGGCCGCGAGGGCGCGATCGTCGCCCGGTCGCTGACCAAGCTGTTCGGCCTGCCCGGACTCCGCGCGGGGTTCGCGGTGGCGACCGGCGAGCGCCGCGACGACCTCGCGACGGCGCGCCGGGCCTGGAACCTAGGGACGCCCGCCGCCGCGGTCGGCGCGCACTGCCTGCGCGACGGGGGGTTCGTCGCCGAGACGCGCGAGCGCGTCGCCGCCGAACGCGAGCGGCTGCGCGAGGAGCTGGCGGGCGAGTTCGACCTCCACGCCTCCGACGCGCCGTTCCTGCTGCTGGACTGCGGAGACCGGAACGTGGACGCCGTACTCGATCGCGCTCGCGAGGAGGGCGTCGCGCTCAGGGACGCCCGGACGTTCCGCGGGCTGGATTCTCACGTTCGAGTGGCCGTCAAAGACCGGGACGCCAACGATCGGCTGCTGGAGGTGCTCGCGGATGGCTGAGGACGGGTCGACCTCCGATCGGGATGCTGCGCCGACACCGGAGATCGACGTGCGCGACGGCGTCCTCCGGCTTCGGGCGCCCGGCGCGACGTGGCTCTCGACGGGCTGGCGCGGCGGCCGACGGGACGCCGACGCCGCGTACAACGTCTCGGTGCCCGAGGGCTGGACGCGGACCGACCTCGACGCCTACGTCGCCGAGCGGCTGTCCGCGTCCGGTTTCGACGCCGACGGCCCCGCGCTACTCACCGGCGTCGCGATGGAGCACGCCCGGGCGGCGCGCCTCGACGCCGACTCCGAAGCCGAGGACTCGTCGGCCGTGACCGCGGTCGCCACCGCCGGGATCTCGAATCCGGCCGCGCTGTTTCCGGACGAGCGGGAAGATGCCGACGCGGCGTCGAGCCGAGCGAGCGACCGCTCTCCGGACGAGTACGAGCCGGGGACGGTCAACGTCCTGGTGTACGCCGACCGGACGCTGACCGAGGGCGCGCTCGCGAACCTCGTCGCCGTGGTCGCCGAGGCGAAAGCCGCCGCGCTGGTGCGCACGACCGGGTTCCCGGGGACGACGACCGACGCCGTGATCGTCGGCTGTCCGGCAGTTGCGGAGCCCGACGGTGACCTGGACGGCGAGGACGGCGTCGCCCGCTTCTCGGGCAGTGGGACGCCGATCGGCGCCGCGGCGCGGGCCTGCGTTCGCGACGCCGTACTCGCGAGCCTGCGCTCGCGTTACGCCGATCGCGAGCTCCCGGCGAGCGTCGCCGACGCCGAGTACGGCGTCGCGACGACCCGTTCGGCCGAGGTGTTCGAGCCGGCGGCAGCGGCGTCGAGCGAGCCGAGCGCGACGACCGACCGAACTTTCGATACCCATGAGTGACGATCAGACCACCGACGACGAGCGCAGAGACGAACAGACGGACGATCGAGACGCCGCGAACAGATCCGACGGCCCCCAGGGTCGATCCCTGTCGGCCGAACCCATCGAACCCGGCGAGCCCGAGGAGTTCGGGCTGGTGCAGGCCTGGTGGGGCGACGGCAAAGGAAAGACGACCGCCGCGATGGGCATGGGAATGCGGGCGGCCGGCCACGGCTACCGCGTCCACATGCTCCAGTTCATGAAGGGCGGGACGAACACCGTCGAGGACGTCCGCGGCGAGTACAACGCCATCGAGCACGTCCCCGGGTTCACCTACGAGAACGCCGGTCACTACGGCTGGCACGGCTTCGGCGCCGCGAGCGACGACGAGGACCACGAAGCCGAGGCCGAAGCGGGGTTGGAGCGCGCCCGCGAGCTGATCGCCGGGGAGGGGCTCGACGCCGGCGACGGAGAGGGTGCTACTGGCGACGACTACGATCGCCTCCACATGCTGATCCTCGACGAGGTGCTGTACGCCGCCGACCGCGGGCTGGTCGCCCCCGACGACGTGCTCGAACTGATCGAGGACAAGCCCGACGACCTCGAACTCGTGCTGACCGGGAGCCACGAGGAGCCGTCGTACCTGCTCGATGCGGCGGATCTCGTGACCGAAGTGCGCAAGCACAAGCATCCGATCGACGCGGGCCAATCAGCCAGAAAGGGGACCGAGTTCTGACATGGCGCCGGCGTCGAACTCCGAATCGTCCCCGGACGCGCCCACGCTGCTGGTCGGCGGCACCGCGAGCCACGTCGGCAAGAGCACCGTCGCGGCCGGGCTTTGCCGATACTTCGCGAACCAGGGTCTCGACGTCGCGCCGTTCAAGGGCCAGAACATGAGCAACAACGCCCGCGCCGTGCCGAAGGCCGAGGGGGCGGCCAACGACAGCGCGCAGTCGGGTGCCTTCGGCGAGATCGGCGTCTCCCAGTACGTCCAATCCCGCGCGGCCCGCCGACCGGCCTCGACCGACTGCAACCCCGTCCTGCTGAAACCCCGCGGCGAGGGCGAGAGCCAGCTCGTCGTCGACGGCGAGGCGGTCGGCCACTTCGAAGCCGGACGCTACTACGACGAGCACTGGTCGGACGCCCGGGCGGCCGCCAAAGCCGCCCACCGCCGGCTGGCCGCGGACGCCGACCTCGTGATCGCGGAGGGCGCCGGCGGGATGGGCGAGATAAATCTCCACGACCGGGATCTGGCGAACGTCGAGACGGCCCGGTTCGCCGACGCGGCCGTCCTGCTGGTCGCGGACATCGACCGCGGGGGCGCGTTCGCCAGCCTCGTCGGCACCCTCGAACTGCTGCCCGAGGACCTGCGCGAGCGCGTCGTCGGCGCCGTCATCACGAAGTTCCGCGGCGACCGCTCGATCGTCGAGCCGGGCGTCGCGGCGTTCGAGGAGCGGACCGGCGTGCCGGTGTTCGGCGTTCTGCCCCACGACGATCCCGGCCTGCCCGAGGAGGACAGCGTCTCGCTGCCCGACGAGAACGAGCGAGCGGTGCGAGGCGGGGTGAACGACGACGTGAACGACGCCGAAGCGGTGACGGTCGCCGTCCCGCGGCTCCCCCGCGTCTCGAACTTTACGGACCTTGCGCCGCTCGAACGCGTTCCGGGCGTCCGCGTGTCGTACCGGCCGATCGACGCCGATCTGGGGGACGCCGACGCGGTGGTCGTTCCCGGCACCAAGAACACCGTCGACGACCTACTCGCGCTCCGCGACGCCGGGCTGGACGCCGAACTTCGGGCGTTCGACGGACCGATCGTCGGGCTCTGTGGCGGCTACCAGCTGCTCGGCGAACGGATCGTCGGCGCCGATCTGGAGGGGGTCGGCGACCGATCGGTCGTCGACGGCGTCGGGCTGCTGCCCGTCGAAACCGAGTTCTCGACCGAGAAACGCGTCGAACCGGTCGAGCGGGAGCTGCACGGCATCGGCCCGCTTGCGGGCGCGACCGGGCCGGTGGCTGGCTACGAGATCCACGCCGGGGAGACGACGCCGGTCGGCGCCGTCGACCGGCCGTTCGAGGGCCGCGGCGCCGCGGACGGCGACGCGCTCGGCACGTACCTCCACGGCCTCTTCGAGAACCGGATCGCTCGTGAGGCGTTCGTCGAGTCGGCGTTCGCGGCGGCCGGACGGTCCCCGCGACCGAACGAGGACTGTTTCGAGGCGGACGCGTCAGATCCGTACGCGAGCGCCGCTGCGCTGATCGACGAGCACGTCGACGTGTCGGCGCTCGTTGGTTCGATCGACGGAGTGGATGCAACTGACGCCGAAGGCCGGAAGTTTTAGGAGGACCCGCACGCATCCAAGCGTGTGGTCGTGCGACGCGGCTGCGACCGCCGACGGCCACGCTCCGTGGTTCGCCAGTTTCCCCATCTGATCGGCGAGTGCCCTCCCCGCTCGCCGTGACTTTCCGACGCTCCGAACGCGACAGCGATCGCTCTCGGCTTCAGTCGCGGTGCGCCGACGGCAGAACTCTGCAGGCGAGGCGACGTCCGCCTAAAGATTTTGGAACAGATGTGATGGCTGCTTCGGGCTACTCTACGAACAGCAGATGACCGACATACGCTCCACCGGCGGCGTCCCCGAATCGGCCGACGAATCCGCGACCGACAGCGAGCAACAGCGCGACCTGCTGGCTCGCCTGCAGGACGCCGAGCCGACCGACGCGGGGATCGACGAGCTGTTCGGCGCGCTGGCGTCGCCGCGGCGGCGTCACGTCGCGGCGTACGTCGACGAACGCGGCGACGCGACGCTGGACGACCTCGCGGAGCACGTCGCGGAGTGCGAGTCTCCGGACCGCCCGAGCTCCAACAGCGTCAAGCTGGCGCTGCATCACGCCGATATCCCGCGGCTGGTCGACGCCGACCTGCTCGCGTACGGCGACGACAACCATCGCGTCGAGCGCGGCGATCGACTGGCGGCGGTCGCGTCGCCGGAGTGAGATCGGCGTCGAACCGAAAAGAGCGGTCGAACCGGGGCGCCGCGCTCAGTTGGCGATGCGGGCGAACGCCAGCGTGCCGCTGATGTTCTCGATGTAGATCTGGACCACGTCGCCCTCGTTGGCGCCGGGGACGAAGATCGTGTACTTGCCCTTCTCGGCGACGCCGTCGCCCTTGCGGCCGGTGCCGGTGATCTTGACCTCGTAGGTCTTGCCCTCCTCGACGGCCTCGGCGCTCTGCTGTTGGGTCGCCTGGCTGCGCTTCTGAACGGGACGGAACGCGCCGCAGGCGTCACAGCGCAGCATCTGGGTCCGGTTCTCGGTGACGATCCGCGTGTCCGGCAGTCCGCACTCCGTACAGAGGACGTACTCGTCGACGTACTTCGAGATCGCGGCGTCCAGTTCGCCGTTCGTGAAGTCGCCGTTGTACCGACCGCGGCCCTCCTCGAACGTGCCGCTCGTCCCGAGTTCCCGCTGGACGAACCGGTGGATGTGCTCGGGGTCCCGCGAGAGCTGGTCGGCGATCTCCGAGAGGTTCGTAAATCGGGTGAACGCGCCGTCCTTCTGGGCGGCGGCGTCCGGCAGCGAGAGGCGCTCGTCGCTCCCCTCGATCTCCGGCATATCGTCGATCGCTCTCTGTAGGTTAGCTTCGTAGTCCATGGGCTAATTCAAGCGGCCCGCACCTAAAGCGCGTTCGGAACGGTCGGTACCACGCCACAGGATACCACGATGGCGGAATCGCCGCCCTCGCGAAACGATATCTCAAACTTTTACTACGTGCTGAAAGAAGGGGGTGTATGGGTGTCAACTACGCGGATCTCCACGATCCGAACGCGGAGTACACGATGCGGGAGCTTTCCTCGGAAACGATGGGCGTCACCAACGAGCGCGGCGGCGGCCGCGACGTCGAGATCACCGACGTCCAGACGACGATGGTCGACGGGAACTTCCCGTGGACGCTCGTCCGGATCTACACCGACGCGGGCGTCGTCGGCACCGGCGAGGCCTACTGGGGCGCCGGCGTCCCCGAGCTGATCGAGCGGATGAAGCCGTTCGTCATCGGCGAGAACCCGCTGGACATCGATCGCCTCTACGAGCACCTCGTCCAGAAGATGTCCGGCGAGGGATCGGTCGAGGGCGTCACGATCTCCGCCATCGCGGGGATCGAGGTCGCGCTGCACGATCTGGCCGGCAAGATCCTCGAGGTGCCGGCCTACCAGCTGCTGGGCGGCAAGTACCGCGACGAGATGCGCGTCTACTGCGACTGCCACACCGAGGAGGAGGCCGACCCCGAGGCCTGCGCCGAGGAAGCGCGTCGCGTCGTCGACGAACTGGGCTACGACGCCCTGAAGTTCGACCTCGACGTCCCCTCCGGCCTGGAGAAGGACCGCGCGAACCGCCACCTCCGTCCCGGCGAGATCCGCCACAAGGAAGAGATCGTCAAGCAGGTCACCGAGGAGGTCAAGGACGAGGCCGACGTCGCCTTCGACTGCCACTGGACGTTCTCGGGCGGCTCGGCCAAGCGCATGGCCGACGCGTTCGAGGAATACGACGTCTGGTGGCTCGAGGACCCCGTCCCGCCGGAGAACCTCGAGGTTCAGGAGGAGGTCACCAAGTCCACGACGACGCCGATCTGCGTCGGCGAGAACCGCTACCGCGTCACCGAGGAGCGACGCCTGATCGAGAACCAGGCCGTCGACATCGTCGCACCGGACATGCCCAAGGTCGGCGGCATGCGCGAGACGCGCAAGATCGCCGACGTCGCCAACCAGTACTACGTGCCCGTCGCGATGCACAACGTCTCCTCGCCGATCGCGACGATGGCCAGCGCCCACGTCGGCGCCTCGATCCCGAACTCGCTGGCCGTCGAGTACCACTCCTACGAGCTCGGCTGGTGGGAGGACCTGGTCGAAGAGGACGTCATCGAGGACGGCTACATCGAGATCCCCGAGGAGCCCGGCCTCGGCCTGACGCTCGACATGGACGCCGTCGAGGAGCACATGGTCGAGGGCGAGACGCTGTTTGACGAGGCCTGAGCCTCGTCGATCCCGATAGACCAGCGTAGTGAGTCTGTCGGTGTTCCGTCCGGCGTACGCCGGATCGAGTTGGCGAATCTTCGATTCGTTCGACGCGACGTTTCGCGTCAGAAATTTTTTGTCGTCTGACTGAACAGCCACAGGTATGTCGCTCCTGTTCGACCTCCTGACGAGCGTCTTCGTCGACCCATTCGTCGAGTACTTCTACCACGACCTGACGCTCGGACGGATCCTCGCGCGATTGCTCGCAAGCGTCGCGCTTCTGGGCGGGATGTACCTCGCGCTCTTCCAGTCCGCCCCGCTGTCGTACGTCGGGTGGGCGCTGGCGGTTCCGGCGGGCGTCTACACGCTCTACGACGCGCTGACGGTCAATCGCCACACGCGCAGCTAGACCCGTCTACGTCCGCACTCGACGCCGAAAGCGCGGCGCCGCAACCAAACGTATCGAACCCGCAGATAGGACTATTAGGTCGGGGCGACCGGCTACGACCGGACGACGCGCGCAGCGTCGATCCCGCGGGCATGTTCAGGACGCCGACGCGACCGGCCTCCTCCACGGCGCCAGCAGCGCCGCGCCGGTTCGCGTCCGCCGTTCGCCCGCGAACCCTCTCTCCGCAGTCCCTGCGGCCCTCGCGTTCTCTCATGACGGCGCCGGCCGCCCCCGCGGTCGGCGTCGCATCTTCTCGCGGCAGCCGTCGCCCGGTCGCTACTCCCTCGCTGGCGACCGGGCGAGCGCTTTCCGCTCGCAGGTTCGATCCGCTCTCGACGCTACTCCTCGCTCGCCTCCTCCATCGCTTCCTTGACGTCTTCCGGCGGCTCCTCTTCGCCTTTCTCCCACTCCTCCTCTTGTTGCTCGTTGGGCATCTCCTGTTGCTCCTCGGGTGCCGCGCCCTCTGACTCGCTTTCGTCCTCGTCGATCCGCTCGAGTTCCTGTTCGGCTTCTTTGTCGTACTCGGCCTTCTGTTCTCGCGCTCTGTCTTGGTCGTCTTCGGCCATAGTGTGTCCCCCACTAGCACTCGTCGGCGCGCGCACTTGGGGCGTGGCCCCAATCCTTTAGCCCCGATCAGGGGGCGAAGGTGCCCGTCAGTTGCGCCTGCGCGAGCACCGAGTCCTCCATCGCCGCGCCGAGTTCGCCTTTCGTGGCGCCCCGGGTCACCCCGAGCTCCTCGTCGAGCGCGTACAGCTTGAACCGGTAGGTGTGCTCGCGGTCCGGCGGCGACGGGCCGCCGTAGCCGACCTCGCCGAAATCGTTGGTCCCCTCGTCGGCCCCTTCGGCGTCCCAGCCCTCGGGGATCTCCTCGCGAGCCGGATCGATGTTCCAGACGAGCCAGTGGACCCACACCTTGCCCGCGGGATCTCTGGCGTCCGGATCGTCGACGACCAGCGCGAGCGAGGCGGCGTCCGCGGGGACGCCCGCGATCGACAGCGGCGGATTGACGTCCCCGCCGTCGCGTCCGTACTGCTCCGGGATGCGCTCGCCGTCGTCGAACGCCGGGCTGGTCAGCGTCAGCTCGCCCGTCGGTTCGGCGTCGCCGTGTGCCGGCGTGTCAGACATAGTCTCTCTCGATTCGAACGTCGCGTTCGTCCGATGAAAAGCCCCGCCCCGACATCCCCGCGCACGGCGGGCGCCCGTCGGCCGCCTCAGCACAGCGACTTCGGCTCGACGCCGAGCTCGCCCAGCGCGTCGACGTAGTCGTCGTAGGCCACCTGAATCACGTAGCCGGCGACCATCTCGGCGCGCTCCCAGTCCTCGGCGTCGTCGCACAGCTCGTCGAGCAGTTCCAGTCCGGCGTCGAGCGTCCCCCGCGTGTCGGATTTTAACTCGCGGAACAGGTCGGCGCGAGCCTCGTCGGCCTCGTTGACGAAGAAGCTGATCACCTGCGTGTGCGCGCGAACGCTGACGAGCGACCGTCCGACCATCCCCGCGGCGACGCGCTCGATCGTCGCCTCGCGCCCGCGGAGATAGGAGTGCATCGGCCCGCCGTCGGCCGGCTCGTACTCGCCGTCGATCTCGGCGGCGACGAGATCGAGGTGGCGCCGCTCCTGGTCGGCGGCGTCGGCGAACGCCTCGCGAGCGGCGTCGTTCGACTCGTCGTCGGCCCACCCGGAGAACGTCCCGCGGGCGGCGTGCTCGCTGTCGGCGGCCGATTCGAGCACCGACCGCTCGTCGAGGTCCCCGTCGGTCAGCGCGATCAGAAGTTTCGAGGAGCCGAGCCGGTCGAGCTGGCTGGCCTTCTCGGTCTCGACTGACTCGCGGAACTCGGCTGCGTCCATGGCGGTACTGTCGGGCGCGTGGGAGTTGAAGGTTGGTGCGCGCGGGGCGACGACGAGGCACCGTGCAGAGGCGTCGGGACGCGCGAGACGGCGGGGCGTCCGAACGCGCGAGACGGCGGGGCGTCCGGACGCGGCGGGACGATCGGCGCCGACGCCGAACGCGGCCCCGGCGGGAGTGTCTTACCGCGACCGCCCGTACACACAGCCATGAGCCCAGACGACACCTCGATCTCGCCCGAGCGGCTCCACGAGCGCATCGACCGCGGCGAGTCGATCAGCGTGCTGGACGTCCGAGACCGCGACGAGTTCGAGGCCTGGCGGATCGACGGCCCGGGCGTCGACGCCGCCCAGATTCCGGAGATGCGGTTCGTCCAGGCCGACATCCAGGGCACCACGGCGGAGCTCGTCGCGGACCTCGACGAGCCGATCGTCGCCGTCTGCGCTCGCGGGAAGGCCAGCGACGAGATCGCGGGCCAGCTGCGCGACGCCGGCGTCGACGCCGTCAACCTCGCCGAGGGGATGAACGGCTGGGCGCGCGTGTACGTCCGCCGGGAGCTCGACGCCGACGCGGCGGGCGCCGACGTCTACCAGTACCGCCGACCCGCCAGCGGCTGTTTGAGCTACCTGATCGCGAGCGACGGCGAGGCCGCGGTGATCGACCCGCTCCGGGCGTTCGCCGACCGGTACGTCGAGGACGCTCAGGAGCAGGGCGCCGAGCTCGTCGCGGCCGTCGACACGCACGTTCACGCCGACCACGTCAGCGGCGTCCGTGCGCTGGCCGACGCCGAGGACGCCGAGTTGCGGCTTCCGGCCGGCGCGGAGGAGCGGGGACTCGCGTTCGACGCCGACCTCTACGACGACGGCGATCGAATCGGCGTCGGCGACGTCGAGCTCGAAGCGATGCACGCGCCGGGTCACACCAGCGAGCTGTGCGTCCTGCGGCTCGGCGACGTCCTGTTTTCCGCGGACACGCTGTTTCTGGGCGGCGTCGGCCGACCGGATCTGGAACGCGCGGCGCCACGCGCCGCGGAAAGCCGAGCGGCGCCGCCGCGAGGCAAGGCGGGCGACGACGGCGCGCGCGATCTCGCGGGCGATCTCTACGAGACGCTTCACGAGCGGCTGCTCGAACTTCCCGACGACACCGTCGTCGCGCCCGGCCATTACGGCGATGCCGACGAAGCGGGCGGCGACGGCACGTTCGCGGCGTCGCTCGGCGACCTCGCCGAGGGGCTCGACGCGCTGTCGATGGACCGCGAGGCGTTCGTCGAGTTCACAGTGGGAAATCTGCCGCCCCGGCCGGCCAACTACGAGCGCATCGTCGCGACGAACCTCGGGCGCGACGAGCTCTCTGACGACGAGGCGTTCGAGGTCGAGCTCGGCCCGAACAACTGCGCCGTCTCCGACGCGGACTGACGGCGCTGTCGGTGAGAAGGGAAAGAAGACGAGAGAGCGTCGGCGTCGGTCGGCGCGGCGGACGCGTCGACTCAGTCGTCCGCGGCGGCGGGCGCGTCGCCGTCGGCGGACGCGTCGACGTCGCCCTCGATGCTCGGCGGGTACTTCCCGCGGTCGAGCTTGAGATCGGACTGCGGGCGGGCCATGCAGGTCAGCGCGTAGTTTTCGGCTTCCTCCTCGGTGAGGCCGCGCGCGGCGGGCTGGGTGACCTCGCCCTCCTCGATCTTCGCGGAGCAGGCGAGACACATCCCGACGCGGCAGGAGTACTCCTGGGCGATCCCCGCCTCGATGCAGCGGCTCAGGATGGTCTCCTTGTCGGACACCGTGATCTCCTCGCCGGTGCCGACGAACTCGACGGTGTAGTCGGTCATACTCGGTTGCTACGAAAGACCACCCTAAAACTCTTTATCACCAATCTGTCCTGTCGAAATCAACGGAATTCGGCGGGTGTCGACGACGCTCACTCCGCGGCGTCGATGCGGTGAGCTTCCAGCGCGTCGCGCCAGTCCCCGGGGAGCGGCGTCGGCCGCCCGTCCTCGTCGACGATCACCTGCGTCGTCCGGCCCGAGGCCGCGGGTTCGCCGTCCGCGCGGATATCGTAGGCCAACGTCAGGCTCGTCTCGCCGACCTCGGCGACGCCGACGCCGACCTCCACGGTGTCGGGCAGCCGGATCGGGCGCTCGTAGTCGACTTCGAGGTTGGCGATCACCGTGTCGATCCGCAGCTGGCCGACGACGTCGCGGAAAAAGCGCATCCGGGCTTCCTCCATGTAGGTCACGTGGACCGCGTGGTTGACGTGCTCGTAGGTGTCGATGTCGCGGTAGCGCGGCTCGATCGTCGCGCTGAAGCCGTACTCGGTCACGTCCGTTCCGAGGCCGCTGTCGGATTTATAAGTTCGGCTCGTCGCAAGCTAAGATGCTCGCGACGAGCGTCGAATTCCGGCATCAGCGCGACGACAGAAAAAAGGTTTTCACGGTGGGGAGCCGACGGGACTGCATGACCACAACGGAGTACGACTTCGTCGTCGTCGGCGCCGGGACCGCGGGCTGCTACGCCGCGGCGACGGCCGCCCGCGCCGGCCACGACGTCGTCGTCGTCGAGCGCAAGGACGCCGACGAGGCGGGCCACATCGCCTGCGGCGACGCGCTCAAGGGCGCCTCGGCGTTCCCCGACGCCATCCCGAAATCCAAGATCGAGCCGGCGTTCACCAACACGGGCGTCGACCACGGTCGCTTCGAGATCCCCCAGGAGGACACCGTCCTGGAGATCCCCGTGCCGGGCGAGCTGGCCGTCATCAACCGCTGGGAGTACGGGCGGCTGATCATCGAGGGCGCCGACGAGGCCGGCGCGGAGTTCCACTACGACACGGTCGTCCAGGACGTCAACCAGGACGACGAAGGGCGCGTGACGGGGGTCGACGCGATCCGCAAGGGCGATCCGCTGACCTACGAGGCCGAGGTCGTCGTCGACGCCGCGGGCGCGCTGTCGATCCTGCAGGACAAGGCCGATCTGGAGGGCGCGACGTTCGACACCAACGTCGACTACTCGCAGTTCTGTTCTGCCTACCGCGAGATCGTCCACGTCGACGAGCCGGTCGAGTGGGACGACGCGCTGGTGTTCAAGCCCACCGAGCGCGCCGCGGGCTACCTCTGGTACTTCCCGCGCACCGACACCGAGATCAACGCCGGGCTGGGCTTCCAGATGACCGAGGAGCCGATGCAGCTCGTCGACGACCTCAAGGGCGACCTGCGCGAGCGCGAGGAGTTCGAGGACGCCGAGGTCGAGGACAAGCTCGGCGCCGCGCTGCCGACCCGGCGTCCCTACGACTCCGCGGTGGCGCCCGGCTTCGTCGCCGTCGGGGACGCCGCGGGCCACGTCAACCCGACCACCGGCGGCGGGATCGCCGGCGCGGCCTACGCCGGCCAGTACGCAGCCGAGACCGCGATCGACGCCCTCGCGAACGGCGGCCCGACCGAGGACGCGCTGTGGGAGTACAACGAGCGCGTGATGGACCACTTCGGCGCGCGCTACGCCGCGCTGGACGTGTACAACATCCTCTCGACCGCCGTCGACACCGACGAGATGATGGGACTGCTGGCGGCGCTGCCCGGCGAGAAGATCGCCGAGTCGCTGTACGCCGGATCGACGTCTGTCCCCCTCTCGCTGAAGGTCAAGACCGCGATCAAGAGCTACGGCTACTGGGGCGACATCTACAACCTCTACAAGACGAAACAGCGCGCCGACGCGATCCTCGACCACTACGAGTCGTACCCCTCCAGCCCCGAGGGATTCCCGGCCTGGCAGTCCCGCCGCGACGATCTGATGGAGCGGGTTTACGAGACGACCGGCGCCGATCCGAAGTACTGAGTCGGCGTCCGGACGCCGACAATCCGTCCAGCGGCTTCCTTTTTGTGACGGGCGCGCTAACCGGCGTGCAGATGCAACGTAGCAACTCTCGTCGCCGACTGCTCTCGGTGACGGGATCGATCGTCTTGGCCACTCTCGCCGGTTGTTCGGGCGTTCTCGGCGGCGACCCCGAGAACGACGACGCCGACGGCGAGCCCGCAAACGAATCCGACGGCGACGCGGACGGCAACGCGTCCGACGGCGGCGAGACTGACGGCGACAGCGCGGACGGCGACGGCAGCAGCCCCACCGAAGACGGCGACGACGCCGCGGACGACGAGACGCCGCCGATGCCCGAGCCCGTCGACTGGACCGACGAGGAGCGCGGTACGATCTCGGTCGGGCCGGGCGGCGAGTTCGTCTTCGATCCCGACGCGGTCCGGGTCGAGCCCGGAACGCTCGTGCGGTGGCTCTGGGAGTCCGATTTCCACAACGTCGTTCCGGTCGACCGGCCCGACGGCGCCGACTGGGACGGCGAGACCGAGACCTACGACCAGGGCCACAGCTACGAGTTCACGTTCGAGACGCCGGGCACGTACGAGTACGTTTGCGAGCCCCACGAAGGAGCGGGGATGCGAGGGTACGTGGTCGTGAGCGATGACCAGCAGTAAATAGCACACGTATTTTCCTAAAGATGGCGTACAACTACCGGTGAGTATAGACGAACGAGATATCTGTAGTTATTGTTAGTAGTACACAAGCTATCAGGAGTCTTGAAAGATACAGATAGTGTAGTCAGTGCACCGTCAGGCACTGACTTCGCAAAAGGGAGCGACCGAGTTCAGAATGCGGTGCTAGTTCTCAAAATTTATTCCTCAGGCAACGAAAAGTCTCCTATGCGCCGCCGCGCGTTCCTCGCATCCGCCCTGACTGCCGGCACCAGCATCACTGCGGGGTGTGGTTTTATCGAATCGCGAACCGAGCACACAGATCCGACGGTCGAGCTCGACGACAACCCCCAGAATAACACGAAGTATCTCGTATTCCGCAAAGACGGCGCTGACCTCGCCACCGTGGGTGTCTCCCCTCCGGGATCCTCGGAGCCGAGCGAATTCGGCGCGTCGGTTTCGCATGGTGTGGACACCGAACTACAGTCGCTCACACAGCGGTTTTCGACACCGGACAGTGACGAGACCCCGCCCAAGATCGCCCTCCAAGGTCCGTTTATGGATGACTACGGACCCCCACCGTCCGTGTCAGTGTTCCGGGACAACACGGCTGCGGTCGTCAAAGTTCACCGATTCGGCGGACTCGCCGACGAAACCGTGTACATCAATCTCCTAGTTACCCGATGGCCGGCATCCGCCCACCGACTCGTCGTCGAGAGCTCCGTCGAACTCGTCGAGCCGGGGCTAACCGACCAAACACACGTCCTCGACGGACAACTCGAATTCAAGGTTACCACCGAAACCGAAGCCGACGAACCAACCGATGACACGCCCAACTCGTCGGAGTAAGGACCTCGATCATGGGTGTCGTCGGGATGTTGTCACTATCTACGATATGATCGCAGCGGCGCGGGCGTACTCCTACCGAGTCAAAACGTCGCGGACGAACGATCGGCATTCAATTGATTCGGAGCACGACCGCATAGCATCGTCGTGCAAGACTCGCACGCAGTCTTGTACGGCGCCCTGAACATCATCTGAGACTGGCAGAATTCCGGGCAGTCAGTTCGCATCCGTAGTTGCCGCCTCAGACATCCCGGTTGTATACCTCGTTCCGACTGACGGCGTCGTGGTCTCGGCTACTTCGCGGGTTCCAGTTCCGCGATCCGCTCGACGGCGTCGGCCAGCACGTCGACGCCGATCCCCAGACTCGCCTCGTCGACGTCGAACGTCGCGGTGTGGTGGCCGCCGGGGTGGTCCGTGCCGACGCCGACGTACGCCGCCAGCCCGCCGTTTTCCTGGACTTCGCGCATGAGGAACGTGGCGTCCTCGCTGCCGCCCAGCGGCGCCCGTTCGACGACGTGCTCAACGCCCGCGGCGTCCGGCGCGACCGCGGCGACGGCGTCGACGAGCGCCTGGTCGCTCTTGGCGCTGGGCGCGCTCGGCCCGATTTCGACGTCGGACTCGCAGTCGTGCATCGCCGCGGCGTGCTCGATCACGTCCTCGGCTTCGTCGAGCATGTAATCCCGCAGCTCGGAGGTCTCGCCGCGCACCTCGCCCTGGATCGAGGCTTGCTCCGCGACGATGTTCGAGGCGCTGCCGCCCTCGATCCGGCCGGCGTTCACTCTGGTCCCGCCGTCGGCGTGGCGCGGGATGGCGTAGAGATTCTGAACGGCCGTCGCCAGCGCCTGGTTGGCGTTCCGACCCTCGTTGGGCGCCGCTCCGGCGTGGGCCGACTCGCCGCGGAACTCTGCGTTCAGGTGCGAAACCGCCAGGAAGTCGTCGATCCCGGCGACGATCTCGCCGGTGGGGTGATCGAGGCCGACGTGCATCGCGAGCAGGTAGTCGACGTCGTCGAGGTGGCCGCTCTCGGCCATCGCCCGGCCGCCGCCGATCACCTCCTCGGCGGGCTGGAAGAACAGTTTGAACGTGCCCTCGAAGTCGCTCTCGGCGATCCGTTCGAGGACGCCGACGCCGATCGTCGCGTGGGCGTCGTGACCGCAGGCGTGCATCGCGTCGTGGATCGACCGGAACCCCTCCGCCGCGGGATGGTGGTCCTCGTCGTCGGCTTCCTCGCGGGGCAGCGCGTCGATGTCGACGCGCAGGCCGATCGTCGGCCCCTCGCCCCGCTCCAGGACGGCGACGGCGCCGGTCGTCCCGCCGCGAAGCCGTTCGAGCACGGCGGGGTCGCTCCCTTCGCGCTCCGCGAGGGAATCCTCGGCCTGCGCGTACCAGCGATCGAGCTCTTTCTTGTCGGGCACGGCGCTGCGGCGCTCGGGCGCGATGGCGTCGGCCCCGACGTGCAGTTCGTCGACGCCGATCCGCTTGATCTCCTCGACGATGCGGGCCGTCGTGTAGAACTCGCGCCACGCCGGCTCGGGCCGGCGGTGCAGGTCGCGTCGGAGCGCCACGAGCGGGTCGCGCTCGGCGGTCTGGCTCATACCGATGCCGTGGGCGGGCGGGCACTTAACAGCACCCCGCGGCGGAAAAGAGAGACGGAGGGGAGACGAACGAAGCGCCGAATCCGGCCGTCAGGCGCCGGAGCCGACGGGGTTGATCTGCTCGACCTCGACCTCGACGTGGATCGGCTCGGGGAACTCGCGGGCGGCGATCCGGCGCGCGAGGTCGTCGTGGCCGACGATCTCGACCTCGCGACTGTAGACCGTGTAGTCCCACGAACCTAGCCGACCGCCGCCGGTCGTATCCTTCGAGAGAGGCACCTGCATGCGCTGCGTCGTCTTCGAGTGGGGGCCTTTGAGCTCGGCGCCCTTTCGCTCGGCCGTCGATTTGATGTCGTCGACCACGCTGTCGAGCACCGCGCGGTCCCCGCTCTGGAGTCGGAGCTTCGTGACGAAGGTCATGGTAGAGTACTGTTCGACGCTCCGGCACTAAAAATCCGCCTATCGCCCGCGAGACGCCTGCGAGCGGTTCGCACGCCCGCCGATCGCACGACGGGAGCGCGGATCGGCGGCGATCGCGAGCCGACGGCGTCCGGCCGCGGTAGTGCGTCGACCGCCGCGGCGAGCCGGCGTCCTATCAGAGATCTGTTTTTTGGGCCGCGCTGTCACGGGCGCCCGGTGTCACCGGCGTCGACCGCCCGTGGGCCGCGGTGGCGCGGACCGCGCCGAACGGCCGGTCGACCGGTCCGGCGTCCGATATTCACTTAACTGATGGCCGATTACGTACGGGCAATGACGGTTGAAGCGACGAGCGCGGGCGCGATCCTCTTTCGGGATACGCGCGGCCGCCGGGAGTACCTCCTCCTCAAGAGTCGCCCCGGGGACTGGGAGTTCCCCAAGGGCGGCGTCGAGGGCGAGGAAGAACTCCAGCAGACGGCCATCCGAGAGGTCAAAGAGGAAGCCGGAATCTCCGATTTCCGGCTGCTCGACGGTTTCCGCCAGGATTACGACTACGTGTTCGAGGCGAACGGCGAGACGATTCACAAGACGGTCCACCTGTTCGTGGCCCGGTCGTTCGAGGCCAGCGCCGAGCTGTCCCACGAACACCGGGACCTCCAGTGGCGAGACTACGACCAGGCGATCAACACGATCACGCAGGACGGGCCCCGCGAGATCCTCGAGGACGCCCACGAGTTCCTCGACGAACGCGAAGAGGACGACGAGGAGTAACCCCGCGCTCGCAGTCAGGCCAGCCTCGACACGGCGTCTACCGGACGCGACCGGCTTCGGACGCCGTCAGCTATCGCTCTCTTCGGAGTCGAACTCCAGCGCCGCCGAGTTGATGCAGTAGCGCTTCCCGGTCGGCTCGGGGCCGTCCGCGAACACGTGGCCGAGGTGGCCGCCGCAGCGCGAGCAGATCACTTCGGTCCGGTCCATCCCGTGGCTGTCGTCGTGGCGCGTCTCGACGCTGTCCTCGTCGGCGACGTCGTAGAAGCTCGGCCAGCCGCTGTTCGAGTTGAACTTGGTGTCCGAGTCGAACAGCACCTGTCCGCAGCCGGCGCACTCGAAGCTGCCGTCGTCTTTGACCTCCAGCAGGTCGCCGCTGAACTTCGGCTCCGTGCCGGCCTCGCGCAGGATGCGGTACTCCTCGTCGTCGAGTCGTTCGCGCCACTCCTCGTCGCTCTCGGGCAGGTCGTCGGCTGTCTCCTGGGACATGATACTGCCCGGATTTTGGGTACGCGCGAGGAAAGTGTTGTCGCCGGTCGGCGCGGCGCGCTCGACCACGTAACGTGTTTACCCCCGATCACTTTTGGTCCCGCCGTCGTCAGTCCACCCGTGTCCGGCGCACCGGATCCGGCCGAGATTTTCGACAGGGCGGCGGAGGAAGGGCGGCGCCGCCTCGACCAGTCGATGCTGGAGCTCGTCTCGACCAGCGTCATCGCCGGGTTCACGATCGTCTTCGGCTTCGCCGCGCTCGGCATCGTCGAGGCGATCGTCAAGCCGCAGTTCGGACGCCTCGCGACGATCGCGGGCGGGCTCGCCTTCGCCGTCGGCTTCACGTTCCTGATCGTCGGGCGCGCGGAACTGTTCAACGAGAACTTCTTCGATCCGGTCGCGGCGGCGGTCGAGAACGACGATTCGTGGATGGTCGGGCCGCTCCTTCGCCTGTGGAGCGTCACCTTCGTACTCAACCTCGTCGGCGGCGTCCCGTTCGTGTGGCTCCTGTCGGTCGAGGGCGCGCTGCCCCACGGAGCGCCGGAGGCGCTGACGGTCGTCGCCGAGGAGATCGTCCACCGCTCCGCGGCCGCCGAGTTCGTGAAGGCGTTCACCGGCGGCGCGCTCGTCACGCTGCTGTCGTTCATGCTCGCGGCCGTCGACAGCGTCGGGAGCCGCATCGTGATGGCGTACTTCGTCGGCTTTCTGCTGACGCTCGGCCCGTTCAGCCACGCCATCGTCACGATGCTGCACGTCGTGTTCGGCGTCGCCTTCGGCGCCCCGATCGGCCTCGCCGAGTTCGCCAGGACGACCGTCGTCGTCACCGCCGGGAACCTCGTCGGCGGGCTCGGCCTCGTGACGGTCACTCATATCACGCAGGCCATGGGCGCCCGCGAGGACTGACGACCGGGACCGAACCCGTTTTTGCCGCCCGTCGGGTAGATGCGGGCATGGACAGGAGCGAGGCGCTCGACCGCGCCGCGGAGATCGTCGACGCCGTCGAGGAAGAGCGGATGCCGGTGCCCGTGAGAGAGGTGTGGGTGTACGGCGACGTCGCGCTCGGACTGGACCCGATCGACCGACTCGACGTCTATCTCACCAAGGACGTCCTCTTCGGCGGCGACGCCGACCGCGAAGACGAGTTCGTCGACTCCCACGGGATCGAGGGCGTCGGCAAGAGCGTGCGCGCCGACTGGGCCGACGAGCACCCCGAGTACCTCCGGGCGAACGCGAACGGCCACGCCGCGCCCGAGAAGTGCCTCGCGGCGCACCTGCTTGAGGACGACGAGACGATCCACCTGGAGGTGTGCAACGCCAGTTTCGATGACAACGTCACCCGCCGACTCGAAGGCGCGAAGGCCCGCAGCGACTGGGAGCAGCTGCTCGATCCCCGCGCGGCCTGCCTCTGGGCCGAGGGCACCCGGAGCGACGAGGCGATGCGAAAGCTCCGCGAGAGCGAGCTGCCGTTCCCGACCCTGTCGGAATCGCTGGAGATGCTCGGCCTCGACGAAGGCGAGGCCGAAGACGCCGCGGCGGCGCTCCACGAGTGGCGCTCCGAGCAGGAGGGCGCGACGGTCCGCGGCGACGTGGTCTGAGACCGGGACTCAGCTGCCGATGCCGAACATACCGCCGCTCTCCTCCTCGTCGTCTTCGTCGTCATCGTCGTCCGCATCGCCATTTTGCTCGCGCACTTTGTCCATCGTCGCCTTGAACGCGGCGTCGATATCGTCCTCGCCGTCGTTCCCGTCGTCCTTCTCGTCGGCCCGCGACCCGTCGGTTGCCTCGCGATCCGCCCCGTCGCCCGCCCCCGTTCCGGGCTCGTCGCGTTCCCCGCCGAGGACGGACTCGTCGTCGAGCGGCGGCTCGTCGCCGCTGTCCGTTTCGCTGCCGTCCGGCTCGTCGCCGTCGATCGGATCATCGTCCCACGAGAACTCGTTTTTCGACGTCTCGCCACCATTTTCGCCGTCCGGCTCCGGCTCTGTCGCGGTCGCCACGTCGTCGGGGGCTGGCGACCCTCGCTCGGACGCCGATCCGTCCGCTGAAGCGTCGGCGCCGTCCTGCGAGTCGTCCCGACGAGACGGAGCCGCCCCGGAGCTCCGGGAGGGCTGCTCCGTGGCGTCTTCGTGAGCGGAAGCTGCGGTGGAGTCCTGTTCGTCGGCGGCATCAGGTGCCGGTGGTGCGATCGGCTCGGCGTCGTCCGCGGGGGCGTCGTCCGCTCCGCCGGGCTCGGTGGCAGCGGCGTCGACTGCGTTCGGTGCCCCTTGCTCGCCCGCTTGCGAGTCGGGGGCTGGAGATTCCTGCTCCGGCGCGTCGTCGTGGGCGTCAGCGCTCTCCTGACCCTGCGGTTCCGAGGCAGTCGATTCATCGGCGGCCGCCTCGCCGGTCGGCGGCTCGTGGACGACGGGCTCGTCGCCGAGGTCGTCGCCGGCGAGGCGGGTCGCGAGCTCCCAGTACACCATCGCGGCGGGACTGTCGGGGTCGTGACGGAGCAGCGACGCGCCCGCGGCGGCGCTCTCGGCGACGGCGTCGTCCTCGGGAACCATCGCGATCACGTCGGTGCCGATGGCCTCGGCGGCGGACTCGTGGTCGATCTCGGTCCCCGCGGGGATCTTCGTGAACGCCGTCCCGAGCACGTCCGCGCCGTGAAAGCGTGCGACCGTGGCGGCGTCGCCGACCGCCGCGATGGCGTCGTCTTCGGGCGTCGCTGTCAGGATCGCGCCGTCGGCGCGCTCGAGAGCGACGGCGGCGGGAGTGCCGCCCGCGGCGCCCAGATCGAGGAGTACGACGTCGAAGCGCTCGCGGACGCGGTCGGCGGCGCGGACCAGCGCGTGCGAGCGCACGTCGGTCGGTGCGGGCGCGGCGTCGCCGCTCGGGAGTACCTGTAGTCCGTGGGACGCCTCGACCAGCGCCTCGTCGAGGTCGGCGTCGCCGCGCAGGACGTCTCGAAGCCCCCGCTCGGGATCCCCTAGATCGAGCACCGCGCCGACGCCCTCGTCGTCGAAGTTCGCGTCGATCACGGCGACGCGGTGGGCCGTTTCCGCCAGGGACGCCCCCAGCGCGGCGGCCGTCGTCGTCGCCCCGACGTCGCCCCGGCCCCCGAGAATCGCGTAGACGTTTCCGGTCATCGCTGTTGGCATCTCGGCCGCCCGTAATAAATTGTGGTGCGCGGCGGAGCGTTCCGTTCGACGGCCCGCGCGAGGATTTATCCCGGATCGAGACGCAGTCGTATCCATGCCGTCGACGCCGACCCTTCCGCCGGCGGTCGAGCGCGGCGACGAGGTCGCGATCCTCTCGCCCTCGGCGGGACTCGCCGCCGAGTTCCCCCGCGTGTACGAGCTCGGGCTCGACCGCCTGCGCGACGTGTTCGACCTCGAACCGCTGGAGTTCCCGACCGCCCGGAAGTCCACGGAATACCTGCAGGACCACCCCGAAGAGCGCGCGGAGGACGTGATGGAGGCGTTCCGCGACCCCGAAATCTCGGCCGTGATCGCCACGATCGGCGGGTTCGACCAGGTCCGGATCCTCGACCACCTCGATCCCGCCGTGCTACGCGAGCACCCGACGCGGTTCTTCGGGTCCAGCGACAACGCGAACCTCGCGAACTACCTCTGGCGCGAGGGCGTGGCCGCGTGCTACGGCGGCGACCTCATGACGACGTTCGCGATGCAGGGCTCGATGCGCGAGTACGCCGTCGAGTACCTCGAACGCGCGCTGTTCGAGGACGAGCTGGGCGAGCTGCGACCGGCCGACGAGTTCACCGATCAGGACCTCGAGTGGGGGGACCCGGAGAACCTCGACCGCCACCGGGAGCACGAGCCGAACCCCGGCCGGGAGTGGCACGGCCCGGAGCGGCGGGTCACGGGCGTCACCTGGGGCGGCTCGTTCGAGGTCGTGGATCTGCAGCTCTCGGTCGATCGGTTCCTGCCCGACCCCGGACGACTGGACGGCGGCGTCCTGCTGCTGGAGACCTCCGAGGAACTGCCCGAGCCGTGGTACGTCCGGCAGGCGCTGCTGGGGATGGGCGAGCGCGGGCTGCTCGAACGGTTCGACGCCGTGCTCGTCGGACGGATCAAGGCGCGCTCGCCGACGGTCGAGCGCGACGCCGACGAGCGGGCGGCCTACCGCCGGCGCGTCCGCGACGCGATGCTGGGCGAGATCCGGCGGTACGCCCCGGACGCGCCGGTGGCGTTCGGCGTCGACTTCGGCCACACCGCGCCGACGGCGCCCGTCCCGATCGGCGGGGAGGCCATCGTCGACGCCGAGCGCGAGCGCATCGCGTTCCGATGACTCTCGGCCCGGCGCTCACTCGACCGACCCGACGGTTACGAAAAAGGGGACCGTCTCGCGCCGGCGGTAGTCGCCGTCGGCCATCTGGCCGACGACCTCGCGGCCCATCTCGCGCCACCGACCCCGGAGGTCGTCGTACTCGGCCTCCGTGAGATCGCCCGCCAGCATCGTCGGGAGGTCGTCGGCGAGGCCGTCGCCCGTCGCCTTGCGCTTGGCGTCGTCGACGTCGCGCTCGGAGTAGGGCGGTTCGACGACGCGGACGTGGTCGTACCGTCGCGTCGTCGGGTCGTCGATTCCCGCTTCCTCGAACGCCTCGCGCGTCCCGGCCGCCCCGAGCGTCACGTCGGTGTCGACGCCGTCGAGATACGCGCGACGCGCTCGGCCCGCGAGTTCGGACTCGGCGTCGACGCTGGATTCGACGGTGACGGCGCCGTTGTCCGGCTCGATCGCCGCGACGCGGTGGCGCGCGACGCGAGCGAACTCGCGGACCGCCGCGGCGGGGTCGGGCAGGTTGATCAGCAGCGCCTGGCAGACCACCAGGTCGAAGGAATCGTCGGCGAAGGGAAGCCGCGTCGCGTCGCCCGCGACCGTCGGGACGCGCTCGCGGGCGAGGCCCAGCAGCGACGGATCGGCGTCGACGCCGACGACCTCGCCGTCGGTCTCCTCGGCCAGCACGGCCGAGAGCTCGCCGGTGCCACACCCCACGTCGAGCACCGAGTCCCAGCGATCGAGTTCGATCGGGTCCAGCGCCTCGCGGGAGTCGTCCCACATCCCCTCGCGGGTGTCGCTGAGGTAGTCCGCCGAGAACTCTCGCACGCCCGGCAGTGGCGTCGGCGAGTAGTTAAGCGGGACGGTTTGGGGCGGGAAACGGTAGCAGGTTCTTCGGAGCGACTCAGCGCTCGCGCAACTCTCGCTCGACGTACAGCGAGGCGGCCTCCAGCGTGCCCGCGCTGAGTTCGGTCGTGTGGCGCCAGCGGTCGACGCCGTCGAGCCCGTCGTGCCGGTAGAACGCCTCCAGATCCCGACAGCCGCTGCCCGGCCAGGTCGTCTCGCCGATCGGACTCGACCGGCCGGCGTAGGACGTCGCCAGCGGCGTCACCTCGGCGACGCCGTCGCCGACGCGCCGCACCGTCCCGAGGTTGTGCGAGCACTCGTCCCCGATCACGGCCTCGGTGGCGGCGTCGTCGATAAACGGGTGTAAGGCCTCGTGGATCGCCATGTTCTTCGTGACGCCGCGGCCGTCCCAGCGCTCGGTGGCGCCGACGTTGACGACCGCGTGGGCGGCGTCCTCGTCGCCGGCGTAGCCCAATGCAAGCCCGTAGCCGACCTCGTAGTTGAGCGGCTCGGACCACAGCAGGAGATGGCAGACGTCGCCCTCGCCGCGACCGCGCTCGCGGACGGTCTCGCGGAACTGCTCGGCCAGCGTCCAGGCGTCGGTACCGCCCTGCAGGGCGACGCCGGCGCCCGCCTCGAGTTGCCAGTCGACGCGGTCGAGCCCGTCGCGTTCGGCCTCGGCGTAGGTCGCGACGGCGTCGAGCGCGTCGCCGACCGCGCCGTGAGCCGACAGCGTCGGTATCGACCAGCCGCTCCAGCGGTCCGCGGAGTGTTCCAATCGGGGGTAGGTCCGGACCCGGAGCACGGCGTCGGGCGGGGTGGTCGGGTCGGCCTCAGTGGTCTCGTCGGATGTCTCGGGGGCGGTCGAGGCGCTCCGCCTCGGGCCGTCCGACAGTTCACCAACGTCGCCCAGCGCCGGCCCGAGCGCGGCGGCGCCCAGCGCCGCCAGCACCTCCCGCCGTCCGACGAACCGACCGTCGCTGTCCGACACACCGACCGGCTTCGACGCCCGGTCGCATGAATATGTGGGCCCGAACGCGCGGTACGGCCGCGCTGCGCGGACCGACGGCTCGCTACGCTTGCCGTTCGACCGAGAAAGCGATCCGTTCGGTTACGTGTCGGTTCCGCGTCGGCTTCGCGTCGCTGCGTTTACTCTCGCAGCTCGTGAACGCGCTCGACGTTCCACTCGAAGCCCTTCCCGTTCTCGGTGGGCGTCTCCAGCACCAGCGGCACGTCTGCGAGGTCCTCGTGGTTGATGATGCGGGTCATCCCCTCCTCGCCGATCAGGCCCTCGCCGATGTGGGCGTGCTCGTCCTTGTTCGTGCCGCACTCGTGCTTGGAGTCGTTGAGGTGGATGCACTGCAGGTGATCGAGCCCGACCACTTCGTCGAACTCCGCGACGGCGTCGTCGACGCCCTCGGCCGTCGAGAGGTCGTAGCCCGCCGCGAACGCGTGGGCCGTGTCGACGCAGACGTCGATGTCGAGGTCGGCGCGGTCGATCACGTCCGCGAGGTGCTCGAAGTCGCCGCCGAGCTTGGTGCCGCTGCCGGCGTCGCTCTCGACGAGCACGGTGACGCCGTCGGGCACGTCGAGTTCGTCGAGCGCGCTGGCGGCGTTTTCGAGGCCCTGGTCGACGCCGGCGCCGGTGTGGGCGCCGAGGTGGACGTTGACGTACTCGATGCCCAGGGTGTCGGCGGCGTCGACCTCGGCCTGCATGCTGGCGATCGACTTCTCGCGGAGGTCGTCTTTCGGCGTACAGAGGTTCACGAGGTACGAGGAGTGGATCACCCACGGCCCGTCGAGCTGTTCGAGGGTGCCGTCGCGGAACCGCTCGGCCTCGTCGTCTTCGATGTCGGGGTCCTGCCAGACCTGCGGCGAGGTCGTGAAGATCTGCCCGCAGTTGCCGCCGACGTCCAGCTGCCGTTCGACGGCGTTGTCCACGCCGCCCGCGATCGATACGTGCGCGCCGACTCGGAGGTCGCTCATGTCGCTCCCCAGGAATCCGACCGGCAAAGTTACTTCGATGCGTCCGGGCTTTCCTCGGGGAAAGAACACTTGGCGTCGTAGCCCCCAGAGAGGGTATGTCAGATTCGACTCCGCTGGCGGTCGGCGATCGGGTGCCCGACGTCGGGGCGCCGCTGGTTCGCTCCGACGGGAGCGCCGAGGAGACACCGCTGTCGGAACTGCTCGAAGAACGCCCGGTGTTGCTCTGCTTCTACACCAACGACTTCGCGCCCGACTGCGTCAACGAGTGGTGCTCGTTCCGGGACTACGAGTGGTTCTCGGCCAACCCGTCGGTGACGCTCGTCGGCGCCAGCACGTCCCGACCGGTGACCCACCGGAAGTTCATGGACCTGCTCGATCTCTCCTTTCCGATGTACGCCGACACGGACCTCGAAATTGCGGAGGCGTTCGGCGTCGACTATCGGGCGTTCCGCCTGCTCGCTCGCTCCCGGCGCTCGTGCTTCCTGATCGACCAGGATAGGACGATACGCCACCGCTGGCTGGCGGATCACGCGATCGATCCGACGATGGACACGCCGGACGTCGGGGCGCTCCACGACGCCGTCGTCGAGACGTTCGGCGACGGCTTCGAGGCGGAGAGCTGACGCCGACGGCGTCGATTCTCCGCTGGGGAGCGCGAGTTACGACTCACCGGGCGCCGCCCGCCGACGCGTCCACTCGTCGGTCGCGTACTTCTCCTGTGCAAGCTCCCGAGCGCGCTCCAATTCGTCCTCGCGCCACTGGCTTTCGTCGGCGTCCGCCCAGTCAGCCAGCGCGCCCTCCAGCGCGCTCACCGCTTCCTCGCGCGAGATGTCGGCGTGCTCGCGGATCGACGTCACGCGTTCGCGGAACTCCGCGACCGCGGTGTCGGGGTCGGCGAAGACGCCGAGGTGATGTTCGGGAGCGAGATCGAACGACAGCGAGCCGTGCTGGATCACGGCGTCGCGCTGACGGTACTGGGCGTTCCCGCTGATCTTCTTCCCGCCGGCGAGGATGTCGTGGGCCGGATGGATCGCTCGCAGGTAACAGCAGGGCTGGTGGATTGCTGTCAGCTCCTCGTCGGCGAACGACGCCGGGACGCCCATGCGCTCGAAGGCGTCGAGGATCGGCTCGCAGAGCAAATTGTAGCTCTCCATCAGATCGCCCGGGAGCTCGTCGGCCGGCGCGACGACGCTGTAGGAGATGTCCGCGCGCCGGTCGTGGTAGATGCCGCCGCCGCCGGTCTGGCGCCGCGTGACGCCGATCCCCTCGCGCTCGCAGTGCTCCCAGTCGACCGTGTCGGGGTCCTGTCGGTAGCCCAGCGAGAGCGTCGATGGCTCCCACGAGTACACCCGCACAGTTCGAACGCCCTCCTCGACGGCCGTCTCGGCGGCGATCTCTTCGAGGGCCATCGTCGTCGGACCGTCGTCGGTGCGTTCGGGGA
Organism: Natronoarchaeum mannanilyticum; assembly: GCF_039522665.1. Classification (NCBI taxonomy): domain Archaea; kingdom Methanobacteriati; phylum Methanobacteriota; class Halobacteria; order Halobacteriales; family Natronoarchaeaceae; genus Natronoarchaeum; species Natronoarchaeum mannanilyticum. The sequence continues at coordinate 481,725 of NZ_BAAADV010000001.1, forward strand.
GCAGGCGCCACTCGCGGTCGGAAAGCGAAGTCATGGCGTCGGCTACGCCGGCGATCGCAAAGTCGGTTCCGACGCCGAGTCGTGGCTGTCACCACCGGCGCGTCGGTGCCGGTTCCGCGGACTTATGGGACGGTAGCACCTCGGTCGCGTCAGGAAGATGAGAATCGGACGCCTGCGATACCCCCAGTTCCGGCTGGCCGACGTCGCCCAGCAGATCGTCGGCGGGTTCCTGCTGGCCGGCCCGTTCGTCGTCACCGAGGAGGTCTGGGTGCTCGCGAGCAACATGAGCCACCTCCAGGCGTTCCTGGTCGTCTGCGTCACCGCCGGGATTGGCTACGCCGCGCTGTACGAAGCCGACACCGGCCGCGACCCCGACGCCGAGCAGGAGGTCGCCGGCGTCCCGCTGCGCTTTCTCTCGCTGATGCTCGTCTCGTTCGGCTCGGTGACGCTGCTGGCGCTGATCCTCGACGCGCCCGACACGTTCATCGACGCGTACCCGAACGGGAGCATGGCCGAGACCGTCGAGGTGACGATCAAGGCCGTCAGCGTCGGCTCGGTGTTCTCGGTCGTCGGCGCCGCGACGGCGGACAGCCTGCTCTGAGAAGATCGGCCCGTCAGCCGACGACGCCGAAGCCGAACTGCGCGTACGGCCAGAAGAGGTGGACGCCGATCCCGACGACCAGCGCGGGGATCGTCGTGTAGATCGTCGCGACGACGGCGGCCTTCATGTCGATCGCCATGAGCGGGAACAGCGCGTCGCCGTCCTGGCTGACGGCGTTGGCCGACAGCGCCGAGAACGGGACCTCGCCGTTGGCGTACAGCGACGCGAACACGATCTGTGGCGCGCAGCCGGGGATCAGCCCGAGCGCGGCGCCGGCGATCGGCGCGAGCATCCCCGCCGCGGCGGCGAGCGCGCCGATATCGAGCGCGAAGATCGCCACCGAGTACTCGTAGAGCAGGTACGCGACGATCACCCAGATCGTCACCATGCTGGTCTCCATCGCGGCGTGCTGGAACGTCTCGTAGGTGCTGCCAAAGGTGTCGCGCGCTCGACCCGACGCCCCGTCGCCGATCACTCCGCGGCCGACGAAGTACAGGTACGCCGAGAGCGTCGTCCCGACCAGTCCGGCGACCGTGAACAGCCCGAAGAACGTCGGGGCGATCTCCATCGCGACCTCCGGAGCGCCCCGGCGGAGGTACTCGACGCCCGCGACGAGGCCGGCCGCCGCGACCACCCACCACGCGACGTGGACCGCGTGGCTGAGCGTGACGAGCCACTCGCGGTCGGTGTCGGTGGTACTATCGACGCTGCACCCGGCGTCGGCCTCGCCCGGAACGCTCGGGGCGCCGTTCGCGACGTTCGTCGTCGCGAAGCCGCCGTCGGTCATCGGGCGGCCGATCCGGCCGACAGCGCGGTCGACGCGGCCGACGCCGAGGCCCCAGCCGTCGACCGCGTAGCCGAAGCCGACGCCGGCGACCAGCGCCAGCCCGTAGGCGTAGATCGCGGCCTCGGGCGCCAGCGCCAGAATGACAAACGCCGAGTCGCCCGCGGTCGCCGCCAGCGCCGCGACGACGGTGCCGAAGCTGACGCTGCCCCGGACGTACAGCGGCATCGCGACGATCGCGCCGCCACAGCCCGGCGTCAGGCCGAGCAGCCCGCCCGCCAGCGGCTGGAGCCGCTCGTGGTCTTCGAGGTAGCGGACGAGTCTGCCGTCCGTCCGATACTGGACGTAGCTGAACAGCACGACCGTGATCGCGACGAACGCGCTGACCTGCACGAACCCGTCGCGGACGGAGTAGACGAAAATGTCCGCCGCCTCCTCGACGCCGATCACGAGGACCACCGCCGACCCGCCGGACCGGGTGAAGTTCTCCCACCTAATCCAATCTTTAGACGCATCTAATTCTAGCTTCGCACCTGACGGCTTAGTACTTTCGTCCGGCGAGCGTTCGGCGATCACCCGACGAACACGCCGCAGCGTCGCAACTATAGTTGCAGAACGCGGCGGTTCGGAGTACCGAGAGCGGACGAGAAACGGCGCAGCGTCGACGTCAATATCGACGCCGATCGGCGGAGAGAGAGCGCGGAACGAGGGGTCAGGCCCGCTTCGCGTCGACGACCTCGTAGCCGATGTTCTGGTCGCGGAGCTTGTCGGTGTGGGACGACAGGACGTTCGTGGCGGCCAGCAAGAGCACGTCCAGGCCCTTCGTCGCGGCCTCCTGAACGGCGGGTGCGGTGCCGAAGCGGACGTCCGGGTCGATATCGGCGGCGTCGGCCGCGGCGAGGGCTTCGGTCCCCGCGGCGGCGATCAGGTCGTGGTCCGCCGCGAGGTCGGCCACCGTCTCGGCGTCGACGGCGGCGCTGCCGCCCTCTCGTACTCGGGGAACGGCGACGGCCGTCACCGTCCCGAGATCGTAGTCGACGACGCCCTCGAAGTTCGTCACGCCGACGTCCCGCCCGGGCTCGGCGTCGGTCACCGCGACCGCGGTCGCGCTCCCGGCCGACCCGGCCATCGCCCGCAGGACGCCGTCCTGCATCGTCAGCGAGACGGTCTCGCCCTCCGAAATCTCGGTGGTGGCGATGGCAGTCTCGATCTCGACTTCGCCGATCACGTCCTCGGAGACGTGCTGGACGAACGATCGGAGTTCGTCGGTCTGGGAGATGAGCCAGTCGACGCCCTCCTTGGTGACCTCGTAGCGCCCGCGGCCCTGCTTGTCGACCTGGCCCTGCTCGATCAGGTCCTGCAGGTAGTCGCTGACGGCCTGGGACGTGACGCCGATGGCGTCGGCGATCTCCTGCTGGCTCACCGCCGGCTGGCGCTCCGCGATCTCGACCAGGATCTGGTATCTGGTCGCGTTTCGCTTGCTCTCGAGGACGCCCGACGCGTCGGCGTCCCCCGCATCCCGTGACATGGTGGGCACTGCGGGTCGGTAGCACAAGTATGTTTGGAGTATTCCCGAAGAAATTGCGTTATCGGGATCTCTACTGCCGTTTTAGAAAATAAGATTGTGTTAGTACAACCAAAATTGTTTTACGCTCTACCGTCATTGTACTGCGTGATGTCGCGCGTATCGCTGCCCCACGACGCGAAGGCCGGGCCGACCAAGCCGGAGGTCCGGGCCGTCCTGCTCGCCAAGCTCGATCTGGCGCCGTCCGACCACTTCGTCGAGGTGGGCTCCTGCACGGGAGCCGTCACCGTCGAAGCGTCGCGGCGCGCCGGTCGCGTCACCGCGCTCGAACGCAAGCCCGAGCGGCTGGCGACCACACGCAAGAACCTCGCCGCCAACGACGCCGGCGACGGCGTCGAGCTCCGCGAGGCCGACGCCCCCGAGGGGCTGCCCGACGACGCCGATGCCCTCTTTCTCGGCGGCAGCCGCAACTACGAGGCCGTGCTGGACCACGCCGCCGAGACCGGCGTCGACCGGGTGGTGATGAACGTCTCCCGGCTGGAGGTTGCCGGCGCGGCGACCGAGGCGTTCCGCGAGCGGAACCTGCTCGAGGACGTCGTCCAGTTCCAGGTGAGCCGCGGCTACGAGCTCGCCGGCGCGACGAGCTTCGACTCGGACAACCCGGTGTACATGCTGGTCGGCGGCGTCGACGGCGAGGAGGAGGTAGCGGCAGACGGAGGGCGGCGATGACGCTGTACGGCGTCGGACTCGGTCCGGGCGACGCCGACTTGGTCACCGTGCGCGGGCGGCGCGTCCTCGAGGACGCCGACGTGGTGTACTCGCCCGGCCGGCTCTCGCGGTCGGTCGCGACCGAGCACGTCCCCGAGGAGCGCATCGGCGATCTGGACTTTCCGATGACTCGCGACGAGGACGAGCTTCGCCGGGCGTGGAAGGACGCCGCGGCCGAGATCGCGCCGCGAGCGCGCGAGGGCACCGCGGCGTTCGTCACGCTGGGCGACCCGAACGTCTACTCGACGTTCGGCCACCTCCGGCGGACGCTGGCGGCGTTTCACCCCGAGGTCGACCTGGCGGTCGTCCCCGGCGTCAGCGCGGTCACCGCGTTCGCGACGGCGCTGGGCGTCGAGATCACGGCCGGGTCGCGCCTCGCGCTCCGGGAAGCCGACGGCGGTGTCGCGCCGACCGGACCCGACCGGATGCTCCTGTTCAAGGTGACCGACGCGCCCGCGACCCACGAGGGACTCGCGGAGGCCGGCTACGAGGTCACCTACGGCCGCCGGCTGTTCATGGAGCAGGGCGAGACCGTCGTCACCGACGACCCGACCGAACTCGACGAGCGGGACTACTACACGCTGGCCTACGCCGAGAAGCCCGAGTCTCGCGTCGAGCAGGCCACCGACGCCTTCCTCGAACTGACCGACGACGCGGGCGTCGTCACCGACGGCGGCGGCCGAAATCTCGCCCGGCAGGAGCGCTCCGAGAGCGAACTCTGCGGCGACGAGGTGCGCCGTGACTGACGATCGGACCGACGGCGAGACCGACCCGCAGGACGCCATCGACGCCGCGGCGGCCGAGCGCGCGACCGAACGGGACCCCCGGGTCGCCGAGCGAACGGCCGGGGAGGTTCAGGAGGGGATCCCCTTCATCGGCGCCGGCCCGGGCGATCCGGGGCTGCTGACCGTGACCGGCAAGGAGCTGGTCGAGTCGGCGGATTTGGTCGTCCACGCGGGCTCGCTAGTCAACAGCGAGCTGCTCGAGGAGTACTGCGCAGACGCCGAGCAAGTCTCGAGCATCGGCAAGGATCTCGAGGAGCTGATCCCGCTGATGCGGGACGCCTACGAGGACGGTCGCGATGTCGTGCGACTGCACAGCGGCGACCCGGCGGTGTACGGCGCCGCGGTCGAGCAGATGGACGCGCTCGAACACGAGGGCGTCCCGACGTACGTCGTGCCGGGCGTCACGTCGGCGTTCGCCGCCAGCGCGACGCTGCGGACTCAGCTCACGCTCAACGGCGTCGCCAACCACGTCGCGTTCACGCGGCCCCAGGGCAAGACGCTCGATCCCGAGGACGACCACATCGGCGAGTTCGTCGCGATGGGCGACGTGACGACCTGCGTCTACCTGGGCACCCACGCGGTTCCGGAGACGATGGATCGGCTGCTTGACGAGGGACACGACCCCGAGACGCCCGTCGCGGTGGTGTACCACGCCTCCTGGCCCGACGAGGATATCGTGGAGGGGACGATCGCGACGATCGGCGAGAAGGTCGAGGAGGCGGGGTATCGCGCCTCGGCGATGGTCCTGATCGGCGACGCCGCGCGGAAGGCCGGCTACGAGCGATCGTACCTGTACGACGGCTGGGCGAACCGGGGCGAGGATGGAGCAGATACAGAGGCGGAAGAGGGATGTTCGGACGATTGAGACGGACCGGCGACTTCGAGGGAAACGCCTCGGAAGCCCTCGCGTCCTCGACTCGGGGGCCTCGCTGCGCGCTTCGCCTGACGGCTGCAGTGCTTGCTTCGTCCGCCGTCGTCGAGGACGCGACCCCTTCCAGTCCCACCCAGACGGCACCTCATCCTCCCCAACCGGTTCGGTCCACGGTCGCGAGGCTCCCTGCGGTCCTCACCCCTCGCACGGCGTCGGCGGGCGCACGAGGCGCCCGCCAGCGCGCGCCGCTCGGGAACTGCATCGGACGCAAAATAGCGGAATGACTGATTCATGAGCACTGACACAGACGACGACACGACCGACTCCGGCAGTTGCAAAGCGCCCGACTCGGACGGCGAGGTGGCCGAGGAGATCGCCATCGTCGCCTTCGAGCGGAAGATGGACACCGCGGAGGAGATCGTCGAGGGGATCGGCGACCGCTACGAGTCGATCGAGATCCTCGAGTACCGCGGCGACGTCTTCGAGGAGCACTGGGGCGAGTACGACTGCTTCGTCGGCCTGATGGCCTCCGGCATCGCGATGCGCAAGACGGCCCACCTGCTCGACGACAAGTGGGACGACCCCGCGATCTGCGTCGTCGACGAGGAGCTCACGTGGGCGATCCCGATCACCGGCGGCCACCACGGCGCCAACCAGGTCGCCGACGACCTGGCGTCGATGGGTGCGGTGCCGGCGATGACCACCGCCAGCGAGGCCGCCGACAAGCAGGGCGTCGAGAAGCAGGCCAAGGCGCTGGACGCCCACGTCGTCAACGGCGACTCGACGGTGGCGACCAACCTCGCCGTCCTCGACGACGAACTGGGGCCGATCGAGCGACTCGACGGCCCGAAAGCGGTGCTCGTCGGCGACGACGTCACGGTCCTCGAGCGCAACAAAGACCAGGGGGTCGTGCTGGGCACAGGCAGCGTCTCCGGGGCGAAGAAATCGCAGTTCCTGGAGGCCTGGGGCCGGGCGCTCGACGAAGCGGACAGAGAGTGGGACGACGTGGAGTTCGTCGCCACCGGAACCCGGAAGGAAGACGAGGAGGGGCTGCTGGAAGCCGCCGCAGAGAAAGACCTTGGCCTCGTCTCGCTCGCGAAGGAGGATCTCGAACGGTTCGAGGGACCGACGCCCTCGCGCTCGAAGGAGCTGATCGGCTGGCCCGGCATCGCCGAGGCCAGCGCCATCGCCGCCGGCTCGGAGCACGAACTCGTCCTCGAAAAGATCAGCCACGACGACGCGGTGACGGTCGCCGTCGGCGGGTGAGCGTCGCCGAAGCGTCCCGCACCAGCAACACAGCCGAAGGCCGCTGCCGGGAGCACACCACCTATTATCCCGTGCGTGCAATCGCTGATACCGATGAACGGCGCTGACATATTCGTGAGCCGACTCGTCGAACCGGACGTCCGACCGCCGATCCGGGCGGGGAGGCCGAACCGATGAGCGACCGCTCCGTCCTCATCGTCGGCGAGACGCTCGTCGACATGCTGCCCGAGACCCCGGGGGCGCTTCGCGACGTCGAGTCGTTCCAGCGGCGGGCGGGCGGCGCGCCCGCGAACGTCGCCGCGCGCCTCGCGGCGCTGGGCTCCGAACCGCTGTTCTGGACCCGCGTCGGCGACGACGCGTTCGGCGACTTTCTGCTCGACACGCTGGCCGACCGCGGCGTCCCGACGCGGTTCGTCGAGCAGGATCCGGACGCCAAGACGACGCTGGCGTTCGTCGCCCACGACGACAGCCGAGATCGCTCCTTCACGTTCTACCGCGACGGCACCGCCGACACGAGACTCGAAACCGGCACCGTCCCGACCGACGCGCTCGAGGGGATCGAGTGGGTGTACGTCGGCGGCGTCGTCCTCGCGAGCGAGCCCTCCCGGTCGGCCGTGCTGGACCTGATCGACCGCGCGACCGACGCCGGCTGTTCGATCTACTTCGACCCGAACTGGCGCCCGGAGCTGTGGGACGGCGAGGACGCGAGCGTCCTCCGGGACGCCGCCCGATCCGCGGACGTGCTCAAGGCGACGACCGACGAACTCCGGGAGCTGGGCTACCGCGGCGAGACGCCCGAGCAGCTCTGCGAGGCGGCCTGCAGCGAGGGGCCCCACACCGTCTTCCTCACGCGGGGCGCCGAGGGGTCGACCGGATTTGCCACGAGCGCGGCGCCGTGGGGCGAGGCCGCGGTCGAACGCGACGGGTTCGAGGTCGACGTGAAGGACACGACCGGCGCCGGCGACGCGTTCGTCTCCGCGACGCTCGGCGCGCTCGCCCGCGGCGAGCGCGACCTCGGCGAAATCCTGCGGTCGGCCAACGCCGCGGCCGCGATCTCGGCGACGACGGTCGGCGCCATGGAGCAGCCGCCCGACTGGGAGCGAGTGGAGTCGTTCGCGGCGGAGCGAGAGCAGTAAGTCGGTAGTCCGCGTCGTAGTCGTCGCTCGCCGCGCGGACGATTGAAGACCTTCTTCGTCGGCCTCGAACCGCTCGAAGCCGACGCTCTGCATAGCGATCTCGTACAGGAGGCGATTCCTATAGAAACCCCACTTTCTCTAAAACAACCAAAATTGTTTTACGCGAAACTCGCGTTGTACTCTCCATGCGACAGACGGACGACGGCCGCCGTCGACGACTGCCCGCAGCGGGCGGGGTGAGCGCCGCGTGACTGGCCACGGCGCCGACGACGAGCGCCCGGAACGAGACAATCTGGGAACCCTCTACGTCGTCGGGATCGGGCCGGGGCTCCCTCACGCGATGACCCAGCGCGCGAAGGACGTCGTCGAGACGGCCGACTGCGTCATCGCGTCGAACCTCTACCAGGAGTTCCTCCGGCGCGACGGGACCCTGCCCTCGGAGGATGCCGAAGTCGAGACGGCTACCGACGGCGGCGCGGGAGCGACTCCCGACGCCGCGACCGAGGAAGGCACCGTTCTCGAACGTCCGAACGGCACCCGCCAGACGCTAGTCCGGTCTTCGATGGGCCGCCAGATCGAACTCGCGCGCGAGGCGTTCGAGCGCGTCCGCGACGGGCAGGACGTCGCCCATGTCTCAGGCGGCGATCCGAACGTGTACGGCAAGAGCGACCTGCTGTACCTGATGGCCGAGGAGGAGGGCGCCGACGATATCCCGATCGAGATCGTCCCCGGCGTCACCGCGGCGCTGGGCGGCGCGGCCAACCTCGGCGCGCCGCTGTCGAACGACTTCTGCACGATCTCGCTGTCGGACAAGTGGCGCGGCTGGGACGAGATCGAGGAGAAACTGCGCGCGGCGGCGATCTCCGGATTCGTCGTCGTGCTCTACAACTGCTGGCGCGACTACGAGCGCGCGATCGGCGTCCTGCGCGAGGAGCGATCGGACGACGTGCCGGTCGCGATCTTCAACGACGCCGGCCGCGGTGCGGCCGGGCGCAACCTGGAGGACGAGACCCACACCATCACGACGCTGGGCGCGGCGACCGAGCACGACGAGAAGGTCGGCGGGATGGGCACCTCCATCCTCGTCGGCACGGCCGAGACCCACGTCTGGGAGAACGACCACGGAAAACACCTCGTCACCCCGCGCGGCGGGCGTGACGTCGACGACTTCTAACCTATGAGCACGGACGACACCACCGACGAGAGCACAGCGAACGAGAACGCAGAAGGCGAGAGTAAGTGCGGCGCCGCGGACGCCGAGGCGACCGCTGGGACCGAGAGCAAGTGCGGCGGGGCGTCTTCGGCGTCGACCGACGAGTCCAGTTCGTCCTGTGGCGCCACCACGGACGATTCGACCGACGAGAAGGTCGGTTCGACGGTCGAGGACTTCGACGCGGATCCCGGCAGCCTCACCGCCGTCGGACTCGGTCCCGGCCAGCCCGAGGGGATGACCGCCCGCGCCCGCGAGGCGCTGCTCGACGCCGAGCACGTCGTCGGCTACACGACCTACACCGAGCTGCTGCCCGACGAGATCACCGAGTCGGCCGACGAGGTGTACGACACGCCGATGTGCGGCGAAGTCTCGCGCACCGAGGAAGCCATCGACCGCGCGCTGGCGGGCAACGACGTCGCGATCATCGGCAGCGGCGACCCGAACGTCTACGCGCTGGCGGGGCTCGCCCTCGAGATCGCCGAGTCGAAGGGGGCGACGGCATCGATGCTCGACTTCGACGTCGTTCCGGGCGTCCCAGCCGCCCAGTCGTGCGCCGCGCGACTCGGCGCGCCACTCGTGAACGACACCGTCTCGATCTCGCTGTCGGACCACCTCACCGACATGCCGACGATCGAGTCGCGGCTCCACGCCGCCGCCAAGGAGGGCTTCACGATCGCGATCTACAACCCCTGGTCGCGCAAGCGCCGCGACAACTACGAGAAGTGCTGCGAGATCCTCCTCGAACATCGGGCGCCGGAGACGCCGGTCGGCGTCGTCCGCGGCGCCGGCCGCGAGGACGAGCGCGTCGAGATCGTCGAGCTCCGGGAGCTGCCCGAGCTCGGCGAGACCGAGCTGGTCGACATGACGACGACGCTGCTCGTCGGCAACGAGGACACGTACGTCTGGGACGACCGGATGGTGACGCCGCGGGGCTACGAGTCCAAGTATGACTACTGAGTACCGCGTCAGCCTCGACCGGGACGCCTGCGAGGGAATCTTCGCCTGTCTCGTCCGCGACGCGCGGTTCGTCGAAGCCGCGGACGGGCTGGCGTCGATCGAGGGCGGCGACGCGGAGGCCGGAGGGGACGCCGCTGACGCCGCCGACCAGCCCCTCGTCGCATCCTTCGACGACGATCGAATCGACGACGCGCGCCGGGCGGCGGCCGCCTGTCCGGTCGACGCCATCGAGGTGACCGAGCTGTGAGCGACGCGGACGAGAACGCGGCGGCTCGCGAGGACGCCGACCCGACGCCGGACGCACCGGCGGATCTGCTCGACGCGACGCGCGAGACGGCGTACTTCTGGGGGCGCGTCGCCGGCGACGGCGATCTGGAGAGCGACTGCGTGACGGTCCGGGTCGGCGACGAGACCGCCGCCGACGCCCTGGCGGCGATCGCCGGCGTCGACGAGCGCGACCGCAACGTCGAAGCCCGCGAGTCGGCCCACGACGCGTCGATCGTCCGCTTCGAGGAGGAGTACGAGCTGCAGGTGTTCGGCGCGCCGGCCGATCGGGCCGGCGCCGCACTCGGACTACCCCTGGACGGCCAGCCCGGCGGCTACCGCTTCGACGCGCTGGCCGGTCACCGAGCCGACCTCCTCCGGGGACTGCTGGAGGCCTGCGGAACGATCTGCTTCCGGGAGTCCTCGAACTCGGTGGGGATCTCGTTCGTCCACGACGACGAGCGCCTGCTGGAGACGATCCGCTCCCTGCTCGCCGACGCCGACCCCGACGTTCGAGGCGACGAACTCTCGGAGACCTCCTCGGGCGGCTACTGGTTCGGTCTGTCCGACGACTCCGACGCCGAGGCGTTCGCCCGGTGGCTCTACGCCGGGACGGACGAGACCGGGCTGTATTCGGCCGAGCGACGGACGAAGCTCCGCCGCAGCGTCGAGCGAGCGACCGGCGGTGACGTGGGGGAGCTGTCGTGACGATGGTGGAGCGAGCCGGCCCGACGCGGAGCGGAGGTGACCCGTCGTGACGGCCGACGCCGCGAGCGCGCCGGCCGCGCTCGACGACGAGGCGGTGCTGCTGGTCGGGCACGGCTCCCGGCGCGAGAAGTCCAACGAGCAGGTCCGCGACCTGGCGGCCGACCTCGAAAACCGGCTCGGCGTCCCGGTCGACGCCGGTTTCCTCGAACTGGCCGAGCCCTCGATCGCCGACGCTGTCGACGCGCTCGCGCCGACGGTCGGTCGGATCACGGTCGTCCAGCTGTCGCTGTTCGCCGCGAGTCACGTGAAGAACGACGTGCCGCTCGCCGTCCAGCAAGCCCGGTCGACTCACGAGGACGTCACGATCCACAGCGGCGCCCACCTCGGCGTCCATCCCGCGATCGTCGATCTTCTGGACGACCGCGCCGCGGCGGTCGAGGCCGAAATGGGCGTCGACCGCGAGGTCGACGACGTCGCAGTCGTGCTCTGCGCACGCGGCTCAAGCGACCCAGACGCCAACGCCGACGCGCACAAGCTCGCCCGGCTGCTGTACGAGGGCCGCGCGTTCTCGGGGGTCGACACCGCGTTCATCGGCGTCACGGAGCCCCGCCTCTCGGACGCGCTCCACGGCGTCGCGAAGCGCCGCCCCGACGCCGTCGTCGTCCTGCCCTACATGCTCGGCGACGGCGTCCTCACCCAGCGCGTCCGGGATCGAACCGCCGAGTTCGACGACGAGTACCCCTACGTCGACGCGCTGGCGGGCGACCCGCTGGGCACCGACCCGCGCCTGCTCGACGTGCTCGGCGACCGCTGGCAGGCGGCCCGCACCGACAGCGTCGAGATGTCCTGCGACACCTGCAAGTACAAGGTCGAACTCGACGGGTACGAGGAGGATGTCGGCGGCGCGCGGGCGATGCTGCGCGCGCTGAACCACCAGGCCGCCCACGAGGACCGCGAAGACGTCGACGACGACCCACACGTCCACGACGCGCCCGAGAAGCGCGTCTCGGTCTGCACGAACCAGACCTGCGCGGCAGACGGCGCGCCGGCCGTCCTCGAACGCCTGCGCCAGGCGGCCCGCGACTCCGACCAGTGCGACGTGCGCATCACGCGCTCGTCGTGTCTCGGGCGCTGCGGCGAAGGGCCGATGGTGACGGTGTCGCCCGACGGCGTCTGGTACGGCGACGTCGACGCCGACGACGCCGAGCGCATCGTCTCGGACCACCTGGACCGGGATCGGATCGTCTCCGAACTGGTCGATCAGACGCTCTGAATCGCAACCTCAAACACGCTCGAAATCCCTACTGATACCATGACCTGTCACGAACTCGAAGCGCTGCGACTCGGACTGATGAACGTCCTCGGCACCGAGGACCGAAGCGCCCGCGACCACGCGGAGCAAGAACTGGAGGGCGAGCTCTCGGGCCCGATCGAGGGACTGGCGAACGCAGAGACGCTCTCAGCCGTCCAGAGCCATCTCGACGCCGCGCTCGTCGACCTCGAAGAGGAGGTCGCGAACGCGGACGAGGACTCGGCGGAGTACGACTACCTGCGCGGCCGCCTCGTCGCGGTGCGGGACGCCGAGCGCGCGGTCCGCAGACTGACCGAGCAGGGCGAGGACGTCCTCGCGGGGCTGGGCGAGGCCCACGACGTCCTCCACGAGACGTTCCCCGCAGATGAGTAGCGACGGCCGAGTCGGCGGAAGACGGGACGGTGGCGAGGAACTGACCGTCCAGCTGGGCGATATCTCCCCGGCGGGAACCCGCCACATGTGGCAGCGCTCCGCCGTCGCGCTCGCGGACGAGCTGGCGGTCGTCGGCGCGGCCGGACGCCTGCGCGGAGTCGACGTAAACAGCGGCGCCGAGCGCTGGTCGACCGACCTCGACACCGAGTACGTCGTCTCGCTGGCGACCGATCCTGCCGGTGAAGCGATCTTCGCGGGCTGTCGCGGAGAGAACGGCGCCGTCGCCGCGGTCGACGCGGCGTCGGGCGACGTGCTATGGACCTACCGCACCGCCGCCGACCTCGGATCGCCTCAGAAGGAGAGCCTGTTTTTCCTGCCGTACGTCGTCGACGTCGCGGGGGACGGCGAGCGGTTCTACGCGGCCGCACGGCGGTACGAGCGCGGCGGGGCGGACGCCGCGGCGTCCGGCGACGACGGCGTTCGCACGTTCCGCAGCGCGGTGTACGCGTTCGATCCCGACGGCTCGGTCGCGTGGACGTACCGCGCGGACGCCTCCACGATCGCGCTCGACCTGCGCGAAGGCCGGGTCGCCGCGGCGTACAACCGCTGTCCGGGCGATCACCAGTGCGGGATGGTCGTGCTCGACGCGGCGACGGGCGACGCGCGGCTCACCTGGGACCCCGGAACCGAGGGCCAGCGCCGGGTCGGCGACGCCGCGCTGCTCGACGACGGCGGCGTCGCGGTCGCCAGCCACGGCGACTACCGGGGCTACCGCCTCGACGAGCGCGGCGGCATCGAGTGGTCGGTCGACCTCGCGAGACCGACCCGTATCGGCGGGGAGACGCTGTACGCGTATCCGAACCACGTCCGCGCGACCGACGATACGATCGCGTTCGTCACCGGAAATACGTACCCCGAAGAAGGTCGCGAGGCCGAGGGGCGCCACCCGGACGAGCACTCGATCGCGGTGTTCGACGCCGACGGCATCCCGCGCTGGCGCGCGTCGGTCGGCGGCTGGGTGTCGGAGCTCGCCGCGGCGGGCGATCGGATCGCGACGCCGTGCGCCCAGCACTTCCGCGACCGCGATCCCGGCGCGCACGGGCTCCAGCTGTTCGGCCTGCGCGAGGGATCGGTCGACGAGGTCGGCCTCGACGGCGTCGGAACGGCCTGCGCGCTCGACGAGGAGCGCGTCGCGGTGATCGAAGAGCCGGTCGAGTACCACGACGGCGACGCCGTGCGCGGCTCACACCGGGTGCGCGTTCTGCCGCGGCAGTAAGCGGTCGGAAGGAAATCGTCGACGGGAATTCGGTCAGTCGGCGTCGGACGCCAGTTCTTCTGCGAGCAGAGTCGGAACGTCGGCCGGGCGCACGTTCTCGTACCACTCGTCGCGCGGCTGGAACCCCACGGCGGCGCCGTCTTCGCTACAGAGCCCGAGGCAGGACGTCTCGACGACCGCCGCCTCGGTCCAGAACAGCCCCTCGTCGCGAAGCCAGTCTGTCGCCGCCTCGACGACCGCCTCGCCGCCGACCTCGGCGCAGGAGGCGTACTCGCCGTCGCGGGCGTTCGTGCAGACCAGGATCCACGTCAGCTCCCGGTCGCGCTGGGCGTCCGTACAGCGCCGCACCGCTCAGGCCCCCGCGGTCGATCGATTGTCCTCGAACTCGTCGAGCGTCGCGCCCGCATCCGGATCGGCACGACGCCGGAGAGCGGTGAACGTTCCCGCGAGCAGCGCCCAGAGGCCGACCTGTCCGAACACAACCAGCCAGCGGAACGCCGTCGCGAGCGCCGCGGGCGGGCCGGCGGTGCCGGTGGGGACCGCGAGCGACGCCAGCGCGATCGGCGCGAACGGCGCGGCGGCGGCGGTTGCGGCGACGATCCTGCTCCGATCCGCCCGGGCGCGTCGGTACGCGAGAAGCGAGAGTGCGCACGCGGTGGCGCCGATCGCCATCGCACCCGCGTAGACGGCCAGCCGCGTTCCGGCGTCGAGCGCGTGCTCCGCGCCCGGCGCGACCGGCGGGAGCGCGAGCCACGGGATCCCGGAAATCGTCAGGAACCCCGCCGCGGCGAGCACGGACGCCGTCGCGGCGTCTCCGCCGGGGAGCGCCGGCTCCAGCAGGTAGTAGGCGACGCCGAACCCGGCGCCCAGCAGCAGCCCCCAGAGGACGCCGCCGCCGACGCTCGCGACTGCTGTCGTCGCGGCCGAGACGGCCGGTTCTGCGGCGTGAGCGTGACCGTGGTCGTGTCCGGCGTGCTCAGCGTGGCGCACGAGCGGATTGAGCGCGAGCGCGAGCAGCGCGCCGTAGGCGACTCCGGCGACCGCGCCCGCGCCGACGCCGCGGCGCAGCGAGTCCAGCAGCATCAGTGGCAGGTGATGCCCGCGGCGTGGCGGAAGTTGTGCAGCGAGTCGTGCGCGAGCGGTTCCTGCAGGAACAGGAGGGTGAACCCGAGCGCGAGCGTCAGTCCGAGCGCCAGCGCGGCGGCCGTCGGCGTCACGTCGGTCCGGGCGCGTGCGATCCGGGAGCGAACGGTGTCGGTCTGCGTCATTGAAACTCTGTTTGCAATAACAAAAAGTAAGATTGTAAAGCTTGCGTCGTCGAGCCGCGGGCGGTCGCGGCACCGCCGCGCGTCCGCCGCCCCGACGCTCAATCCCGGTCGTGCGCCCGCGCGACGGCATCCTCGACGCGCTCGGGCGTCAGGTCGTCCAGCGGGACGCGGTCGCCGCCGCAGATCCGGGCGACGTCGGCGGTCAGCGCCGACCGATCGGTGGAATCTCCGGCGTCGACGACGACGGCGCTGTCGCCGCGGTCGGCAAGGCGTCGCGCGGCCTCGCGGGTCGCCGCGGTCGGGCTCTCGCCGCCGGCGTTCGCGCGTCCGTCCGTGACCAGCACGACGACACCGACCGCGGGGTCGGCCCGGTCCAGTACCTCCGCGGCGGCGGCGAGCCCGGCCGGCAGCGGCGTCCGATCGGCGGTCGGCAGCTCCTTGAGGTGCCGGGCGGCCGCGCTCACGCTGTCGGTCGGCGGCAGCAACACGTCGGCGTCCTCGCCGGCGAACGCCACGACTGCGACCTCGTCGCGCTGCTCGTAGGCGTCCCGCAGCAATTCCATCACGACGCCCTTGGCCGCCCGCATCGGCCCGCGCATCGACGCGCTGGCGTCCAGCGCGAACACGACCAGCGCCGACTCGTTCGCGCTTCGCACCGATCGGCGCAGGTCCCGCGAGTCGACGGCGTCCGCGCCGCGGGCCGCCGCCGCGCGCACCGACGCCGCGGCGTCGACGGCGTCCTCGACCGCCGCGCGTTCGGTTCTGATCCGGGCGCCCTCGCCGTTCGTCGACGGGACGCCGCGGCGCGATCCGGCGCCAGCGCTTGCGCCCGATCGTTCGTCTGCAACCTCGCTTTCGGCGTCGACCGACGGCGCTCGCGCGTCGCCGATCCCGGCGCGGTCCTGTCCGGGAAGTAGCGGGGTGGCGGTCTCGTCGGCGTCGTCAGCGTCGTCGTCAGGCTCGTCGCCGTCGCTCTCGCCCGAACCGCCGTCATTGCGGTCACCGCCGCCGCTCGATTCGTTTCGGTCGCTGTCACCGCCACTGCTCGACGAAGCGCCGGTCTCGCTGCCGCCGCGATCGCGGTTATCGGAACCTGCGCCGTCCGGGCCGGACTCGACGTCACCGTTTCCGCCGGAATCCGTCGAATCGACGCCCCCGTCCGGCGATCCGTCCGCGCTCCCGGAATCGGCCGTCTCGTCGTCCGCACCATCGCCTCGATCGGACTCGTCGCGTCCCTCATCGCTGGCTTCGGCGTCTTCGCCCTCTGCGTCCCCGCCGTCTCCCTCGTCCTCGAAGTGGTCGTCCAGCACGTCCTCGGGGTCCGGCGCGTCCTCGAACGGCCGGGACTGGAGGCGGTGGGGCAGGGAGAGTTCGGCGGCGCGGCGCACGTCGGACTCCAGGACGCGCGGCCGGTCGTCGAGCGCCGCCAGCGCGCGGGCCGCTCGCGCGGTCGCGACGTCGGCGCGGTGGCCCTCGACGCCGGCGTCTCGGCAGAGTTCGGCGATTCGGCGCTTGAACTCCGCGGGCAGCGCGACGTCGGGAAGCCGGTCGCGGGCGTCGAGCAAGCGGTTGCGGTGGCGCGCTGTCGCGTCTCGGGAGCGATCGGCTTTTGCTTTGGGTTTCGAAGTCACTTCGAAATCCGAACTATCGGCGTCGTCGCCCAGCGCCCGGTCGATGATCGCGACACGCTCGTCTAAGTCCTCGCTGCCGGTGACGGTCGCCTGCAGCGCGAACCGGTCGCGCAGCTGCGGCCGCAGATCGCCCTCCTCGGGGTTCATCGTGCCGATCAGCGTGAACGCGGCGGGGTGAGTGAGACTAACGCCGTCGCGCTCGACGCGGTTGACGCCGCTCGCGGCGGCGTCGAGCAGCACGTCGACGAGGTGGTCGTCGAGCAGGTTCACCTCGTCGACGTAGAGGATCCCGCGGTGGGCCCGCGCTATCAGGCCGGGGTCGAACTCGGGGTCGCCCTCCAGCGCGTCGGCGACCGAGAGCGTCCCGACGACGCGCTCGCGGGTCGCGCCCAGCGGGAGCGTCACCAGCGGCACGGGACGAGTTTCGACGGGCGGGTCGTCGCGCTCCCGGCAATCTGCGCACTGCGCGCCGGGCGCCGCCGGATCGTCGTCCGGCGGACAGCCGAAGGGGCAGTCCGCGACGGCGCGCTGGTCGGGCAGCAGGTCGACCAGCCCCCGGACCGCGGTGGACTTGGCGGTCCCCTTCTCGCCGCGGATCAAGAGTCCGTCGAGCCCGTCGGCCGCCGCGACCGCCAGCAGCGCCTCCTTGAGCCCGTCCTGTCCGACGATCTCGCCGAACCGGAGCCGGTCGGGGCCGCCCGGCGACAGCTTTTTGCCGCGCGGTAAATCAACCATAGTTGTACTAACCACAACGGAGGTTTAACAACGTTATGCCACAGGTAGCCGTCTACACCGCGACCGAGAACGAACTGGGGGCCATCCAGCGCGCCGCGGGCGAGGTCGAGGCGGACCTCGCGGTGCGCTCGGAGGGCGACCTCGACGATCTCGCTGACGTCGACGCGTTCGCCGACGAGATCGTCGGGCGGGGAGAACAGGGCGACGGGAGCGGAGCGGACGGCGAGCGGGCCGACGCCGCCGTGTTCTGGCTCCACGGCGCCGAGGACAGCATGCCGGGGTACGAGCACGCCGTCGAGCGCGTGCGCGAGGCGGGCGTCCCGCTGGTCGTCAAGGCGACCGGCGACGCGTTCGCCGTCGAGGACACCAGCGTCGACGCCGACGCCCGGGGGACCGCCTGCGAGTATCTGGAGCGGGGCGGCGCGGCCAACGTGGCGAACCTCGTTCGCTATCTCGTCGACGAGTTCGGCGACGAAGAGCGGGCGTACGACGAGCCCGTCGCGCTGCCGACCGAGGGCGTCTACCATCCCGACCATCCGGGCGCCAGCTACGAGGAGTTGCGGGCGACGATCGACGACGATAGCCCGACTGTCGGCGTCTGGTTCTACGAGTCCCACTGGACCCACGAGAACGTCCGGTACGTCGACGCGCTTGTACGGGCGATCGAGGCCCAGGGCGCCGACGCCCTGCCGATCTTCTGTAACCCGGCCACGGATACGGACGAGCAGGAGGACGCCGAGTGGGTCACCGACGAGTGGTTGCTCGACGGCGAGAGCGAGGACGCGGAGCCGGTCGTCGACGCCGTGCTCTCCTCGTTCATGTTCTCGCTGTCGATGGACGAGCGCGGCAGGAGCGCGAGCGACGAAGGGGATTCGGCCGAGGACGTGTTCCTCGACCGGCTGGGCGTCCCGGTGCTCCAGACGATCACGACGATGCGCTCGCGGTCGCGCTACGAGACCTCGGATACCGGCGTGATGGGCTTCGAGCTCGCGCTCTCGGTCGCGCTGCCGGAGTTCGACGGCAACGTGATCACCCACCCGATCTCGGGCAAGGAGCGCATGGACGACCGGGGGGAGATCGGCACCGTTCCGAAGCAGCACTTCCCGATCGACGACCGCATCGACCACGCCGTCCGGCTCGCGGTGAACTGGGCGGAGCTGCGCCACACGCCCAACGAGGACAAGCGGGTCGCCGTCGTCCTGCACAACTACCCGCCGAGCGACGACGGCATCGGGACGGCGTTCGGGCTCGACAGTCCGGAAAGCACCGTCAACCTGCTGGACGAGCTAGCGAATCGCGGTTACGATCTGAACGGTAAAACTCCTGAGAGCGGCCAACAGCTCGTCGAGACGCTCACCGCGCAGCTCACGCTGGACGACCGGTGGGTCGCGCCCGAGGACGTCCGCGACCGGTCGGTCGACGTCGTCTCGCCCGATCAGTACGCGGAATGGTTCCAGGATGCCGACGACCGCTTTTGCGAGAACGTCGTCGAGGAGTGGGGTGAGGCGCCCGACCGCCCGTTCGCCATCCCGGGCGTCGAGTTCGGCAACGTGCTCGTGACGGTCCAGCCCCCGCGCGGGTTCGGGATGGACCCCTCGAAGGTGTACCACGACTCGGACCTCCAGCCGCCCCACGACTACGTCGCGTTCTACGCGTGGCTGCGCAACGAGTTCGGCGCGGACGGCGTCGTCCACCTGGGCACGCACGGTTCGCTGGAGTGGCTGCCGGGCAAGACGGTCGGCCTGAACGGCGAGAGCGCCCCCGATCAGCTGATCGACGACCTGCCGAACGTCTACCCCTACATCGTCAACAACCCCGGCGAGGGGACCCAGGCCAAGCGCCGGTCGTACGCCGCGGTCGTCGACTACCTGACGCCCGTGATGTCCAACGCCGGGACGTACGAGGAGATCGCCGAGCTGGAAGAACTCGCGAGCCAGTATCGCGAGGCCGGAATGGAAGACGCCCGCGCGGACGACGGCGAGCACCTCGAAGCGCTCATTCGAACGAAGGTCGACGAGCTGGACCTCGCCGTCGAGCTCGGCATCGAGGGCGAGATTTCGGAGAAGGCGGACGTACGCGGGCCCGACGAAGCCGGCTCGACGCTCGCCGAGGGCGAGGTCGAGGGTGACGCCGTCGGCGACGATATCGCTATCGAGGAACTCGTCGAGCGCATCCACGAGTACGTCACCGACGTGAAGACGACCCAGATCAGGCTTGGGCTCCACACGATGAGCGAGCCGCCCGAGAGCGACAGGCTCGTCGAGTATCTCGTCGCGCTGACGCGGCTGGAGAATCCGGGCGCGCCGAGCCTCCGCGAGAGCGTCGCGGGCGTGCTCGGCGTCGATTACGAGCGGATGCTCGATTCGCCCGGCGAGTACGACGATGCTCTCGGGATGACCTACGCCGAGGCCGCCGACGAGGTCCACGAGACGAGCAAAGCGCTCGTCGAGACGCTCGCGGAGTACGACTTCGACCTCCCGGCGTCGGAAGCCGAGGCCGGCCCCGACGACGAGGTCAACATGAACCTGCTCGTCGTCGACGTCGACACGGTCGGCGACGGTCGCGCCAAGTCGGGTGCCCACGACGACCTGCGCGACGTCCTCGCATTCATCTGCGAGGAGGCCGCGCCGCGCGTGCGGGGCGCCGAAGACGAGATTCCGAGAACGGCGGACGCGCTGGCCGGCGAGTACGTCCCGCCGGGCGGGTCGGGCGCGCCGACGCGGGGCGGCGTCGACCTGCTTCCCACCGGCCGCAACTTCTACACGCTCGACCCCCGGAAGGTGCCCGCGAAAAACGCCTGGACGGTGGGGCAAGAGGTCGCCGAGGGCGTCGCGGAGCGCCACCGGGACGCCGAGGGCGAGTACCCCGAGGAGATCGGCGTCGTCGCCTGGGGGACCCCCACCGTTCGGACGCGCGGCGAGACGATCGCGCAGGTGCTCGCCCTGATGGGCGTCGAACCGCAGTGGACCGACGCCGGGCGGGTCGACGGCGTCGAGCCGATCCCCCTCGACGAACTCGGCAGACCCCGGATCGACGTCACGACGCGCGTCTCCGGGCTATTCAGAGACGCGTTCCCCGCCGCGGCGGGCGTGATCCACGACGCCGTCGACGCCGTGGCGGATCTCGACGAACCCCACGAGATGAACTACGTGAAAAAGCACGTCGAGGAGGACGCCGAGCAGCTGCTCGCGGACGCCGATGGCGAGGCGGACGACACCGGCGACGCCGACGAGACGCTCGACGCCGAAGCTGCGCGGAGCGCGGCGAAGCGGCGCGTGTTCACGACCCGGCCGGGCGGCTACGGCGCCGGGACGAACAAAGCGGTGGACGAGGGCAACTGGGACGACCGCTCGGACCTCGCGGAGGTGTACGTCCAGTGGGGCGGCTACGCGATGGGCTCGCGCGGGAAAGTTTCAGAAGCGCACGACGCCTTCGAGCGCCGCCTCGGCAACGTCGACGCCACCGTGAAGATCGAAGACACGATGGAGCAAGACGAGTTCGACTCCTCGGACTGGTACGCGTTCCACGGCGGCTTTATCACCGCGGTCTCGGAGGTCTCGGGCGAGGAGCCGGCGTCGTACGTCGGCGACTCCTCGGACCCGGACAACGTCGACGTGTACACCAACGAGGAGAAAGTTCGCAAGGCGATGCGCGCCCGCGTGCTGAACCCCGAGTGGCTCGACTCGATGGAGGAACACGGCTACAAAGGCGCCGGCGACCTGTCTCAAACTGTGGACGTCGCGCTCGGCTGGGACGCCACGACGGGTGTCGTCTCCGATCGGCTGTGGGAGGAGGTCGCCGAGAAGTTCGCGTTCGACGACGATAGACAGGAGTGGATGCGCGAGGTCAACCCCTGGGCGCTGGACTCGATCACCGACACGCTGCTGGAGGCGATCGATCGCGGCCTCTGGGACGCCGACGCCGAAACCAGGGATCGGCTGCGCGACCTGAACCTGGATGTGGACGGCGATCTGGAGGCGCGCGCGTCCGCCGACGCTCCGGAGGTGACGAGCGATGACGACTGACGCCGACGCGGAGGCGTCGGCCGAAGACGGTCAGGACCAGTACGCCGACCTGGGCGCCACGACGCGGGACGCCATGGAGATCGCCGAGACGAGCATGGAGATCGTGCGCCAGTTCGTCCCCGACGAGACGCTCGCCGACCGAGTTCGCCAGAAGTCGGTCCACTCGATGGGCGATATCGAGTTCCAGCACCTGCTCCGGTTCACAGGTGAAAACGAGGACGAACCGGTCCGGGCGGGTGCCCGCGCGGTGCTCGACGAGGCGACGATCGTCACCGACATCACGATGGCGAAGGCGGGCGTCACGTCGCGCGGGCACGACTGCGACCGGCGCAAGGCGATCGGATCGGGCGCCGAACTGGCCGCAGAGACCGGGATGACCCGCACCGCGGCGGCGATGCTCGAACTCGACCGAGAGGGCGCGTTCGAGGACGCGATCGTCACGATCGGAAATGCCCCGACCGCGGCGCTGGCGCTGGCCGACTGCATCGAGCAGGGCACCAGGCCCGCCGTCGTCGTCGCGACGCCGGTCGGCTTCGTCAAGGCCGAGGAGAGCCGCAAGCGCATCCGCGAGGTCTGCGCCGAGCGCGGCGTCCCCGCGATCACCAACGTCGGGAAGCGCGGCGGCAGCGGCCTCGCCGCGGCGCTGACCAACGAGTTGATCCACGTCGCGAGCGACGCCAGGGAGGGCGAGCTCTCGATCGAAGCCGGGGCGGACTGATGGGCGAGGACTACGACCTCGACGCGGGACCCGATCCCGCCGGGTTCGCCGCGGCGGCGCCCGAGCGAGACGCCGCCGGGCAGGCTGCCGATCCGGTCTACGCCGTCGGCATCGGTCCCGGCAACCCGGAGTACCTCACGCCGCGGGGCGAGCGAGCGATCCGCGAGGCCGACGTCGTCGTCGGCTTCGAGACGGTCGTCGAGTTCGTGGCCGACCGGACGGACGCCGACCTGCTGACGTGTGGCTACCGCGACGAAGCCGAGACCCTGGAGCGGTTCGCCGAGCGCGTCGCGGCCGGCGAGGCGGGGACGGCCGCGCTGATGGGCGATCCGAACCACTCGGGCTACCAGTTCGTCGGCAAGGTCGAGCAGGCGGTCGGCGCGGAGCGGCCAGTCAGGGTCCTTCCCGGCATCTCGTCGCTGCAGGTCGCCGCCAGCAGGGCGCGAACGCCGATGGAACGGACGACGTTCGTCACGCTGCATCGGAGCGGCGATCTGTCGGACGATCTCGAACGGCTCCGCCGCGACGCCGGCGACCGCCACCTGCTCGTGCTCCCGCGCCCCTACGACTGGATGCCCGGCGATATCGCCGCCCACCTCCTCGACGCGGGCGCCTCGGCGTCGCTCGACGTGCTCGTGCTCGAACGGCTGACCCACGACGACGAGGCGGTCACTCGGACCACGCTGGGCGAGCTATCGGCCCACGCGAACGGTTCAGGACCCGGGGAGACGCCGTTCTCCGATCTTAGTGTGCTGGTCGTCCGGGCGGACTGAGGGCGGGCGACCCCCACCGACCAAAACATATTTTGTGACCGGCGCCGAGTCGTTTAGCAAAGGAACTTGGGTTAGTTAAACTGAACTTGACTAACCTGCCGGATACCACTCATGACATCGGAAACACTGCTGCTCGTCGGCCGCGATACGGGATACAGCCGCGACGTCTTCGAGACGCACGCCGAACGACTCGCCGGGCGTATAGCAGTCGACGAGGTCGAGGTGGCGACCTACGAGAGCGAACCGGTCCGCGAGCTCCGTGATCGGCTGCGGACGGTGCCGGGCGACCGGGTGTACGCCGTCCCGCTCTGTGCCGCCCACTCCCACGAGACCCTCGACGGCGTCCCGGCCGCGCTGTCGTACGTCCCGGGCGAGGTTCGCTACTGCGAACCGCTCGGTCGGAGCCCCGCGGTCACTGACGTTCTCCGGGATCGGGGCAACGACCTCGTGACCGCCGACGAGGACGCCACGCTCGTCCTGGTGGGCTTCGGCAGCAGCTCGAAGCCGTACCACCGCCAGACCGCCGAGTACCACGCCAGCCGCCTCCGCGAGCGGTCGGCGTACGGCGAGGTGCTGACCTGCTATCTGCTGCAGAATCCTGCCGTCGAGTGCGTCCGGTACAACGTCTCGAACCCCCGGGCCGTCGCGGTGCCGCTGTTCGCCGCGCGCAGCGAGGCGACCGAGCGCCGCGTCCCCGAGGAGCTCGAGCTCGACCGCGGCGGCATCGAGTACGCCGAGCCGCTCGGCGAGCACCCACGGATCACCGACGCGCTCCACGCCGAGATCGCGAAGCAGCGCGCGCTGGCGACCGACGTCGACGCGGCGGAGCAGTCCTTCGAATCGGAGCTGCTGCAGACGCGGCGTCCGGTCGCGACCGACGGGGAAGGGCCGACGTGAGCCGACCGATGCGTTCCGCCCGGAGCGATACGGACGCGGATCGCGACAGATTCGTGCCCCCGCGGCGCCGAGGTGACGCATGAACGGCTTCGTTCTCGGCGGCACGCGATCGGGCGTCGGCAAGACCGTCGCGACGCTCGCGGTCCTCCGCGCGCTCGAAGCGTCGGAAAGAACTGTCCAGCCGGCGAAGGTCGGCCCGGACTTCATCGACCCGAGCCACCACGAGGCGGTCGCCGGCCGCCCGTCCCGGACGCTCGACCTGTGGCTGCAGGGCGAAGACGGGCTCCGACGCAACTACCGCCGCGGCGAGGGCGACGTCTGCGTCGTCGAGGGCGTGATGGGGCTGTACGACGGCGACGCCTCCAGCACGGCGATGGTCGCCGCGGCGCTCGACCTGCCGGTCGTCCTCGTCGTCGACGCGAAGGCCGGCATGGAGAGCGTCGCCGCGACGGCGCTGGGGTTCCGGCAGTACGCCGAGCGGGCCGGCCGCGACGTCGACGTCGCGGGCGTGATCGCCCAGCGCGCCCACGGCGGTCGCCACGAGGCGGGGATCCGCGACGCCCTGCCCGAGGAGCTGACGTACCTCGGCCGGATCCCGCCGACCGACGAACTGGAGATCCCCGATCGCCACCTCGGGCTCCACATGGGCGAGGAGTCCCCGATCGACGCCGACGCGCTGGACGCCGCCGCCGAACACCTCCGGGTCGAGCGACTACTCGAACTCGCGCGGGCGCCGACGGCGCCCGACGCCGGGGGCGCATCCGCCGCTTCGTCGGGAACGGGACGCGAGCGGACCGAAAAGCGCGTCGCGGTCGCTCGCGACGAGGCCTTCTGCTTCTACTACCCGGCGACGATCGAACGGCTCCGCGAGCGCGCCGAGATCGTCACGTTCGCGCCGACCGACGGCGACGACCTCCCCGACTGCGACGGCGTCTACCTCCCCGGCGGCTATCCGGAACTGCACGCGCCGACGCTGGCCGAGAGTCCGGCGCTCGATCGGCTCGCCGAGCGCAGCGCCGACGGGCTGCCGATCCTCGGCGAGTGCGGCGGCCTGATAGCGCTCTCGGAGTCGCTGACGACGACCGACGGCGAGCGCCACGCGATGGCCGGCGCGCTGCCGGCCGACGTGCAGATGCACGACCGGTACCGGGCGCTGGACCACGTCGAGCTGGAGGCCAAATCGAATACGCTCACCGCCGTGAGCGGGGCGACGCTCCGGGGCCACGAGTTCCACTACTCCAGCGCCGACGTCGACGCCGACGCCCGGTTCGCCTTCGACGTCGTCCGCGGCGACGGCATCGACGAGGGCCGGGACGGGCTCACCGAGCACCGGACGCTGGGGACGTACTGTCACGTCCACCCCGAGAGCGGCGCGTTCGACGCGTTCGTCGACTCGCTCTGAGCGACGCCGATCGCCGGTCCGGTTTTCACGGATACACCCCTCGAACCGCCCACGGAGCGGTCGTTGCCGTCCGATCCTAATCGTCGGTACGTTCGGGGACTCGACGCAATTCTATATCGCGGTATGTGATTTATACCGGTCCGACCCCGGTCTCCAAAATCTGCGTAAAGATAGTAAGATCCCTGTCGTCAGGCCCACTCCAGCCCGGCGGGACCGATCCGCGCCGTCTCCTTCAGGGCGTCTTCCTCGCGGCCGACGTGTTCCTCGGCCCAGACCGCCATCGTCTCGGCGAGTTCGTCGACCACGTCGGGATGCTCGTCGGAGATGTCGTCTTGCTCCCACGGATCGTCGATCACGTCGTAGAGCGCGACCTCCGGGAGCCGATCGGCCCACTGGCCGGGGTGATACGTCCGGACGAGCTTCCAGCGCTCGGTCCGCACCGCGCGCTGGGCGGTGTACAGCCCGTGGTCGACGACGACGAACTCCCGGCTCTCCGCTCCCGCGTCTGCGACCGCCGGCCGCAGCGACCGACCCTGCCACCGCGCCGGGCGTTCGACGCCGAGGTAGTCGGCGACGGTCGGCGCGAGATCGACGTTCGTCACCAGGTGATCGCGGGCGCCCGGCGAGACGTCGGCGTCGGCGGGCGGTTTGACGAGCAGAGGGATCCGCTGGGTGCCGTCGTGCGTGCTCCAGTGCTCGCGGTAGAGCCCGTGCTCGCCGAACTCCTCGCCGTGATCGGCGGTGACGATCACGAGCGAGTCCTCGTAGAGCCCCCGATCCTTCAGGAACGCGGCCAACCGACCGATCTGTCGGTCGACGTGGCGGATCTCCGCGTCGTACTCGGCGAGCAGCGCCGCGAGGTCGTCGCGGTCCGATATCCCCTGCTCGGACGCCGACCGCCACCGGTCCCACTCGCGGTGTTCGGCAATCTGCGCCTCCGTCGGGTGGGGCGGCATCGGCGGATCGGCGAACGCGGCGACCTCCTCGTCGGTCCTGTTGTACGGCGCGTGAGGGTCCCAGTACTGGACGTACAGGTAGAACTCCTCGCCGGCGTGATCGTCGAGAAAGTCGAGGGCGAGATCGGTGACGTCCGCGCCGCGGGGCGTCTGGAAGTACTCGCCGTCGCCCGGCGGCTCCTGGGGCTGGTAGAACTCGTGCCAGAGCTGGTAGAACCACGGCGCCGGATGGCGGGGGAACGAGGAGACCGCGCCCGTCGCGATCCGCTCGTGGAACAGCGACTCTGGCAGCGTCCGCCAGTCGGGGTGGTACGCGCCGTCCGACCGGTGGTGCGGGGAGTTGATCGCCCGGGCCTGCGGACCGTGCGAGGCGACCCCGTTGTGGATGCCGTAGCGACCGGTGAGCGTTCCCGCCCTGGAGGGCATACACGGGGAGTTCGCGGCGTAGGCGTTCTCGAATTGAACGGCGTCCGCGGCGATTTCGTCGACGTTCGGCGTCGTGTCGCCCTCGTACCCGTACGCTCCGACGTGGTCCGGCCGGAGCGAGTCGACGTCGATGTGGATGACCGGCATCGTCCGTGCGTCGACGGATCGGCAAAAAAGGATTACGACGGACGCGACCGCACGCGCGGGGCTTTTACCGCCGCGCGCGCTACGGTGACGATATGGTGCAGAACGTCGCCGGGGTGTTGCCCGAGCTCGAGCCCGAGGACTTCCACCTCCTGTCGGGGATCGAGCAGGGGATGCGCTTCTCGGAGTGGGTCGCCAAGGAGAAGATCCCGAAGTTCTCCCGGCTGACGGCCGAGGAGGTCGACTACCGGATCGACCGGTGTCTCGACCGGGACCTGATCGAGCGCAAGACCATCCAGTACGAGGGCTACACCCTCAAGTTCGAGGGGTACGACGCGCTGGCGCTGCACAGCTTCGCCGAGCGCGACACGATTTCGGGCTTCGGCGCGTCGCTCGGCGTCGGCAAGGAAAGCGACGTCTACGAGGTCCAGTCCTACGAACCGATGGCGCTGAAGTACCACCGCGAGGGGTACACCAACTTCCGCGAGGTGATGAAAGAGCGCGATTACACGTCCGACCGCGACCACGTTTCGTGGCTCTACACCGCGCGGAAGGCCGCCGAGCGCGAGTTCGAGTCGCTGGAGGCGCTGTACCCCCAGGTCTCGGTGCCCCGTCCGATCGGCCAGAACCGTCACGCCATCGTGATGGAGAAGATCGACGGCGTCGAGCTCTCGCGGACCAAACTCGAAGACGACCAAGTCCGGCCGGTGCTGGGGCTGATCCTCCGGGAGATGCGCGACGCGTACGACGAGGGGCGGGTTCACGCCGACATGAGCGAGTACAACGTGTTCGTCTCCGAGGACGGGATCACGATCTTCGACTGGCCCCAGGCGATCCCGACCGACCACGAAAATGCGGAAGAGTTCCTGGAGCGAGACGTCGAGAACATCGTGGGCTACTTCCGTCGGAAGTATCCCCAGCTCGTCGGCGACGCGGACGTCGAGGCGCTGGGGGCGGCGCTGGCCGACGGGTCGTACGACTCCGTCGGGGAGTTCGTCGACGAGTAGCCTATTTTTTGCGATAGCAGCCATCTCCGGGGCGAATCTGTGGACCTGCCGAGAGACGCCCGTTCAGGGAATAAACCATATATCGCGATAGCAAATCGTCGGGGCGGTGCCGATCCGCGGGGGGAACTGGAGGGCTGGTCTGTACGAGGAATCGGTTGTGAGCGGCTATAGACGGCCGAAACAGCGGGATCCGCCGAGGTCGTCAACTTATCGTCCGGAAGACATATACCAGACGCGCCGGAGCATCTCGATATGTTCCTCCCCGCATACCGAGCGAACGACGGTGCACTAACCGCCAGCTCCACGACGAATCCCACCGCGAGCTACGGGGGTGCGTGATTCGATGCGTTCGAACGCCGGTTCCGAGTCCGAAGCCGTCTTCGAGTGCCTCGCCGAGAAACGGCGACGTGACGTCGTCGCGGCGCTTCGAGGCCGCGGTGCGGCGTCGCTGCGCGAACTCGCGGATTCGATCGCCGACCCGAACGACAGAACGGAGCGCGTCGAACTCGAACTCCACCACCGCCACTTGCCGAAGCTGGCCGACGCGGGGCTCGCGGAGTACGATCCGGACGATCGTACGATCGAACCGTCCGAGGGGACCGCTGCGGCGGACGTCGTCGCACGGACCGTAGAACAGTGCGGGGCGCTGTGTCCGGACGCCGAGCCGACGCGGAGCGACCGCGCGCGACTCGAGTGAAGAGAGTCGCTCGTTACTCTTCGAGAGCGTCCTCGGCGGACTGACCCTCGTAGACGACCTTCTCGAGGGCGTCGAGGATCGCGGTGGGGTCGTCGCGCTGCCAGACGTTGCGGCCGACCGCGAGGCCGCTCGCGCCGGCGTCCATCGCCGTCTCCACGGTCGAAAGGAACTCGTAGTCGCTGGTCTTCGAGCCGCCGCTGAGGACGACGTTGGTGTTACCCGCCGCGTCGACGGCCCACTCCATGGCCTCGCCGCTGCGAGGGTACTTCACCTTGACCAGGTCGGCGCCGAGTTCGAGGCCGATCCGCGTCGCGTACGCGATCGTCTCGGGCTTGCGGTGCTCCTTGATCGCCTGCCCGCGGGGGTACGACCACATCGCGACCGGAAGCCCCTCCTCGCGGGCCTCTTCCTGGACTTCCTGGAAGTCCTCGAACATCTGGGGCTCGGTGTTCGTGCCGGGGTACACCGTGTAGCCGATGGCGTCGGCGCCCATCTCCGCGGCGTACTCGACGGACCACGTCTGGGGCGAGTAGGGTTCGCCCATCCAGAGGCTGCTGGAGCCGTTACATTTCGCGAGGAGGTTCACCTGGTCGTCGTAGGAGGGGTAGTACTGCTCGGCCAACCCCTTCTGGACCGCGAACGCCGTCACGGCGTCGTGGGTCGCCATGTCGAACACCGTCGACGGATCGAGACGGTCCTCGACGCCGGCGAACGCGCCGGGGCCGTGTTCCAGGCCGTGGTCGTGTGCGAGGATGATCGATTTGCCGTCGCGGGCGATCGGGGAGTCTGCGGGCACAGTCATGTACAATCATAACTAACGATTCTCGATCACTAAATACTACTGAACGTGATTGTTTCGTACAGTTATCGAGAGGGAATATCGGAGTTCGTTCGAAATCGTGCGGGCGCCGGCCGGATCGGCGCTGCCGGCGGTCAGGAGAACAGCTTCTTCAGCCGGGCGACCAGGCCGCCGTCCGACGAGCGGTCGGCGGATCGGGAGCCGGCGTCCGCGGTCGGCTCGTCGGCGCTCGACGCCGCTGCGGCGTCGTCCGACGTAGCCGACCCGTCCGCGGCGTCGTCCGCGTCGGCCTCGTCGCCGGCCGCTCCGGCGTCCTCGGCGGACGCCGCGTCGGCGTCGCCCTCGACGCGCTCGATCGCCTCGTCGATCAGGCCGCCGGCGTCGTTGACGCCGTCCTTGACCGAGCCCTTCACGACGACCTTGCCGTCGAAGCGGTCGGTCTGGACCGACGTGTCGGCCGCGATGAGCACGGCGTCGGCCTCGGCGATCGCGTCGGACGGGATCTCGTTTTCGGTTCCCATGGCGCCCTGGACCTCGACGTGGATCTCGTGGCCGCGTTCCTCGGCGGTGGTCTCTAAGTTCTCGGCGGCCATCTGGCTGTGCGCGATGCCGGTCGGACACGCTGTGACGGCTACGAATTTCATGATTCTTGATCTAGGATACGGCGTACGTCCCCTTTAGTGCTTGCCGCGAGCGCCCGGTCCGCGACGTCGCGGGCGTCGGCAGTGTCTATTTCCTCTACCTGCGCCTTCACGTCCGGGATCGTCACGGCGCTCATGCTCAGCTCGTCGAGACCGAGCCCGACGAGCAACTCCGTCAGCTCCGGGTCGCCGGCCATCTCGCCGCACATCCCGATCCAAGCGTCGTTGTCGTGAGCGGCCTCGACGGCCCGGTCGATCGCCCGCAGCACCGGCGGGTGGCGCGGGTCGTGGAGGTGCGCGACGGCGTCGTTCTCGCGCGCGGCGGCCATCACGTACTGGGCGAGGTCGTTCGTCCCGATGCTGAGGAAATCCACGCGCGCGGCGAACTCGTCGGCCATCAGCGCGGCCGCGGGCGTCTCGACCATGACGCCGAGCTCGGGCACCGCGTAGTCGACGCCCGCCTCGTCGAGATCGCTCGCGATCTCGTCGACCCGTTCGAGCGCGGCGTCGAGCTCCTCGACGGTCGCCACGAGCGGGAACATCACCGACAGCGTCCCCGCGCCCTCGGCGGCGGCCCGAAGCAGCGCGCGCAGTTGCGTCTCGAACAGGTCGCCGTCGTCGCCCAGCGACCGCCGGATGCCGCGGTTGCCCAGGAACGGGTTCTCCTCTTCGGGCAGATCGAGGTACGGGACGGGCTTGTCGCCGCCCACGTCCAGCGTGCGGACGACGACCCGCCCCTCGGGGAACGCGTCGAGCGCCTCGGCGTACGTCTCGACCTGCTCGTCCTCGTCCGGCGGCGACTCGCGATCGAGGAAGAGGAACTCGGTGCGGTAGAGGCCGACGCCGTCGGCGCCCTGCGCGTCGGCGCCCTCGAGTTCGGCGGAGGTGCCGAGGTTCGCGGCGACCTCGACTTCGCGGCCGTCGGCGGTCTCGACGCGCTCGGCCCTGACGTCGACCTCGCGCTCGGTCGCGACGCGCTCGCGGGTCTCCTCGTCGGGATCGACGATCACGGCGTCGTTCTCGGCGTCGACGGCGACGTCGGCGCCCTCCTCGATCTCCGCGAGGGCGTCGCCGACGCCGACGACCGCCGGGATGCCCAGCGACCGCGCGAAGATGGCGGCGTGGGAGGTGCGCCCGCCGGTCATCGTCGCGAAGCCGGCGACCCGTTCGGGGTCGAGCTGTGCCGTGTCGCTGGGCGTGAGCCGCTCGGCCAGCAACACGGTGCCCTCGGGGAGCTCGGCGAGGTCGATGCGCTCGCCGCCCGAGAGGATCCGGAGGAGCCGGTCGCGGATGTCGCGCATGTCGTCGGCGCGCTCGGCCATCATCCCCTCCATCCCCTCGAACTGCTCGATGGCGGCGTCGAACGAGCGGGCGACGCCGGCCTCCGCGGCGGCGCCGTCGTCGATCGCGTCCTCGACGCCGTCGGTGATCTGGGGGTCGTCGAGGAACTGCAGGTGCGCGTCGAACACGGCGGCCTCCTCCTCGCCGACGCGCTCGGCGGTGCGCTCGCGCTCGGTCTCGAGTTCCTCGCGGGCGGTCGCGCGCGCCTCGTCGAACCGCTCGCGCTCGGTCTCCGGGTCGGCGGCAGTCACGTCCTCCGGGTCCGGGTGCTCGCCGGGGCGGTACCAGCGCGCGTTCCCGAGCCCCGACAGCGGCGTCACGCCGACGCCGTCGAGCGTCTCACTCATACTCGTCTTCCGGCGTCGTGAGGACGTCTTCGAGCGCGTCGATCGCCGCCTCCTCGTCGGGACCGTCGGCCGCGAGCACGACGTCCTCGCCGGACTTGACGCCCAGTCCCGTGACAGCGAGCATGCTCGCGGCGTTGACCGGCTCGTCGCCGTTGGCGGCGACGGTGATCTCGCTGTCGTACTCGTTTGCCGTCTCGACGAACTTCGAGGCCGGGCGGGCGTGCAGACCGTCCTCCGGGACGACCGTGACGGTGCGCTCGATCATTGTTCGACCGCCTCCAGCACGATCTCCTGGACGCGCTCTTTCGATTCGGCCTCGTGGAGATCGTCGCGCGTCTCCTCGTGCATCAGCGAGCGAGAGAGCGAGCTGAGCATCTGGAGGTGCTCCTCGCCGCCCTCCTCGGGGACCAGCAGCATGAAGATCAGCGTCGCCGGCTCGTCGTCCATGGCGTCGAAGTCGATCCCGTCGGGGACGCGCGTGAACGCGATCGTCGGCGAGCGGACAGCCGCGCTTTTCGCGTGGGGGATGCCGATCCCCATGCCGACGCCGGTCGTCGCTTCCTCCTCACGTTCGAGGAGATCTTCGAGAGCCTGCTCGCGGTCGGAGACGCGGTCGGCGTCGACCGCGAGGTCGAGCAGGAACTCGATGACGCCGCGCTTGTCGGCGGGCGCGCCTTCGAGAGCGATCAGATCTGTCGTCAGCGGGGTGTGTTCCGAGTCGGAGTTCATACGTGTATAGTGGGTTTGATGTTGTAAATAGGACCGTGGTAAGCGGTCGAGTCGATCAGGCCGCGGCGCCGGCCTCCGGTTCGTCGGCGGTCGCTTCTTCGTGGTCGGGCTTGAGCATCGCGACCAGGCCGGCGGTCACGAGCGTACCCAGCGCGATGCACGCGAGGAAGCCGATGATGTTCTCGGCGACGAAGATCACGAAGATGCCGCCGTGGGGCGCGGGCATCCCGACGCCGAGGCCCATCGCGGAACCGGCGGCGACCGCGCTCCCGACCATGATGCTCGGGATGACACGGAGCGGGTCAGCGGCGGCGTAGGGGATCGCGCCCTCGGTGATGAAGGAAAGTCCCATCGGCACGGCCGCGATGGCGTTTTCCTTCATCTCGGGAGCGAACTTGTGGGGCGCGACGAAGTTCGCCAGCGCGAGGCCCAGCGGCGGCGTCATGCCGGCGATCATCACGGCGGCCATCGGCCCGTAGATGCCGTCGGCGACCAGCACGGTGCCGAAGACGTACGCGACCTTGTTGACGGGGCCGCCCATGTCGAAGGCCATCATCGCGCCGAGGATCAGGCCGAGGATGACGGCGTTCGAGCCCTGCATGCCTTCGAGCGTGTTGGTCAGCGCGGTGTCGGCCAGCGCGATCGGGACGCCGAGCACGAGGATGACCAGCGGCGCGAGCAGCGCTGTCGTGAACACCGGGATCACGAGGATCGGCATCATCGGCTGGACCGACGACGGCACGTTCCATCCCTTCATCCACTTGGCGACGTAGCCCGCGAGGAGACCGGCCACGATCGCGCCGAGGAAGCCGGCGCTGGCCCCCTCCGAGGAGATGCCGACCAGCTCGCCCGCCTGGACGATGATCGTCGTCTGTTGGATCGCGTACGCGAGGATGAACCCCGGTGCGAGCCCGGGTTTGTCCGCGATTGCGTACGCGATGTATCCCCCGAGGACCGGAATCATGATCGTCAGCCCGAGACCGCCGACCTGACCCAGGAACCATCCGAGCGATCCGGGGTGCTGGAAGACCGTTTCCGTGTCGCCGACCGTCCACGGTAGTTCCGCCACGAGGAACGCCAGCGCGGTGAAGATCCCGCCGATCGTGACGAACGGAATCATGAAGGAGACCCCCGTCATGAGGTCTTCTTTCACCGAAGTGACGTGCGAGCGCAGCCTGTTTTCTGCCTGGTCTTTGGTTGCCATTGTCGCTCTGGAAGCTAGTACTTCCACATATGCAAAAGTATTTTCGGACGTGATTGTTTACTACTGTTCTGTCCCCGGCAGGGGTCGATATCGTTCACGATAGGGGAGACGCCATCGCAGAATCGCCGCCTAAGTCGCTCTCTCGGCATCGAGTAGCAATATTTGCGAGACTGCGTATCGTCATCACGTACCAATACCTGCAGAATCAATCACCCGAACGCCACACACCGGCAGTTTACTTCCGATACGTCCCGATTCGAGCGCCGATATGCCGCATATCGATATATTCCGATCACGTACGATCGAAAGAGGTGATAAACAGTTATAGCGGTGGGTCCCAACGTGTCGAACGAACGGACGACTCATGCTACCGGAAGCACGCCAGCGAAAGATCGTCGAACTCGTCTCCGAGCGGGACGGCTGTTCGGTCGAGGAACTCTCCGAGAAGATGGACTGCTCGAAGGCGACGATCCGCCGGGATCTGAACGAGCTCGCGGATCGCCAGCTGATCGAGCGCTCACACGGCGGCGCCGTCCCCGCGACGTCGGTCGGCCAGGAGCAGACGTACCGCCAGAAGGAGGTTCAAAATCTCGACGGCAAGGTCGCGATCGCCGAGCGGGCGGTCGAGGAGGTCCACGACAACCAGGTCGTGTTCTTCGACGCCGGCTCGACGACGATGCAGGTCGCAAAGCAACTGCCCGCCAACGACACCGTGCTGGCGGTCACGAACTCCCCGCTGCAGGCGATGGAACTCGACGACGACGGCACCGAGGTCAAACTCACCGGCGGGTCGCTGCGCCGCCCGACCCGGGCGCTCGTGGGGCCGAGCGCCGAGCGGTTCATGGAGCGGATGACGTTCGACGTGCTATTTCTGGGAACGAACGCCATCGCCGCCGACGGCGGGCTGATGACGCCCAACGAGGACGAGGCGCGGATCAAGGAGCTGATGATCGAGAAGTCCCACCGGGTCGTGCTGGTCGCCGACGGGTCGAAGATCGGCGAGCAGAGCTTCATCAGCTTCGCCGACATCGCCGACATCGACGTGTTCGTCACCGACGCCGACGTGCCGAGTGACCTCGCCGAACAGTTCGAGACCGACGACGTCACGCTCGCGGAGGTACGATGATCGTCACCGTGACGTTCAACCCGGCGGTCGACCACACCATCCAGGTCGACGCCATGCCGGCGCCGGGCGCCGTCGCGCGCACCGACCGGGCGCAGTTCGACGCCGGCGGCAAGGGGATCAACGTCTCGCAGTACCTGACCGGGCTGGGCGCCGACACCGTCGCGACGGGGCTGGTCGGGGACTTCCTCGGCGAGTACATCCGGAGCGAGCTCGACGACGCGGAAATCCCGGCCGATCTCGTCGAGATCGACGGCAAAACCAGACTTAACACGACGATCCTCTCCGACGACGGCGAGTTCAAGATCAACCACGACGGGCCGACCGTCGGCGCCGCGGTCGTCGACGACGCGATCGACGCGATCGAGCGCCACGACCCCGAAATGTGTCTGGTCGCCGGGAGCCTCCCGCCGGGGCTCGGACCCGGAGCCATCGATCGGATCGCCCGCGCGGGCGAGTGGGACGCCGTCGTCGACGTCGGCGGCGCGACGCTCCAGGAACTCGACGCCGACTACGCGCTGTGCAAGCCCAACTGGGAGGAACTCGCCGCCGCCGTCGACCGGCCGGTCGAGACAGTCGAGGACTGTCTCCTCGCCGCGGACGCGCTCCGCGAACGGGGATTCGAGCGCGTCGTCGCCTCGCTGGGCGCCGACGGCGCCCTGCTGGCGAGCCCCGACGCACTTGTTCACGCCGCCGCGTTAGACGTCGAGGTCGCCGACACGGTCGGCGCCGGCGACGCGATGCTGGCGGGCGTGCTCTCGGAACTCGTCGACGAGGGAGACGAGCGGGCGGCGCTGCGCCGCGGCGTCGCCGTCGCCTCGCGAGTCGTCGCGAACACCGGGACGACGGTCCCCTCGTTCGCGGAGCTGGACGCCGCGGCCGACCGCGTCGAACTCACCGACTACTCCTCGCTGCGCGAGTGAGCGGCACGTCCGTTCTCATCGAGTCGTCCACTACGTCGCCGCGCCGTCCACGACGCCGCCGCGCCGTCCGAGTCGTCTACCGCACTGTCAGTTCTACGGCCGCTCACCCGCCGAGCCGCTCCTCCAGCTCATCGATCATCTCGGGCGACCCGAAGAAGGTCGGGAGCCGCTGGTGGAGCCCCTCGGGTTCGACGTCGAGGATACGCTCGTGGCCGGTCGAGGCCGCCCCGCCGGCCGATTCGACGACGTAGGCCACCGGGTTCGACTCGTACTGCAGCCGGAGCACGCCGTCGGGCCGCGAGCGCTGGGCCGGATAGCCGACGATGCCGCCCTTCGCGAGCAGGTGCTGGACGTCGGCGACCATCGCGCCGGTGTACCGGAGCTTCGTGCGGTGGTACAGATCGTCGGCGAACTCGGCGACGGGGTCGAACCACGTGTCGGGCCCGCCCGCGAACCCCCAGATGGCGTTTTCCTCGGCCAGCGAGACCGGCGTCGAGTCGACGATCTCGCCGTCCGAAAGGACGTACTCGGTCGCCTCGCCGTCGACCGCGACGGTCAGCGTCGTCGTCGGGCCGAACACCAGTACCATCCCCGCGATCAGGTCGTCGCCCGTCGCGGGGAGCTCGCCGTCGTACACCGCCAGGATCGTTCCGACGGTCGTGTTCGACGCCAGGTTCGAGGAGCCGTCGAGCGGGTCGGTCGCGACGGCGAGCCCGCCGCCGACGTCCGCGATTTCCTCGCGCTCCTCGCTGGCGAACGCGCCGACGCCGTCGATCGGCGCCAGCACCTCGTAGAGCAGTTCGTCGAGTTTGCGGTCGGCGAGCGACTGCTCGTCGCCGCTGGGGTTCGTCCCGCTTTTCGCCCCTCGGTGGTCGCCCAGGGCCGCCCGCAGTTCGGGCGCGACCTCGACCACCGCGTCGACGACCTCGTCGACGACGCCGCTCATCGCGCCTCCGTGCCGGCTCGTCCGTCCGCGGATCGCTGTTCGGTCATGCGAGAGTCCACTCCGTGCGCCCACTAACCGTTTGCGGACGCGCTCGTTTTCGTTCGGTCGACGCGGGAACGCCGGACGATCGGTCAGATCGGACGGTGCAGCTCCGGGCACCTGTCGCGTCGGCCGTACTACAACAGCAGCGAGATGATCGCCAACACGAGGAAGATCAGCACGAACACGCGGGCGATGTCCATCGAGACGCCGGCGACGCCCCGGGCGCCGACGGCCGCCGCGATGATCGCCAGCACGAAAAACAGGATCGCCCACTGCAGGAACTCTCCCGTGAGCTGAACCGGGAGCGCCTGCGCGGCGACGGAGAGGCTCACGCGCGATCACCTCGATGCACGGGACGCTGTGGTGTCCGCGAGTCGAACCCCCGCCGTGACGGACTGCGTGCCATCGACATACTGGCAGGTTCGCCGAGATCGGACTTTGTAACGGCCCGGTTATCGCCGGAAATCCGCGATTACTCGGCGTGACGCCCCCGCGGAGCGGGCGGGACGACCGGTGCCGTGAGAGAACACGCGGCCCCCGACGGGGCGGGTTTCGAAGCCCTTATGCGCCGAACCGGACAAGAATCTCCCACTCGCTGGACGACACGGGCACCAGCGGGCACCTGCCGCACGCGCGACAGGACGGGATGTGGCCGGACTGCCGGCTGAACCACGCAACGCCCGTGGTGATAACCATGGCACGAAGCTTCTACTCGCACATCAAGGACGCCTGGAAGGATCCGGGCGACGGACAGCTCGCGGAACTGCAGTGGCAGCGCAAGCAGGAGTGGCGCGATCAGGGCGCAATCGAGCGCGTCGAGCGCCCCACCCGCCTTGACAAGGCCCGTGAACTGGGCTACAAGGCGAAGCAGGGCGTCGTCGTCGCGCGCGTCAGCGTCCGCAAGGGCTCTGCGCGCAAGGTCCGACACAAGGCCGGCCGCCGAACGAAGCGCCAGGGGGTCAACCGCATCACGCGGCGCAAGAACCTCCAGCGCATCGCCGAGGAGCGCGCCAGCCGCAAGTTCCGCAACCTGCGCGTCCTGAATAGCTACTGGGTCGGCGAGGACGGCAGCCAGAAGTGGCACGAAGTCATCCTCATCGATCCGAACCACCCCGCGATCGAGAACGACGACGAGCTCAACTGGATCTGCGACGACACCCACCAGGGTCGCGCGTTCCGCGGCAAGACCAGCGCCGGCCAGCGCGGCCGGGGTCAGCAGAACCGCGGCAAGGGTACCGAGCACACCAAGCCCTCGATCAGCGGCGACCGCAACCGCGGCAAGTAGACGCCGCCTTCGATTTTCCGTATTTTTCGGCCCCGTAGCCGCGGCGCCGCGCACCGCGCTGATAACGGGGTCTCACCGTCGCGCCCGCTACGCGGCCGCCCGCAGCGCTCGCTACGGCACCGCCGCCAGACCGTTCGATCGGCAAACAAGTTCAAGCGTGATGACGACAAACGCTCGCCATGGGCACGGACGAACTACCGTCGGGGACGCGGATGGGACGGGTGCGGCTCCGGGTGAACGACGTCGACGAGCAAGTCGAGTTCTACCGCCGGGTCGTCGGCGTCCCGACGGTCGACCGCGGGGACGGTCGAGCGACGCTACGAGCGGGCGAGGAGACGCTACTGGAACTGATCGAGGACCCCGAGGCGCCCGACCGACCGCGATCCGCCGCGGGGCTGTTCCACGTCGCGATCAGGGTGCCGGACCGGGACGCGCTCGCGGACGCGCTGGCACGGGTTCGCGCGGAGTGGACGCTGAGCGGCGCCGCGGACCACGACGCCAGCGAGGCGCTCTACCTGACCGACCCCGAGGGCAACGGGATCGAACTGTACTGCGACCGACCGCGCGAGGAGTGGCCCCGCGTCGAGGACGGCCGGGTCGACATCGGCACCGCACCGCTGGATATGGACTCGCTGGCGGGCGGCGACGCCGACGCCGCGCTCCCGCGGGGGACCGACGTGGGGCACGTCCACCTGGAGGTGTCGACGCTCGCGCCCTCGCGGTCGTTCTACGTCGACGCGCTGGGCTTTGACGTCTCGGGGACGTTCGACGACGGCGCCGCCTTCCTCGCGGCCGGCGACTACCACCACCACCTGGCGCTCAACACCTGGAACGGCCGGACCGAGCCCGTCAGCGAGCACCGGGGGCTGGTCGGGTTCGACGTCGTCGTTCCGGACGCCGAGGCGATGGCGGCGACGCGGCGGCGCCTGGAGGGTCACAGCGTCGCCGTCGAACGTCGGGGCGATCACCTCCGCATCGAGGACCCCGACGGGATCGGCGTTCGGGTGACCACGGGGTAGCGTTCGCGGCGAGACGCCGCTGTCCATCGAGCGCGGCGAGATGCCACGCGGGTGCGGCGTCCGGACGCCGCGCTCGCACGAGCGCCTGGGCGTAACGCGCTCACGAGCGCGTCCCCCTTTTCCGACTGGCGCCGCAACGTGGTGGTATGAGTCAACAGGCCGCCGAGCGGATCACGGTGTACGCCGACTACGTTTGCCCGTTCTGCTATCTGGGACGGCAGTCGCTCGATCAGTACCAGGACGAGCGCGACGAGGAACTGGAGATCGACTGGCACCCCTTCGACCTGCGGTCGGGCAAGCGCGGGCCCGACGGCGAGATCGACCACTCCGTCGACGACGGGAAGGACGAGGAGTACTTCGAGCAGGCCAAGGAGAACGTCCGGCGGCTCCAGGAGAAGTACGACGCCGAGATGGAACTGGAGCTCTCCCGCGACATCGACTCGCTGAACGCGCAGGTGGCATCCTACCACGTCAAAGGGAACTACGACTACGATCAGTGGCTCGAGTTCGACGAGGCCATCTACGCCGCGCTGTGGCAGGACGGCCGCGACATCGGCGAGCCGGACGTGCTGGCCGACATCGCGGAGGACGTCGGCCTCGACTCCGAGGAGATCAGGGACGCGATCGACGACGACGGGCTGCGCGATGAGCTCACCCAGCAGTTCTCCGTCGCCCAGCAGCAGGGCGTCACGGGCGTCCCGACGTTCGCCTACGAGGGGTACGCCGCGCGCGGCGCCGTCCCGCCCGAGCAGCTCCGGCGGCTGGTCGAAGGCGAGTAGCGGCGTCGAAACGAGGGCGCCGCCGAGTCAGAGGAACGCCTGCCCGCCGAGAACGAACAGCGCGGTCGAGATCAGCGCGAACAGTCCGGCGACGAACAGCTTGAGCGTGGTCGTGTCGAGCGCGTCGGCGACGTACGGGGCGATCTGGCCGCCGGTAGCGGCCGCCGGAGCGGTGAACACGACCATGTTCCACGGCGTCGTCGCCAGATTGATCCCGCCGTGACCGACGAGTCCGCCGCCGAACACGTGCGTGAGCGACGCGATGATCGCGGTGGTGGCGACGACGATGTGGTTCGTCCCGATGGCGACCCGCACCGGGATCGACGAGGTGAGCATCGAGACGATGCCGATCTCGCCGATGCCGAAGCCGGCGACGCCCTGGAACACGCCGCCGAAGCCGTAGGTCCCGAATCGCCGCAGATACCCCGACCGATCGTAGCGGTACTCGTTGCCGTTCTTATCGACGCGCGTCACGTTCCCGTCGTCAACCGCGACGCCCGCGACGCCGAGCTTGTCGGCGTCGTCGGGGAGCACGCCCTCGGTTCCGCCGTCGGCAGCGGTCGCGGGGGCGTCGCCGCCGTCCGGTTCTGGATTCTCGTGATCGAGATCGAGCCGGAACAGCAGGACGGCCGAGAGCACGAGTACGCCGCCGAGCAGCAGCTGAAACACCGGTTCAGGCAGGAAAAACGACATGAGCGCGCCGCCGATCACCAGCGGCAGCGCGCCGGCGACGATCGCCACCGACAGCCTGCGATCGACCAGCCCGTAGGAGATGAAGGCGATCGAGGAACTCGAGAGCCCGAACGATTCGCTGATCAGGCCGATCTTTACGATCGTCTGGGAGGAAAGCGGCTCGGCGAACAGCGGGAACACGAAGATCAGGAACGGGACGAACAGCGCCGCGCCGCTGATCCCGACCGTGTTCACGATTGTCGCG
Organism: Natronoarchaeum mannanilyticum; assembly: GCF_039522665.1. Lineage (NCBI taxonomy): Archaea > Methanobacteriati > Methanobacteriota > Halobacteria > Halobacteriales > Natronoarchaeaceae > Natronoarchaeum > Natronoarchaeum mannanilyticum. The sequence continues at coordinate 522,357 of NZ_BAAADV010000001.1, forward strand.
CCCAGCAGGAAAAACGGGAACAGCCACCAGTACTCGAGCCAGTAGTCGACGCCGGCGTTCGCCGGCGTGGGGGCCGCGAAGTACACGAGTCCGATGAACACCACGGGCGCAGCGAACACCAGCATGTGCTGATACCGCAGGAACGCGGCGACGATTCGATCGAACGACGGCGACGATGGGAGTGTCACGGACAGTAGCCGACCTTGAGCGGATCGACCCGAAAAAAGGCGGCGCTCTTCCCCGATTGTAATCATTTTCGAGGCGATAATGGCCCAACCGGGCGAAACGCTCAGTGTCAGGCGTAGCCGTCCGGCGCGAGCTCCGGCTTCGAGATGTCGCCCAGCCCCTGGACGACCTCCATCGCGGTGACCAGGTCGGCCTGCGAGATCGTCCCGACGATATTCTCGCCGTCAACCACGACGACCCGATCGGTGCGCGACTCGGCGAACAGCTGTAAGGCGTCGAACGCGTCGGCGTCGATGCCGACCGTCGGCGGGTCGGCGCGCATCACGTCGGCGACGCGGCTGGCGTCGCGCTCGGCCGGCGGGACCGACCGAACGTCGTCGAACGTCACCAGCCCGACCAGGCGCCCGCCGTCGACGACGGGGTAGCCCGTCGAGCGCTCGGCGACGAGCCGTTCGAGCAGCGCCTGGACCGACTCGTCGGCGTCGACCGCCTCGCCGCGGTCCGAGAGCAGGTCGCAGACGGTGATCCCGCGGAACAGGTCACGGAGCGCCGTGGTGCGGGACTCGGCCGTCGCGGCGACGTAGACGAACATCGCGATCAGCACGAGCATCGGCGCGAAGCTGAGGATGCCGAGGATCGCCATCACGACGGCGAAGCCCCGGCCGACCGCCGCGGCGGTCTGAGTCGCCGAGACGTACGGCCGCGAGCGGGCGAGCAGCGCGCGGAGGATCCGGCCGCCGTCCATCGGGAATGCGGGCACCATGTTGAAGATCGCCAGCGAGAGGTTGGCGACCGCGAGCCAGCCGACGACGAAGATCGCCAGCGGCGCCGACGCGGGGACGATCTGGAGAACGGCGCCGAAGCCGACGGCCAGGAGCAAACTGGTGATCGGTCCGGCGACGGCGATCCAGAACTCCACGTTCCAGTCCTCGGGGAGCTCGTCCATGTGGGCCATCCCGCCGAAGATCCACAGCGTGATCGACGCGATGCCGACCTCGAAGCGGCGAGCGGTCCACGAGTGGCCGAGCTCGTGGAGCAGGACGCTGGCGAACAGTCCGACGGCGCCCGCGCTTCCCAGGAGCAGCGGCGTCTGCCCGGCTTCGATCGCGGCCTCGTCGATGCCGTGTGGCGACAGCGACTCGATCACGCCGGCGTAGACGCCAATCTGGTCGGGACGGCTGAGCAGCCACGCCAGCGCCGGCAGAAAGACCAGCAGGGTGACGTTGATCCGGATCGGGATCCCCGTCACCGATCCGATCGTGTAGTTGCGCATGCTGCCGTGGTTGGCGCGGCCGGCGGTTATAGCTGGTCATCGCGCCGGAATCTCGCCGGCCGATCGGCCGCCACGATCGTCGGCGGGCTGCCGACACGCGACCGTCCAGATCACGCTCAATCGCGGCTGACATGTGCGATTTGCGTCACCACGACTAAATACCGAGCGAGAATACCCTACTACATGAGTGATCTCGGCAAGATCGATCGCGAGTTCTTCGACGAGTACGTGTACCCGAACCTCGGCGCCGAGCGCGACGACGTGACGCTCGGCCCGCAACACGGCGTCGACTTCGGGGTGGTCGACGTGGGCGAGAAAGTCGCCGCGATGGCGACCGATCCGGTGTTCGTGATGCCGTCGCTCGGCTTCGAGCGGGCGGCGTGGTTCGCCGTTCACATCCTGCTTTCCGACGTCGCCGTCTCCGGACTCGCCCCGACGCACCTCAGCGTCGACCTGAACATGCCCGCCGAGATCACCGACGAGCAGTTCGCGACGCTCTGGGAGACGTTCGACCGCGAGGCCACGGAGTTCGGCGTCAGCATCGTCACGGGCCACACCGGCCGGTACGCCGGCTGCAACTATCCGATGATCGGCGGCGGGACGGCGATATCGGTCGGCGATCCCGACGACCTGGTACGCCCCGACGGGGCGCGGCCGGGCGACAAAATCGTCGTCACGAAGGGGCCCGCCATCGAGGCGACCGGCCTGATGTCGATCCAGTTCGAGTCGCTGATGCGGGGCGACCTCGACGACGGGACGATCGCGGACGCGAAGGACCGCTTCTACGACATGAGCCCGATCAGGGACGCGCTGACCGCCGCGGCGGCCGGCCCGGTCAGCGCGATGCACGACGCGACCGAGGGCGGCGTCCACGGCGGCCTCTACGAGATGGCCCGCGCCGCGGGCGTCGGCATCGAGATCGAGCGCGACCGCATCCCGATCCAGCCCGGCGTGCTGGACGCCTGCGAGTACTTCGGCATCGATCCGTGGGTCTCGATCAGCGAGGGGACGCTGCTGGCTGCGGTCGCCCCCGCCGGCGTCGACGACGTGCTCGACGCGCTGGAGTCCGAAGGGATCCCCGCCGCCGAGGTCGGCGAGGTCGCCGACGGATCGGGTCTCACGGTCGACGGCGAGCGCGTCGACCACCCCGGTCAGGATCCGTTCTGGGGCGCCTTCGAGGAACACATGGAGAAGCTACAGGCCGAGGAGTGACCGAACGTCCGGATCGAGATTCCATCACCGATTTGTATTCTCCGATAATACTAACGAGTATGAGACGACCTGCACCCGACGATCGGCCCGTCGCGCTGACGATCGCGGGCAGCGATTCGGGCGGCGGCGCGGGGATCCAGGCCGACCTGAAGACGATGGAGGCCCACGGCGTCTTCGGCACGAGCGCGATCACCGCCGCGACCGCACAGAACACGACCGGCGTGTACGGCTCGCACGTCTTGCCCGTCGAGGAGATCGAGGGCCAGATCGACGCCGTCGTCGAGGACTTCGACGTCGGCGGAATCAAGACCGGGATGCTGGCGACGGCGCCGGTCATCGAACTGGTCGCGGAGAAAGTCGCCGCGAGCGACGCCCCCGCGGCGGTCGATCCGGTGATGGTCGCGACCTCCGGCGATCGGCTGCTCGATCCCGACGCCGAGGACGCCTACGAGGACCTGATCGCCGAGAGCGCCGTCGTGACGCCCAACGCCGACGAGGCCGAGGTGCTGACCGGCGAAGAACTCGAAACGACCGCGGACGCCCGGGCGGCCGGCGAGACGCTCGTGAAACTGGGCGCCGACGCCGCGCTCGTCAAGGGCGGTCACCTCGACGCCGAGGGGGAGGCTCGTGACGCCGTCGTCGACGTGCTGGTCACCGACGACGGCGCCGAGCGCTTCGAGCACCCGCGGATCGACACCGACGCCACGCACGGCTCGGGCTGTACGCTCTCCAGCGCGATCGCCGCCCGGCTCGCCCGCGGTGAGCCGCTCCGCGACGCCGTCGCCGGCGGCGTTCGGTTCATGGAACGAGCGGTCCGCTACCACTACGACGTCGGCGAGGGACCGGGCGCGGTCAACCACGGCGCCGTCCGAACCGAACTCGCCGAGCGCGCCGGGACCGTCGAGGCGGTCGAAGCCGTCCTCGACCGGATCGCGGACGCCGACGCTCGAATGCTGGCGGGCGACGGCGGGCTCCAGCTCGTCGGCGCGACGCCGTACGCCGAACGCCCCGCGGAGGTCGCAGCGGTGGAAGGCGGCGTCGGCGCGACGCGGACGGGACTGCGGGCGAACCGCGGCGTCCGCTTCGGCGTCGCGCCGCGGGCGGCCGAGGTGGTGCTCGGCGCCCGCGAGGTCGATCCCGCCGTCCAGTTCGGGGCGACGATCCGGGCGACGGATGCGGTCGACGCGGTCGAATCCCTCGGCTGGCGGTCGGTCGTGTACGGGCCCCCGGCGGCGAGGGCGACGGGCGAGAACCAACTGCGCGACGCGGTCGAGGACGTGATCGCCGGAGTTGACGAGACGCCGCGCGTGCTCGTCGGCGAGCGCGAGCACTCGGTCGCCGTGCTGGCGACGGAGCACGATCGACTGGCAGAACGCCTCCTCGCGCTGGCCGACGCGATCGAGAGCGGCGACTGACGGCGGTCGGCAGTCAAACGTCTCCTACCCGGGTCGAAAAAAGCGCCGCGCCGTCAGTTCTCGTCGTCGCGATTCTCGGGGTCCGACTGGACGAACGAGAACATGTCGTCCGAATCGTCCTCGTCGGCGTCGTCTTCGTCAGCGTCGGCTCCCTCGTCCGCCTCGGCGTCGTCCGCGTCTGCGTCGTCGCCGGCGTCGTCGGGCGCGCCGAGCGTTATCGAGTCCGACTGGTCGTCGCCGGAGCCCTGATCGGCAAGCGGGTCGGTCGTTCCGTCGTCGCCGTCCTCGGCGGTGACGTCACCGGAGAGCGGATCCGGCGTCGAATCGCCCGCATCGTCAGCGAGCGGGTCCGCCGTCTCGTCCTCTCCGCCCCCGACGGTTCCGTCGTCGGCGAGCGGATCGGACGCACCGTCGTCGGCGAACGCGTCCTCGGCCTGTTCGTCCGAAGTCGCACCGTCGTCCGCGGAGCTGCCGAGCGGCCCCTCGTCGTCGAACATGTCGTCGGGATCGACTCTGTCGGCGGCCGCGGCCGAGTCGGTCGCGGCGTCGTCAGCGTCCGCAGCCGGATCGGAGTCGTTCGACGACTCGGCGTCGCTCGCGGCGGATCCGCCGAGCGGAGTGGCGTCGGGCTGCTCCTCCTCGGAGGCATCCGCCGCCGTCTGTTCGACCTGCTCGTCGGCAGTCTCGGTGCGCTCGCCGAAGCCGCCGGTCGCCGACTCGGTTCCGGCGTCCGTCGACTGCTCGGTGCGGTTGAGCGTCGCCGGGTCGGAGTCGCCGGCGTCGACCGGGGTGGCGTCCGGCACGTCACCGGCGTCCGCATCGTCGGCGTCTGTCCGGAGCGCGTCGGCGCCGAGCGTGTCCGAATCGGCGGACTCGGCGTCCCCGAGCGGTTCCGGCTCCTCGGTCGGTGCGCCCCCGGCTGCGTCGTGCCGCGGCGACGCCGCGTCGGGAGCGCTCGAGGTGTCGTCGTCCGCATCCTCAGCGAGCGGGTCGTCGAAGCCGTTCCCGTGGTCAGCCGGCTCGTCGGCGGCGTCGTTCGTCACGCCATCGTCTGCCGCCGGTGCGGCGGTCTCGTCGGTCTGCTCGCGCACGTCCGCGGCGAGTTCCTCGGCGGAGGGCAGCGCACTGTCCTCGCCGTCGGGGAGCTCGGAGGGACCGGGGTCGCGGTCGGCGTCGGTGTCGAAGCGGTCGAGCGCCTCGGAGAGCTGGGACGCCTGGTTGGCCAGGTCGGAGGCCGACCGGGAGACCTCGGTGAGCGCCGTGGTCTGTTCCTCGGCGGCGGCGGCGACGTTCTCGGCCTCGGCGGTCGTCTCCTCGCTGATCGTCGCGGCCTCGTCGACCATCGCGACGACCTGCTGGGTCGAGGCGGCCTGCTCTTCGGTCGCTGCAGAGATTTCCTGAACGCCAGTGTTGGTCTCCTGAGCGTAGCCGGCGATCTCCTCGAGCGCGTCCGCGGCCTGGCGCACGGAGTCGGTGTGCTGGGAGACCTCGTTGGAGGTCTTGCGGACCTCCTCGGCGGTGGTGTCGGTCTGGGCCTTGATCTGCTCGAGCCGATCCTCGATGTCCTCGGCGGCGTCTTTGGTGTCGGCGGCGAGTTCCTTGACCTCCTCGGCGACGACGGCGAACCCTTCGCCGGATTCGCCGGAGCGGGAGGCCTCGATGTTGGCGTTGAGCGCGAGCATGTTGGTCTGCTCGGCGACCTCGGTGATGAACTCCAGGAGCTCGTCGATCTGGGCGACCTCCTCCTGCAGTTGCTCGATCTCCGCGACCGCTTCCTCGCTCTCGGCTTCGATCGAGTTCATCCCCTCGATCGCCTGCTGGGCCGCCTCGCGGCCCTCGCGGCCGGTGTTCGCGGTCTGCTCGGCGATGTCCGCGACCTCGTTCGACGAGGAGGCGATCTCCTCGATCGTAGTCGAGAGGCCTGACATCTCCTGGCTGACCGACTGGAGCGAGTCGTTCTGGCGCTCGGCGCCGTCCGAAATCTCCTGGATCGACTCGGTCACCTGCTCGCTGGCCGAGCGCACCTCCTCGCTGGAGGCGGTCACCTGTTCGCTGGCGGTCGCGACCTCGGCGGCGAAGTTCTTGAGCTGCTCGGTGGTGGCCTCGATCTCGCCGAGCATGTCGTTGAACGTGCGGCCGATCTGGGCCATCGACTCGTTGTCGCTCTCGGGGTCCATCCGAGCGGTCAGGTCGCCCTCGGCGGCCGACTCCATGACCGTCTGGTAGTCGTCGGCCTTGGTCTCGAGATGCTCGTTCATCTGTTCGGTCTCGGCCCGGGCCTGTTCGGCCTCCTCGCGGGCCTGCTGGGCCTCGCGGATCTGCTCGCGCAGCGCGTCGCGCATGTTCGCGAACCCGTCGTACAGCCGACCGATGTTGTCGATGCGCTGGGTCTCGAAGTCGACGTCGAGGTTCCCGGACTCCATCTCCTCGGTCTTGGAGGTGAGCCGGTCGATCGCGACCGACGTGTTCCGACCGAGCAGGGCGCCGAGTAGCCCGATCAGGAGCACGCCGCCGATCGTCGCGCCGACCCCGTACTGTCGCACCGACGAGACGAAGCCGAACGCCTCGCTGGTCGGCGTGTGGACCATCACGTACCAGTCCTCTTCGGAGGTTCGGGTGTCACTCGATGTCGGGGAAATACCGACGATGTGGTCCTCCTCGAGGAGGTCGGTCGACTGCGACTGGATGGAGATCGGATTGCCGTACTGGGCATCCTGCGCGGTCCGGAACGCGTCGGAGTCCGTCGGGTACGACTCGCCGATCAGCTCACCGCTGTCGTGCATGATGATGTTTCCGTCACCGTCGACGACCGTAGTGAAACTCCTATCGTAGGACGTGCCCGAGAGAATCGTCTCGCCGACGTTCTGGGTGTTGTACGTCATCACGACGGCAAGATCTTCCTGATCCTGAACCGGTTTGACGAACGCGATGAGCTTATAATCGGCGCTCCCGCGCTCTGTTTCGTACGGGTCGGTGATGTGAGTATCGCCGGTGCTCAACTCGGTGTCCTCGATCCACGGGTGGTTATCGGTGGAGAGCGTCTGCCCCCGGAACACCGGATTCGAGGAGTTGCGGACGTACCCCGTGTCCTGTTCGACGAGGTGTATCGAAGAGATATACGACGTCTGGTCGTTCCGCTGTCCGGTGTACCCGCTCAGATAGTCGTTGACGTTACTGCCGCTGGTGCTTTCGGTGAGAATATCCTGCCGTGAGAGGACGCTCAAACTGTTGACCTTGTCAGATTGCCACTTATACGCGCTCTCTGCGTCGCCGAGCGCCGTCGCTTCGTGGTCGCTGTTGACGTTCTGTTCGATATCGTCGGTAATGAGGGCGGTCGCCGCCCCGCCGATGAGACCGATCGAGAGTCCGATTATGATCACGACGATGGCGAATTTCGCCGCGTAACTCCGGCGGATCCTGTTAGGGACCAGCCGTTTTAGAGGATCGAGCATACAGCAACAGCAATCCCTGAAGTAATATAAATTCATCCATTGGTAACTAATCGGACAGTATCTATAACAGAAAGTATGTAATTTATATTATATAAGACAACCCTCCGATAGCCGAAATAATGAGGAGTGGGCCTGATATCGCGACTCCATCCCGCAATCCGCCGATCGGTTCGGTCGACGTCGAGATGAATCGGACGCGTCGGCGCCACGGTTCACGACCCGAGCATGCGAACCCGGAATCGGGTGCCGACGGTGGCTGAGGAGTCATCCCTCGGCGGCTGGCGGCGAGCCGCGCGGCGCCGGCGATCAGCAGGATTTTATTCGGACGGCGACGTGGACCGACCATGACCGAGGCCGAGGGGATCGTCGGCGAGTTCAAGTCGCTCAAGCGATCGAGCGACGCGGACCTACTGGCGATGCAGGTCGGGGACTTCTACGAATTTTTCGACGAGGACGCCGAGATCGTCGGCGAGGAGCTGGATCTGAAGACCTCCAAGAAGTCCTCCGGCGGAACGAAGTATCCGATGGCGGGCGTGCCGGTCGCCGAGCTGACGCCGTATCTCAAGGCGCTGGTCGAGCGGGGCTACCGCGTCGCCGTGGCGAACCAGCGCGAGACCGAGTCGGGCCACGTCCGCGAGATCGAGCGGGTCGCCACGCCCGGCACGCTCTTAGAAACGAGCGACGCCGACGCGCGGTACGTCGCCGCCATCGTCGACGACGGGGGAGCGGCGTCACGCGGCGACGACACCTACGGCCTGGCGTTCGCCGACGTGACGACCGGGCGGTTCTACGTCACCGGCGTCGACGGCGACGACCCGCGCGAGTCCGCGCTGACCGAACTGTACCGGTTCGACCCCGTCGAGGTGCTTCCCGGACCGTCCGTTCGGGAGGACGACGAGCTGGTGGGGACGATCCGCGACCGGACCGGCGCGACGCCGACGCTGTTCGACGCCGAGGCGTTCGCGCCGGGCGCCGCCGAGCGGGCGCTCACGGAGCAGTTCGGCGCCGAGACCGTCGACAGCGTCGGCGTCGAGACCGACGCCGCGATCCGGGCGGCCGGCGCCGTCGTCGCGTACGTCGAGGAAACCGGAACCGGCGTGCTGGCGTCGATGACGCGGCTCCAGCGCTACCGCGACGCCGACCACGCCGAGCTCGACGCGACGACCCAGCGCAACCTCGAGCTGACAGAGACGATGCAGGGCGACCGGTCGGGATCGCTGTACGACACGATCGACCACACCGTCACGAGCCCGGGCGGGCGCCTGCTCAAGGAGTGGCTCCAGCGCCCCCGACGTTCACGGGACATGCTGGAGCGTCGGCAGTCGAGCGTCGAGGCGCTGGCGGCCGCGGCGCTCGCCCGGGAGGAGCTCCGCGAGACGCTGGGCGAGGCCTACGACCTCGAACGGCTGGCGAGCAAGGCGACCCACGGCAGCGCCGACGCCCGGGACCTGCTCGCGGTGCGTGACACGCTCGGCCTGCTGCCCGAACTGGAGGCCGTGATCGACGCCGCGCCCCAACTGGACGACTCGCCGCTGGCCGAGATCGTCGACGCGCCCGACCGGGACGCCGCCGCGGAGCTGCGGGAGACGCTGGACGCGGCGCTCGCCGAGGACCCGCCCTCGACCGTCCGCGAGGGCGGGATGCTCACTCGCGGGTTCGACGAGGAGCTCGACGAGATCATCGAGCGCCACGAGGAGTTAGAGGAGTGGTTCGACACGCTGGCCGAGCGCGAGCGCCGCCAGCACGGGCTCGCCCACGTCAGCGTCGGCCGGAACAAGACCGACGGCTACTACATCCAGGTCGGCAAGTCCGCCGCCGACGACGCGCCCGACCACTACGAGAACGTCAAGACGCTCAAGAACTCCGAGCGGTTCGTCACCGACGAGCTGGAAGAGAAGGAACGGGAGATAATGCGCCTGGAGGAACGGCGCGGCGACCTGGAGTACGAGCTGTTCTGCGAACTGCGCGAGGCCGTCGCCGACGCCGCCGAGACGCTCCAGGACGTCGGGCGCGCGATAGCCGAACTCGACGCGCTGGCGAGCCTGGCGGTCCACGCCGTCGGCAACGACTGGACTCGCCCGGAGCTCGCCGAGCCGGGCGCCGACGTCGAGATCGAGCAGGGGCGGCACCCCGTCGTCGAGCAGACGACCGACTTCGTACCCAACGACGCGAGCCTGACCGACGACCGCCGGTTCCTGATCGTCACCGGCCCGAACATGGCGGGGAAGTCGACGTACATGCGCCAGACCGCGCTGATCGTGCTACTCGCTCAGATCGGCAGCTTCGTGCCCGCCCGAAAGGCCACGATCGGGCTGGTCGACGGCATTTACACGCGCGTGGGCGCGCTTGACGAACTCGCGCAGGGCCGCTCGACGTTCATGGTCGAGATGCAGGAGCTCTCGAAGATCCTCCACTCGGCGACCGACGAGTCGCTGGTGATCTTAGACGAGGTGGGCCGCGGGACGGCGACGTACGACGGCATCTCGATCGCCTGGGCAGCCACCGAGTACCTCGTCAACGAGATCGGCGCCCGAACCCTCTTTGCGACCCACTACCACGAGCTCACCGCGCTGGGTGATCACTTCGACAGCGTCGCAAACGTCCACGTCGCGGCCGACGAGACAGACGGCAACGTCACCTTCCTCAGAACCGTGCGCGAGGGACCGACCGATCGGTCCTACGGCATCCACGTCGCCGACCTCGCCGGCGTTCCCGACCCGGTCGTCGACCGATCGCAGGACGTGCTCGGCCGGCTTCGGGACGACAAGGCGATCGACATCCGAGGGAGCGGCGGGAGCGGCGGGAGCGGCGGTGAGACGAAGCAGGTCGTCTTCGACGTCCAGAGCGGGCAGATGAAGACGGCGAGCGCTGACGGCGGGGAGGCGTCGCAGCGAGACGAACGCTCCCCCGGTCGAACGGACGCCGAAAACGAAGGACGTGCGACCGATGCATCCGATTCATCCGCCGCGCTGCCAGTTGACGAAGACGCCGAAGCCGTCTTGGATCACCTGCAGGACCTGGACGTCAACGAGACTCCGCCGGTTGAACTGATGGCGAAGGTTCAGGAGTGGCAAAATAAGTTAAATGATTAACAGATATGTACTCATCTGGAATTCATACCCAATATAAGTTTCATATAAATTAATGAGGAATTCTTGCTGGTTCCTGATCAGGGATTTCATAATGACTGAAATACTATTCTATGATAGCCAGATATGAATAATGATAGCCATTGGATCTGGTCTCTTTCAATAATTGATATTATATATAAATTACTAATACCCATACTCATATTATCAATATCAATATCATATTCATTTATGTTTTTTCATTATTACTTCCAGTATATACTGGCCGCCTCTATCCCGGAAGAAAATGCTGTGGAGCTTGCTTTAACTGGGGTTAGCATCCTTACAAGTAGTCTTTTATCTTTAGCACTTGTTGGGCTCTATAATTCCCAGCGAAATATACTTTCATCTCAGAAGGACCTAGCAAAAGCCGAACATACACCAATTCTACGGGTTGATTCCATCAATGCTGCCGAGTTTAAGCCGACAGGCGCGCAAGACCAAGGAGATTGGTTGGAGATCACCCTCTCTAATGTTGGTAATGAGGTGGCAACTGAGATTGAGGTGGAGTTTCTTATCTCATACGAAGACAAGGAAAATTCTGGATATGAGGTGAACTCAAGCCGTTATCCACTTAACAGGATAGATCAACCGCAGCAATTCAATGCACGAACTGGAGAAGCCCTTCCCGCAGGAGAACAAGACGTTGACTATTATTCTATAGTCCAATTTGAGGTGAGTGGCTGGGGAGAAAACCCAGAAGACGAACAGAATCGTGCTTTTATTAATGCATTAGATGGCCTCGAGGAAGTGGACACCGTCAATTTCGGGGTCAAACTTCATTATCAGAGCCCTGCTGGCGAAGATTATGATATAGTTCTCGATCCAGCTTATGAAATCTCTTGGACTGATACACCACCGTCGTTTAAAAATGCATTAGAGTCAGCTGACAAGCAAGAGATGACATTCTGAGAGGGGAAACCAATAATAGGGTCACCTACCCGGATAATTTGGTTCACTAGGGATTTCATCAGTAGGTTCAATATCTTGTTCAATTCCTAAATTAAAGGAGTAGTTGAGGAAAGTCTCAGTTAAAGATCCAGCATTAAGCACAGTCATCACATCTCTATTGAATGTAGTAAGGGTGAAATCAGGTTCATAGGGGAAGAGATTCGCGTACACTAAGAACGCCTTAAATACGTCTTCCTCAGTATCTGCAGTCTGTATCCCAACAGGATGCTGCTGAACCAACTCTGATATTTGATAGAGGATATCCCTCTCATGTTCTCTCTCAATTGAGTTCACCAAATCAAGTGCCTCTTCAATAGATTCTTGGAATGAATCGTCATCTTCTTGCTCCTTATCGGGGTTGTGTATCTTATTAGCGATACTCGTCACTAAATCGTAGTGGTAGCAAATTGAGAAGCTCTGTTCGTCAGGATGGCATGAAATATAGAAATCACCATTCCATCCGCTAAGAGGTACATCAAGAACTATACGCTCATTAGATTCCTCCCCAAGATTATCTATTCTATCTGGTTCATGACCAAGAATTTCCTCTACATAGGAAGAGATAGTACGAATGACCTCCTCAAAATTATTCTTATCAGACATTGGCATCCTCAATTGCAGCACCAACATCTGAATTTCGAACACGGTCGGCTATATCCTTGCTTGAAGCCTCAGGTGGCTGATATTCACCAACTGTGTTTAGGCCAGAATCATCGCTAGTCCTATGTGCGCTATTGAAAAGCGCATCTTGAGCTTGAGCGAGGGCTTGGACCGCCTGATTATCAAGGTTGATTTGATATCGCTGGCCTTTTTGTCCAGTTCTAGTTTTTTGAACAAGACCATAATCAAGCAGAGTCTCCATATTTCGACTTACTGTACTCTGATCAATTCCAGTTAATTTCTCTAATTCCCTCGAACGGAGATCATGATGGGATTCACGAAGGAACGCATCCAGCATCTTGACCCGGCTCCGCGTCTTGAGTAGCCGTACAAAGGGCGATGCATCGGAATATTCGGCAGCACCCACTAATTGCTCATGCTCCGATGGCATGCCTTGACCATATATGCATAGATGCATAAATCCACCGTCCGTTTCCTGCTCTAACCTCTACGGTATGCAAAAGCTAATCACTGCGGATACCAAGTAGCCTACCAATGGGAGGCGGAGAGGATGAGTATGTGCTCAGAGGCCAGAAGATCTCAATCCTTCAAATGCTTCAAGGCCGGAGTGTGTATGAATCTGAGGACGCAGACCCTTGTCCTGTAGAAAGCATCATACAATGTTATAGTTGGAAGGACGAATATAATGAAGAAAACATGCGTGAAATGATTGAATCACTACACCAGGACCCATCTTCTCCTTTGAACTATTGTAATGAGGAAGAAACCCATATTATTTTAAACAATCCAAGAGTGACCAAGACGTTTATAAATACACTAAAAGAGAAGCAAAGAACTAGATAATATAGAACATCATTATCATTGAGGATATCATCGGTACATTATTCCGAACGTCTCCACTGAAGTCACGAGAAATTCTCTACCGCGATTCGCGGTGGAGCACTTCGTCCACCGAACGGCGCGGGAGCCGGTCGGGCTCCTCGCCGGCGCTCGGGCCGATCGAGATCAGCATGACCGGGATCTCGTCGTCGGGCAGTTCGAGAAACTCCGAGATCCCTTCCTGGTCGAAGCCGATCATCGGCGTCGCCTTCAGCCCGCGAGCGTGGGCCGACAGCAGGAGGTTCTGCGCCGCGAGGCTGGCGTTTCGGACGGCGTAATCCCGGCCCATCCGCTCGTCCTCGTACATCTCGACCGACTGGGCCTTCGTCTGCTCGGCGGAGGCCTCGTCCATCCGACCGGCTTCCTCCCACTCGTTGAACACTCGATCGGCCGTCTTGGCGTCGGTGTGGCCGACGACGAGAATCGCGGTTCCGGCCTCTCGGATGTGCTCCTGTCCGTAGGCCAGCTCGACGACCTCGTCGAGCCGGTCCGCGTCCTGCACGGCGACGAACTCCCACGGCTGGAGGTTGTACGACGACGGCGCCAGCGTGGCGTCGCGGATCACCGCCTCCAGCGTCTCGTCGTCGAGTTTCGCGTCGGGATCGAAGTTGTGTCCCGACCGGCGGGTTCGGATCGCCTCGATGGCTTCGCCGAACGATTCGTCGTGCGCTACGGCTCGCTCTTCGGGGGCGGCTGATTCGGAGGACATCGACGGGACCTAGTCGGTTGCGGGGGATACGCTCGGGCCCAAACCATCGAGGTGACACCGGCGTAACTGGGTCGCTCGGCTGCCGGGCGGCGGGCGGACCGCGAACGACCACATCCGCTCCGAACCGCGCGTTTTAGTGGGACGCCCGCCCACCGTGGACTATGAATCGATCGACGCCGCAGCGACCGACTCCGGAGGTGACCGCGCCGTGACCGACGCGCCCGAGTCCGGCGGAACGGACGCCGAGAACGACGCCGAGGCGGTCGAGGGAGACGCGACGGAGATCCGAAAACTCGACGACCGAACGGTCCAGCGCATCGCCGCCGGCGAGGTCGTCGAACGGCCCGCATCCGCGGTGAAGGAACTGGTCGAGAACAGCCTTGACGCCGACGCCTCGCGGATCGAGGTGGCCGTCGAGCGCGGCGGCGTCGAGTCGATCCGCGTGCGCGACGACGGCGTCGGGATGAGCGAGGCCGACGTCCGCGCGGCGGTACAGGAGCACACTACCAGCAAGATCGAAGACGTCGACGACCTCGAATCCGGCGTCGCGACGCTGGGGTTCCGGGGCGAGGCGCTGCACACCATCGGCGCCGTGTCGCGGACGGAGATCACGACGAAGCCCAGGAGCGCCGACGACGCCGGCACGAAGCTGACGTACGTCGGCGGCGAGGTCGAGTCCGTCGAACCGGCCGGCTGTCCCGAAGGCACCACGGTCGAGGTCACTGAACTGTTCTTCAACACGCCCGCGCGCAAGAAGTACCTCAAGACCGAAGCCACCGAGTTCGCCCACGTCAACCGGGTGGTGACCCAGTACGCGCTGGCCAACCCCGACGTCGCCGTCTCGCTGGAACACGACGGCCGCGAGGTGTTCGCCACCACCGGGCAGGGCGACCTGCAGTCGACGCTGCTCGCGGTCTATGGGAAAGACGTCGCCGCGTCGATGATCGGCGTCGACGCCGCGCCCGAGGTCGGGAGCGAGTTCCCCGAAGGCCCCCTGGAGGGGATCTCGGGCTACGTCAGCCACCCCGAGACGACCCGGTCGAGCCGCGAGTACGTCTCGACGTTCGTCAACGGCCGGTACGTCCGCTCGCCCGCGGTTCGAGAGGCGATCCTCGAAGCCTACGGCGGCCAACTCGCCAGCGACCGGTATCCCTTCGTCGTCCTCTTTCTGGAGGTGCCCGCGGAGACGGTCGACGTCAACGTCCATCCCCGCAAAATGGAGATACGGTGGGGGGACGAGGCGGGCGTGCGCCGACAAGTCAGGGCGGCCGTCGAGGACGCGCTGCTCGACCACGGGCTGGTGCGCTCGTCGGCGCCCCGCGGTAAGTCCGCGCCCGAGGAGGCGTCGATCGCGCCGGAGGCCGAGGACGAATCGGTCGACGATGACGACGAGCCGACCGGGGGTGACGAGTTCGACAACCCCGATAGCGAGGGGAGCGCCGCGACCGAAGCGCGCGCGAAGCCAGAGACGAGCGACTCGCTGACGGGAGGCGGAGACCCCGCTTCGGCGTCCGATGCGGGTGCGGAGTCGGTCGACGCCGATACGGGGCCCGCGAGCGCTGCCGGAGAGACCACCGATTCGGGGAGCGCCGGATCGGCGTCCAGCACGGCGGACGAGTCGGCGTCTAGGCCCGACGGCGTCGCGGCCAACGACGCCGACGCGGCGTCCACCGAGCACGGCGGGACGCCCGAATCCACCACCGAAACGCCGGACGCCGACGGTGCCGCGGCGTTCGACGGCGACGCCGCTACATCCGGAGGCCTGGACGCCGCGTCCGACGCGTCCGAGTCCGTCGATGGCGATGCCAAGTGGACCGTAGACGACGAGAAGTTCACCGGCCCCCACGACCAGCGGACGCTGGGCGGCGACGTCGTCGACGACGAGCGCCGGTTCGACAGCCTGCCGCGGCTGCGCGTGCTCGGCCAGCTCCAGGACACCTACGTCGTCGCCGAGACCGGCGAGGGACTGGCGCTGATCGACCAGCACGCCGCCGACGAGCGGGTCAACTACGAGCGCCTGAAAGCCGAGTTCGAGGGCGACACGACCGCCCAGGCGCTGGCCAATCCCGTGGAGCTGGAGCTCACCGCGGGGGAAGCGGCGCTGTTCGACGAGTACCGCGAGGCGCTGGCGAAGCTCGGCTTCTACGCCGAGCGCGACGGTCGGCGGGCCTCGGTCTCGACGGTGCCCGCGGTGCTCGACGAGACGCTGGCGCCCGAGCGCCTGCGGGACGTGCTGACCTCCTTCATCGAGGGCGAGGCCGACGACGGCGGGGAAGCCGCCGTCGAGTCGCTGGCCGACGAGTTCATCGCCGACCTGGCGTGTTACCCGTCGATCACGGGCAACACGTCGCTGCGCGAGGGCTCCGTGGTGGAGCTGCTGGACGAACTCGACGACTGCGAGAACCCGTGGGCCTGCCCGCACGGCCGCCCGGTCGTCATCGAGATCGACGGCGAGGAGCTGGACGACCGGTTCGAGCGCGACTACCCCGGCCACGGCGGGCGGCGGGACTGAGCGGCTGTCCGCCGCTTCGTTCCGATGTCGAACCGCTCGTCGGAGACCCCGAAACGATGGAACTTATATCGGGCCCGTCCGATTGCCGAACCATGATTCCGAGTAGCTCGCGAGCGGGCGCCGCGACGGCGTCCGGCGGCCGGGAGGGGAACCGATGAGCGACGACCTCGTCACCTTCGGCGAGACGATGCTGCGCCTGTCGCCGCCGAAGGGCGAGCGGCTCGAAACCGCCACCGACCTGGAGTTCCGGGCGGCCGGCGCCGAGAGCAACGTCGCGACCGCCGCCCAGCGGCTGGGCGCGAGTTCGACGTGGCTCTCGAAGCTCCCGAAATCGGAGCTCGGGCGAAAGGTCGTCTCGGACCTCCGCAAGCACGGCATCGGCGTCGACGTCGCCTGGTCGGACGAGGGGCGACAGGGCACCTACTACCTGGAGTACGGCGACAAGCCCCGCGGGACGAACGTGATCTACGACCGCGACGACGCCGCCGTCCAGTCGGCCCGCGCCGAGGAGCTGAACCTCCAGCGCATCCGGGACGCCGGCGCGTTCCACACGACGGGGATCACGCCGGCGCTGTCGAACCAGCTCGCCGAGACGACGGCGAAGCTGTTGAAGGTCGCCAAGGACGCCGGGACGACGACGTCGTTCGACGTCAACTACCGCTCGAAGCTGTGGTCGCCCGAGGAAGCCAAGCAGACCCTCTGGCGACTGTTCCCGGCGGTCGACGTGCTGGTGTTCGCCTACAAGGACGCCGAGCGGATCCTCGACTGGGACGGGGAGGCCCGTCAGCTGGCCCACCACCTCGGCTCCGAGTTCGACCTGCAGACCGCCATCGTCACGCACGGCGAGCGCGGCTCGCTGGCCTGGCACGACAACACGGTCCACGAGCAGGGCATCTACGAGGCCGACACGTTCGACGCCATCGGCACCGGCGACGCCTTCGTCGGCGCGTTCCTCGCCCGCCGGCTCGCCGGCGACGGCGTCCCCCGGGCGATGGACTACGCGGCGGCCACGGCGTCGCTCAAGCGCACGATCGCCGGCGACGTCGCCACGGTCACGCGCCGGGAGGTCGAGTCGGTGATGGACGAGGAGTTCGACGACGTTTCGCGGTAGGATCGGATCGCCGCCAGGGGATTTCTCACTTTCTTTCAGGTCACTTGTCGCGCGACCGATCGCCCCGCCGAATCACCCCCAGAATGGCGGGGGTGGGATCACCTGGCACTGATCAAATCCGGTCGTCGGTGCCCAGTTTTGTACGCCATTTTCGCCGGAACGTCTAGAGCGCCGTATACGAAGCCAGAAAATATATCCGGTACTCCCGGCCACCGAACGGACGGCATGAAACGCATAGTCGCAGCTACGATGGCGGTGTTGTTGATGAGCGCGGCGGTGGCGCCCGCCGCGACGGGGTCGACCGGGGCGACCTCGGCCGACGCGTCGACACAGAGCGCCGAGGCGTTCGCCGGCGCGCACGTGTCGTTCCAGACTGAAGGGAACGGCGTGACGAACTACACGGTCGACGGACAGATGATCGCCGAGAACGTCTCCGTCGAGTCCGCGAGCGCCTACGAGGGCCGCCTCGGGCTCGGCGCCGACGTACAGCTCTCGGCCGTGACGAACCTGGCCGGCGCCTCCACGTCGCTGGCCGCCCAGACGAAGACGAGCGCCACCGTCGAGACCGGCGGCTCGGCCGAGCTCCGCGCCCACGACAGCGACCACGGGCAGCTCGTCGTCGACGCCGGCGGCGAGAGCCAGTACGTCCGGGCGAACCTCTCCGAGGACGCCGAGACCGAACAGAACGGCGAGTCGCGCCTGACGGTCGAGACCGCCGACGGCGGCGAGGCGACGTACCTCGTCGTCGGCGACGGCGAAGTGACGACCAACGAGGAGGGCGACGTCGCCGCGTCGCTCTCGAGTGACGCCCAGCTCGTCGTGCGAACGTACGACGAGTCCAAGAGCGAGAGCGACGAGCGGATCGAGCAGTACGTCGCCAACGGCACCGCGACCGCCGAGGCGTACGTGACCGAGCGGAGCGGCGAGATCGTCAACTCGACGGTCGCGTACGGCCAGGAGACGACGGTCGAGGCGAGCCAGACCGCCGAGAGCGAGGTCACCGTGACCGTCGACCGCGCCGAGAGCGAGGGCAAGATCCTCGTGACGAGCGTGAGCGAAGCGGCCGTCGGGAGCGTCGACGACCTGAACGTCACGGTCGACGGCGAGGCCGCCGCCGAGGTCGAGAGCTACTCCGAGCTGGAGGGCGCGATCGGCAACGAGCCGCGCTACATGGTCGTCAGCGAGGGGAGCGCCGACGCCGACGCGACGGTGCTCGTCGGGATCGACCACTTCTCGGAGCGCCAGGTGACGATGAGCGGCGACGAATCGGGCGACGGTAGTTCGGACGACGGGCTGCCCGGCTTCGGCGTCCTCGCGGGGCTGACCGCGCTGCTGAGCGCGGCCGGTCTCGCGCGGCGCCGATAACCCGAGCGACGACCGCGACGGATCGACGACGCGGTTTCTTTTCGCGGCGGGCGACGAACGTAACCGACCGCGCGGCGTACGCCCGACGTGGTCAACGCGTTCTGGCTCGACCGGGACACAGAGCGGGCGGTCCGGTGGCTCGTCGATCGGCACGTCACGAGCAGCGTGTTCGAGTGCGCGATGGTGCTGACGACGGCCGTCCAACTGAACGGCTATCCGGAAGACGACGAGCTGTATTTCACCCACCCGGACCACCCGCTCACGCGCTGGGCCGCGGCGTCGCGATCGAACTGGGAGCGGCTCCGCGAATACACCCGGCTGGCCCACGAGGAGTGGCGCTACCGCTGGGACCACGGCCCGGAGCGCGTGCACAAGTCCTGGGAGACGGTGCTGTCGCTGGACGGCGATGCCGTCGACGCGCTGGCGTGGCCCGAGGAGGGCCGCAGCGACCCGCCGCAGGTCACCGGCGAGTGGCGAGCGGAGGACTACGTCGACGCCTACCGGCTGTACTACGCCAACGAGAAGCGATCGCTGTTCGAGTGGTCCGGCCGGGAGCGGCCGCCGTGGCTCGATGAGTACGCGTTCCCCGAAGGACCGGAGAGTCACCCCTTCTGAGGTCCGCCCGGCGCCGCGGCGGCGGCCCGTCGCGACGCCGAGCGGCCCCTTCGATCAGTAACCGTCGCGCTAGTGCGCCCCCGGGGCACGACCGCGGGGGCCTTTTGATGTAGCCGCCCATATAAAGGAGCGCATGACTGATCGAGAGGTTCTGTCGGAGTGTCCGCCGAGCGCCAAGCTGGTGTACAAGGTGCTGGAACACGACGGGGAGCTGACCCAGCAGGAACTCGCCGAGGCGACGATGCTCTCGCCCCGAACCGTCCGGCACGCACTGTCGGACCTCGACGAGGAGGGGCTGATCGACCAGCGCGTCTACCTCGCCGACGCCCGCCAGAAGATCTACTCGCTGCAGGACGCCGAGGCCGAGGCCGACGTCGACGCCGCCGCGGTGTGACGCGAAGCGTTTCTACGCTTCGAGTCCCGACGCGCCAGTCGCCCCGACGCTACCCGCCGAGCTGTTCTCCCGTGTGCTCCTCTTGAGCGTGCTCTCTGAGCGTATCCTTCGTGTCGAACGTGTCGCCACAGAGGTCGCACTCGTACTCGTCGGACATGCGGGTCCGACTACCACGAGCGAGAACAAAAACGGCGGGCGGCGGCGCACCAAAGCCTAAGCGCCCGCTCGCGGACAGCTACGTATGGGAAGCGGGGACCGGAGCGCCGTGGGACGCCGCGACGCCCTGCGACTGGCGGCGACGAGCGGCGCCGTGCCGCTGCTCGCGGGCTGTTTCGGCGAGAACGGCGGGAGCGGCGGGGACGGCGGGGACGGGGGAGGCGGCGGAACAAGCGGCGCGGGCGATCCCGCCGATCCCGACGGCCCCCGGGAACTCGTCGTCGGCACCGCCGCCGAGTTCCCGCCGTTCGAGTCGACCGAGGCGTCCTCGCCGGTCGGCTTCGACGTCGACCTCGCGACGGCCGCGATCGAGGCCGTCGAAGGCTACGAGCTCGCCGAGTGGCGCTACGACCGGCTGTTCTCGTCGCTGCCCGGCGCGCTCGCGGACGGCGACGTCGACGTGCTGGCGGCGGCGCTGTCGATCACCGAGCCGCGACAGGGGGATTTCGCGTTCACCGAGCCGTACTTCGACACGCGCCAGGCCGCGCTCGTCGCGGACGACGACTGGACGCCCGCGTCGCTCGACGAGCTGGCCGGCCGGACGCTCGGCGCCCAGACCGCCACCACCGGGGAAGCGCTGATCCAGACGGAGCTGATCGAGCCGGAGCTGGTCGAGCCCAACGAGTACGCCTCGTGGGACACCTACCCCGCGGCCGTCGCGGCGCTGGAGCAGGGGACGGTCGACGCGGTCGTCGTCGACGCGCCCGCCGCCTGGTCGTTCGCGGCGGACGGACCGGCGTCGATCGCTTTTCTCGTCGGCGACCGCGTCGAGCGCTACGGCTTCGGCGTCCGCGGCGACGAGGCCGAGCTCCGCGACGCGCTGGACGAGGGGCTACTCGCCGTCCGCGAGAGCGGCCGGTACGACGAGATCGCCGCCGAGTGGCTGTCGGCTGACGAGGACGTCGTCGAGGAAGGCGGTGCGAGCGGCGCGAACGAGTCCGGCGACTGAGAATCCGGTTCGCGCCGCTCGACGCCGACGCGGAGACGGCTCTCGGCGGCGTCGATCGGATCGCGAGAGCGGCGCCGCTCGGTAGTTGCGCTAAAATGCTGAAAGTAGGAAGCGAACCCGCGTCAGACCGCCTTAGAGGCGCTCGACGTTGGTCGCCCGGGGGCCCTTGGGGGCCTGTTCGATGTCGAACTCGATCTCGGTGCCTTCCTCGAGGTCCGGGCCGCCAACGTCTTCCATGTGGAAGAACACGTCGTCGTCCGCGTCGTCCGTCGAGATGAAACCGTAACCGCCAGTGTCGTTGAAGAAGTCAACTTCGCCTTTCGCCATTGCAACCTATCGGAGGCACACCACAGGGATAAGGCCTTCGTAACAGTTTTTGCCGGGAGACGCGCTGGCACGGGACTCGAAGTGACGGGCAGAGCGACTCGCTCAGTCCGTGGGACTCCATCGCGCGTCCGCGAGCGTGCGCTGGACGACGTCCTGCCCGACGGCCTCCGCGAGCGTCTCGAAGGCCGCCTGCTCCGAGCGGTCGTCGGCGCCGGCGACCAGCCGCGAGACGATGAACTCCGGCGTCGACCGGCCGACCGTGCCGAAGCGCGGCTGGTAGTCCACCAGCAGATCGAGCTCCGGCGAGAGCCCCTCGGCGAAGATGCCGTCGACGCGCGCGGTCTCTGGCAGCGGTTCGAGGTCGTCGGCGAGGTGCGTGACAAAGGCGCCCAGCGCGGCGCGCTCGACGGTCAGCGTGACGAGCCCGTGGAGCAGATCGGCGGCGCTGCCGGGCTCGGTGATCGCCTCGAACTCGTCGACGAGCATCAGGGTGCGCTCGCCCGCCGAAACCGGCGGAACGATCGAGCGCAGCGTCGATTCGAGGACGCCGGCGTTGAAGCTGGCGTGCCGGCGGTGGAACACGACGGCGTCGAAAACGGAGACTTCGGCGCGCTCGGCCGGCACGGGCAGGCCCATCTGGGCCAGCAGCACGATCTGGCAGAGCGTCTCCAGCAGCGTCGTCTTCCCGCCGCTGTTCGCGCCGGTGACGACCGCGACCCGGTCGTCGTCGGGCGGCGTCGGGTTCTCGCGCGCGCCCGGCCCGGCGGTCGGGTCGACCTCGCCGAGGTCGTGCGAGCCGACGGCGTACGTGACGGGCTGGACGCGTTCGTCGTCCGCGGCGAGCAGGGAGAGATTACGAGCCGCGACCGCCGCGACAACGTCCCGCTCGCCCTCGACGTACGTCGGCCGAACGAGGTCGTAGGCGTCGGCGAAGCGAGCCAACGAGAGGTAGAAGGCGACGTCGTCGACCGCGGCGACGGCGGCGTCGACGTCCTCGCGAGCCTCGGCGACCGTCCCGCGGAGGTCGCTGGCGACCAGCTCTTCTCGGGTGGAGACGGCCTCGCGCAGGTCGTTCGAGAGCTCGCGCAGCGTCGTCCCGGCGAAGTCGGTCGCGTCGACGGCGTCGCCCGGCATGGCGTCCCGGACGCGGTCGACGGTGACGCCGGCCTCCGAGCGGACGTGTTCGAGGAAGGCGTCGCGGAACCCGTCGCCGTCGCGGACGCCGTCCTCGCGCAGCTGCTCGATGACGTCCAGCGCGTTGGCTTCCAGCCGGTCGGCCGCCGCCAGCGATTCGCGCAGGTCGTCGAGCTCCTCGTCGACGCCCTCGGCGACGCGGCCGTCCTCCAGTCCGCCGAGCGCCTCGGCCGCCTCGGCGATGGCGTCCCGATCGAGTTCGGCGAGCGGGGCGAAGGGCGAATCGGCACCGCTATCTGCGGACTCCACGACGCCGGCGTCCAGCAGCGCGAGCGCGGCCTCGACGGCCGGGCGCTCGCCGGCGCCGGCCTCGTCGTAGCGCTCGAAGGCGTCGAGCACGCGCTCGCGCTCGGCATCGTCGAGCGCCGTCCAGACCGCGCGGACCGCCTCGACGTCGTCGAGGCGCTCGTTCATCGGGTCGGTGTCGAGCAGCGGCGTCAGCACGCGGATCCGGTCGGCGGCCTGCCGGGTGACCGCGTACGCCTGGATCAGGTCCAGCAGCTCGCGGTAGACGTCGCGAGCGTCGCCGGTCGCGAGCACGTCCATCCCCTCGCCGCCGTTGGCTCGCCGCAGGATCCGAGTCGCGCGGCCACGCGAGAGCCCGGCCTCGGTCAGCGCGCGGACGTCGCCGCTCTCGATCGCCGCCACGGCGTCCTCGACGCCGATCGACGCCGTCAGCCGCTCGCGGGTCTTCGGGCCGACGCCCCAGTACTCCTCCAGTCGCATACCGTGTGAGTCCCACCCGCGGGCTATCAGTGCTGTGGTCCGGTCGCGGTCGCGTCGACGTCCTGCCGAGCCGCGATCGGAATCCCGGAGCGCGCCGGGCCCCGCGTTTACGGAGTCCGCTGTGGTACTCGGGCGCGATGGCGGAGGGGACCGAGGCCGGAACGGACGTCACCGACTGGCTCACGCTGTACGGCAGCCGGTACGCCGTCGCGGCGCTGGTGCTGGTCGTCGTCGCGGCCGTCGTCGCGACGCTCGTCGTCGCGGGCGTCGTTCCGCCGACGAACGCCGACGCGATGCTCTACCTGTTCAGCGCGTTCGTCGGCGGCAACTTCACGCTGATCACGGTCGTGCTCTCGATCAACCAGCTGGTGCTGTCCCAGCAGCTGCAGGCGCCCGACGAGATCCGCTCGGAGATCGAGGCGACGATCGAGTACCGGCGGGACGTCGAGGACGTGACCGGGGTCGACGTCCTGCCGGTCGTTCCCAGAGCCTTTCTCCGCCAGCTCCTCGAGAGCACGCGCCAGCACGCCCAGGCGCTGGGCGGACTGGTCGCGAGGACCGGGCGGCCGGACCTCGAACGCGACGTCGACGACGTGGTCGAGGCGGTCACCGCGAGCGCGGACCGTGCGGACGAACTGCTTCGGGGAGAATCGGGAGACAAGGAGATCGAGAGCGGCCGGCGCGGCGCCGACGATCCATCGGGAATGGGCATCTTCGCGGTGCTTGCGGTGCTTCTGAGCACGAACTACGCGGGCCAGCTTCGGGACGCCGCGCGCATCCGCGCCGAGCACGGCGAGGCGCTGCGGGAGCCGGAGTCGGTCGCGATCGACGAGCTGACCGACGCGCTCCGCGGGCTCGACGTCGCGCGCCAGTACTTCCGGACGATCTACGTTCAGGAGGAGCTCGCCCGACTTTCGAGGATACTGCTGTACGTCGGCATCCCCGCGATCGTCGCCGCCGGGCTGTTGCTTCCCGTCTACCGGCCACCCGGGGGTCCGACCGTCCCGCGCTGGGCGATCGGTCCGCTGTTCACGCTCGGCGTCGTCGTCTCGCTCGCGCCGATCGCGATGCTGTTCGCCTTCGTCCTCCGGCTCACGGTGGTCTCCCAGCGGACCGTCGCCGTGACGCCGTTCACGACGCCGCGCCAGGAACATCCCGGCGAGGCCGCTCAGGGCGAGTCCGACGCCGACGAGCAGGACGCGAGCGGCGAGAGCGAGGACGGAACCGAGAGCTCGTCCGACTCCCGGGACCGATCCGAAGTGCCGGGCGAGGAGTGACCGCCGCGGCGGCGCGACGTCGCTCGGCCTACGCCTCGGCGGCGTACGTCCGGTCGACGAACTCGACGATGTTGTCGGACTCGGACATCGTGACGCCACGGTCCTCGTCGACCAGCACCGGGACGCCCCGCTGGCCCGACACGCGCTTTACCTCGTTGCGGTCGGAGTGCATCGCGTCGACCCAGATCGTCTCGTAGTCGACGCCGACCTCGTCGAGGCGGTCGGCGACTTTCTCGCAGAACGGACAGCCGTCGAGCTGGTACAGCGTGACGCTCATGCCCACGAGTTGGGGCCACCGTCACTAATCGTTCACGGACGGGCAGCGGCGTCGGGACGCCGATGCGAAGGCGGCGTCGGGACGCCGACGCGAAAGCGGCGCCGCCGATCAGTCGAGCGTGAAGTTCCCGACTCGATCCAGCGCGTACCGGAACGACCACGCCGCGACGCCGAGCCAGCCCAGCAGGGCGACCCCGGCACCGGCGCGGACCGCAACGCCCGAGACGCCGACCGCGCCGGCGACCCACCCGGATCCGCCCGCGGAGATCAGCAGCCAGGCCAGCAGCGAGAACGGGAGCACCAGCAGCGAGTAGACGGCGAAGGCGGACTTGCTGGGGGCGGTCGCCTCGCGGTTGTTCATCACCTGCACCGTGCCGAAGCGCGGGAACGCGACGCCGATCCCCGTCGCGAGCAGGGTCGCACCGAGGACGCCGAGCGCGGTGACGACCGCGAGTCCCGCCGCCTCGACGATCCCGAGCGGGCCGAGAACGCCGACGAGCGCCGCCAGCACCGCGCCGGGAACCAGCGCGCAGAGCGCGCCCGCGGCGGCGTGACCGACGACGACGTGGCGGCCGCCGCGCGGGGCGCTCAGCGCGACCGGCATCGTCGCGCCCTGGTCGCCCAGCACGTTGAGGGTGAACGCCGAGCCGGCCGCCCAGACGACGAAGCCGGCGACGAGCCAGGGGACGTGGGCCGGGATCGCCCCCGAAACGTAGATCTCCTGGGCGAGCGGGAACGCGCCGAACAGCGGATAGGCGACGTACGCGAGCTGGATCGGCGCGCGGCGCGCCCGGAGCACGACGGTCCGCACGACCGAGCGGGTCGGCCGGCCGACGCCCGAGGGCAGCAGGTCGGCGACGCGATCGCTTGTCGAGGCGCCGGCGTCGGCGTCCGCGCTCGATTCGTCGTCGCCCTCGATCACGCCGTCGGCCAGCCAGTGGGCCTCGGCGACGCGTGCGCTCACGACGACCAGCGCGGGGACGACGCCGACGGTGAGCGCCGCGGCCGCCAGGATCCGCAGCGGCGCGACGCCGAGCGTCGGCACGTCGACGAGCAGGAGATCCGCGAACCAGCCGACCGGCACCGCGGCCATCAGCGGGAACGCGGCGGCCATGACGGCGCCGAGCGCGTCCGACATCAGCAGCCCGAAGTACGCGATCGCGGCGACGATCGTGATCGCGGTCTTGTTTCGGGCGATCGGCTCGACGGTCAGCAGCGCGTGGCGGAGCACGATCCCGACCAGAAAGCCCAGCGGGACCGCCCACGCGAGCACGGCCGCGACGACGACCGGGAGCGCGAGGACGGGCGCGACGGCGTGAGCGCCGACCGCGAACGCGCCCGCGAACAGAGCCAGCGGGATGCCGATCCACGTCCCGACCACGGCGGCCTCGGCGAGCAAAATCCCGACGACGGCGTCGAAGATCGGAACGGTGGTGAACAGTCCCGCGGGAGCGTCCGGATCGCCCCGGTAGTTGATCGTCCGGATCGCGACGAACGACGCCGCGCCGAGCCAGCCCATCGCGACGAGGCTGCGGACCCGCTCGGTCGCGACGAACTCGGCGACGTCGCCGCCCGTCCGGAGGTCGGCGCCCAGCCCGTGCAACAGCCCCACGAACAGCAGTATCGGGAACGCCATCATCAGCCCGACGAACCCCAGCACCGCGAGCTGGG
This sequence comes from Natronoarchaeum mannanilyticum, assembly GCF_039522665.1. Lineage (NCBI taxonomy): Archaea > Methanobacteriati > Methanobacteriota > Halobacteria > Halobacteriales > Natronoarchaeaceae > Natronoarchaeum > Natronoarchaeum mannanilyticum. Next base: position 548,816 of record NZ_BAAADV010000001.1, read on the forward strand.
TCCTCCGTTCGCTCATCTTGCGCCAGCCCCGTCGGAGCTCGGTCCGGGCGATCAGCCGGTGACGTCGGAACGCGGCCCCGTCGATCACGAAGGATCACCGTCCGCGCGTCGAACGTGTAATATCACGAACGTCTCTCGGGCGTGTGTTCGACGAGTCGGCCCTTGAAGTATGTGGTTTCGCCGCGGAACGCCGCGCCCGGTGGGGGATTCTATGCGACACCTGCGGTTAGGAAAGTAAATTCACGCGTACGGGAATTTATTTGTACGTGGGGTGCAGTACGGTACGATATGGAGCGGGACGAGCCATCGGGTGCCGACGAGTACGTCGAGGCCGAGATCCCGGGGGCGCTGTACGAGCGACTCGAGGCGCTGTTCCGGGAGTATCGGGGGTACGATCCGTCGTCGGTCCAGGAGTGTCTGAGCGTCGTCGCCGATCTCGCCGAGCGGCCCGACCGAGAGGCGACTCCGGCGGCTGCCGGCGAACGGCGGACGGGCTCGGACGCGACGCGGAACGCCGGCAGGACGCCGAACGCCGAGTCCGCGAAGCCCAACGAGCACGCCGAAAGTTCGACATCCTCGAAGTCCGCGACGACAAGCGAGCAGCCGAGCGACGAGCCGCCCGCGGAGATCGTCGACGCGATCGACGCCGTGTTCCCGACGAAATGGTCGGCCACCGACGACGCCGAGCGGTTGCTCCCGCTGGTCGTGCGGCGGTACGTCGCCGCGTCCGACGCCGATACGCGCGTCGAGCGCGAGAACGCCGCCCTGTCGGCGGTCGCGGCCCGCGAGGGCACGACGGCCGAGGACCTCAGGGAGACGCTCGTCGACGACGTCTACGGCGGGCCCGCGCTACCGGGCGACCTCGCGTCGGAGTTCCTCAGCGAGGGGCTCGAAAAAGTCGAGCGCCGCCTCGACGACGCCGAGCGCGAGACGCTCTCGCCGGTCGACCTCGTGGAGGGTGACGCCGAATCGGGAACCGCAGCCGACGAGGTCGGTCGGGACGACACCAGCACCGAACGTGCGACCGACCCCGACACCAGCATCGAACCCGCCGTCGACGCCGACGCGGCGTCGAACGACGGGGACGACGTCTCGATTGGACTCGACCTCGGACCCGGGAGCGGGGATCTCCCGCAGGAGCTGGCCGACGAGATGGCCAGCGACGGCGGGTCGGTCCAGGGCGTCGACGAGCGCGTCGACAACCTGTTCACGGGGCCGAACGGACTGACCGAGATCGGACTGGACTCGATGATCTCGGGCGCGCGGGCGGACTGCGAGATCTGCGGCGCCACCCGATCGGTCCAGTCGCTGGAGACGACGACCGACGCGAGCGACGACCGGCGGGTCGATCTCGTCTGCCCGGACTGCCTGTAGCGGTTTGCAAAAGCAAACCTCAAATCCCCCCGGCACACACATCTCCCGCATGGCTATCGTCGAAGCGGCGGCTGTCGTGATCCACACGATATTCGCCGCCGTCTGGGTGGGTAGCGTCGTTTTCATGACTGTCTCCGTGCTCCCGATGGCGAAAGACGGGCTGCTCGACCCCGAAGCCGTCGAGCGCGCCTCGGGCACGCTGACGAGGATCACGCGCTGGAGCGCGCTGTTGCTGCTGGCGACGGGAAGCTACATGGCATCGGAGTTCTACACGGCTGAAGGGCTGTTCGGCTCCGGCAGCGGCCACCTCGTGCTGACGATGGTCGCGCTCTGGCTGGTGCTGACCGGGCTGCTCGAGATGACGACGCGCCGCCTCGAAGACGGTCTGCAGGCCAAGCGCGTCCGCGCGCCGGCCGCCGAAACCGAGACGTGGTTCCGCGCGGCGTCGGTCGTCGGCCTCGCGCTGCTGACCGTCGCCGGGCTGCTGTCCTCGCCCGGCCTCATCTGAGCGGACATCCTTCCTCGCGATCCCAAAGCATCTTCCCCCCGCGTCTTTTGCCTGAAGCGTCGTACCCGCCCGTATGGCCGAGCAACCATTCGATCGAGAGACGCTGCTCGATATCACGGTCAACGCCGTCCCGTTCGCGATACTGGTGATCTTCATTCTCCTGTTCACGTTCGTCACGCCGTGGGGACCGCGCTTCGGCGGCCAGAACACGCTACCGTCGCTGGTCATGTACGGGCACATGCTCTTTACGACGTTCATGCTCGTCGTCGTGACCTACGTCAGCGCGAAGTACATCTCGCGCGACGAACCCTGAACGGGCGCCTGCGAGCGTTCGGCGTCCGGACGGGCGTCGGGAGCGACGAGCCAGGAGGCGGACGCCGATTCGGGTACAACAGGTGATGTAAATCCGCAACGGTTTTTCCGACGACGCGCGCACGGGGAGGCATGGCAGATTACGGACCCGAGTCGGACGACGACGGGACGCCGCGGTGGACCCGCGCGCAGGCGTCGGGGATCGAGCGCAGTCCCGACGCCGTCGCGCCGATCGTCTACCCGCCCGACGAGCAGGACGCCCCGGAGATCCACGTCTGGGACACCTGGTTCCTGCGGAACCGCGACGGGTCGATCGCGGAGATCGACGGCTACCGCGTGACGTTCTCGCTGACGGCGCCGGCCGACCTGCTGCCGGGCAAGCGCCACGACGTCGCGACGATTCGGTACTTCTACTCCCGCGACGGACGAACCTGGCACTGCGGCGGCCCGGTGTTCGAGGACACCGACGAGCAAAGCTCGGCGAGCCCTCGCTCGACTTCGTCTCGCGAGGACGGAGCCGCGCTGGGCTCGCGCCAGTGGGCCGGATCGGCGCTGTACGACGAGGACGGCGCCGTCTACGTCTACTACACCGCCGCCGGCGAGCGCGGCGAGGACGAGCTGACGTACACCCAGCGGATCGCCGTCGGCGCCGGGGGACGCGTCGAGACGACCGACGAGAGGCTCTCAATCGAGGGGCCGTTCGACCACGAGGTGCTGCTCGAACCCGACGGCGATCGCTACGAGCGGGAGGACCAGTCCCGCGGGATGATCTACACGTTCCGCGACCCGTGGTTCTTCGAGGACCCCGAGACCGGCGAGACGTGCCTGCTGTTCGAGGCCAACACCCCGACCCAAGAGGGCAGCGACGCCGGCGACGGGGATCCCCATCACCAGGAGTTCAACGGCAGCGTCGGCATCGCCGTCTCCGAGAGCGGGGATCCGACCGAGTGGGAGCTCGACGACCCGCTGCTGGAGGGCGTCTCCACCAACCAGGAGCTCGAACGGCCCCACGTCGTCGTGCGCGACGACCGGTACTACCTGTTCCTCTCGAGCCACGAGCACACGTTCGCGCCGGGGATCGAGGGGTACGACGCGCTGTACGGCTTCGTCGCCGACTCGCTTCGGGGCGACTACGAGCCGCTCAACGGGAGCGGGCTGGTCGTGACGAACCCGGCGAACGCGCCGTTCCAGACGTACTCGTGGGTCGCGTACCCCCACCGCGAGGAGTTGCTGGTGAGTAGCTTCTTCAACTACTACGATCTCCGCGGGCTGTCGCTGGACGACGTCGCGGAGCTACCGCCCGAGGAACAGCAGCGCCGGTTCGGCGGGACGCTCGCGCCGACGCTCCGGCTCGCCCTCGACGGGACGGAGACGCGCGTGCTCGGCGCGCTGGATCACGGCCACCTGCCGCTTCCGGACGAGGAGCTGCCACCGCTACTCTCGGAGTACCGGAGCGAGGATCCGGAGCAGAGCGAGTACTGAGCATCCGAGAAGTAGCGTTCGACGCCGCGGCGTCCGGACGCCGAAGCGTCCGCGGCGTCCAGTCGTCGAGGCGTCCGGACGCCCCGACGCCTACTCTTCCGCCGGCTCGACGGCCGACGCCGCGCGCTCGTCGTGCTCCCACGCCGAGCCGAGCTCCCAGACGTCCAGTGACTCGACGGTTGCGGTACCGCCGGTCGCGGCCACCGACAGCCGGTCGGCGTCGGCCGCGGTCGGGTAGATCCGCGTCGTCAGGCAGTGGCGCTCGTTGACGAACAGCTCCAGCACGGAGCCGTCGAGGTAGGCGGTCAGCTCCAGCGGCCCGTCGACGGGCGAGACGGACATCCGCTCGGGCGCTTTCGTGGATCGAGGGTCGGCGCTCGATTCGGTGCGGTCGACCTCGACGTGACTGTCCCGCGTGTACCGGATCGGCGTCCGCTCGTCGCCGTCGGCCGACTCGCAGACGGTGATCGAAAACTCGTCGGCGTCCTCCAGTCGGATTTCGGCGCGGAGTTCGATCGACCGGCCGCGGCCGAGTTCGCGTCGCTCGTCGGTCAGCTCGACGCCGCCCTCGTGCAGCCGGCGCTCGCGCAGCTCGGCGAGTTCGGCCGCGGGACGCTGGCGGAGCCGACCGTCGTCGTCGAGCTCGACGCGTCGCGGGAGCGAGAGCGTCCCGGACCAGCCGGCGTCCCACTGGGCGCTCTCGTCTCTGGCCTCCCAGCACCAGCCCCAGGTGAGCCAGCGCCCGTCGTCGGTCCGCATCGACTGGGGCGCGTAGAAGTCGCCGTGATCGAGCAGCCCGGTCGTCTCGACGTCGAACTCTCCGTCGGCGTACTCGCCGAGGTAGTAGCGGACCTCCTCGTAGTTCGAGATGTGCAACAGTCGCTTCTCGCCGAGATCGAGCAGTTCGGGGCACTCCCACATCGCGCCGTCGCGCTCGGGATCGCCGGTCAGGATCGGCCCCTCGTACCGCCAGTCGGTCAAGTCGTCGCCGGCGGTGTACAGCAGCGCCGTGCCGCCCCCGCTCTCGACGCCGGAGCCGATCAGCTGGTGCCAGCGCCCGTTTTCGTACCAGACGTTGTGGTCGCGGAACTCCGCGACCCAGTCGTCGGTCGAGCGCAGCGGCGGCGCCTCGGGAAGGTCGGAGATGACGGGGGTGGCGGACGACTTCTCCCAGCCCCGCAGGGACTGGTCCGCGGCGGTCGCCAGGCAGGGGAGCTGCTCGTCGCCCCGCCCGCCGGTGTAGAGGATCGTCGCCTCGCCGTCGTTATCGAACGCGCAGCCCGACCAGCAGCCGTCGCGGTCCGGTCCGTCCGGCGACGGCGTCAGCGCGACCGGCTCGTCGCGCCAGTGAACCAGATCGTCGCTGACGGCGTGCCCCCAGTGGATCGTGTCGTGGTACGGCCCGCCGGGGTTGTACTGGTAGAACACGTGGAACTGCCCGTCCCAGTGGATCAGTCCGTTCGGATCGTTGAGCCAGTTCGCCGGCGGGGAGACGTGGTACTGCGGGCGGTTAGGATCGTCCGACAACCGCGATCGCATCGCCGAGAGCGCGTCGGCGTCCTTCGGTCGACCGTCGACGAACGCCCCGGCGTCGGCGGCCAGCGTCGACAGCAGGTTCTCCAGTAGGCGCGTCCGATTGCGCTCGCACGTCTCGGTCGTGTCGCCGGCGAAAGTGAGTGCGGTGCCCAGCCCGGCGACGCCGCCGTCGCCGACCGACCAGCCGATCAGCGCCGGCTGGTGTGGAACATCGTCGGCATCCCGGATCGTGCTCGCGAGCACATCGCCGCGCTCGGGCAACACGTCGTCGTACCGGGCGTACGGCTGCGGGCCGTCGACCGACCGCGTCGGGACGCGCAGGTCGTCGAACCCCTCGAACGCGGAGTAGTCGTCGTACAGAGACTTGCAGAGCAGTCCGATCGTGGTCTCCGGGTGATCGACGCCGGTCGCGTCCGGCGCGACGGGATCGATCCCGAGCGCGGAGACGGCCTCCTGTGCGCGCAGCGATAGCAACAGGCCGCCGCCGGCATCGACGTAGTCTCCGATCGGATCGGCCGCGCGTTCGAGCGCCGGCTCGTCCGCGACCGACTCGTCTGCGTGCCACCAGAGGACGTCGCAGTCGGCGAGATCTACCTCGCCGGACGCGACGCCGGAAAGCGAGAGCGCCTCGACGGTCGCGCCGGTCTCCGCGCACCACTCGATCGCGGCGCGCTGCTCCGGAGTCGGATCGCCCGAAGTGACGAAGCCGACGCGACTCGCGGGATCGGTCATATACACTCAATCGTTCGCCAGACGCTATTAGGCGTGCCGACACGGGATCGGTGGCGGGAATCGACACAGGCCCCGTCAGTCATCCGAAGTAGGGCTCCGACAGGCGAGAGCGATCGGGACCGACCAGCGCGGGCGCTGGCGGAAGATCGACTGAAAGAGATCGTACAAGCATCGACTGTTGAAGGTAGTTTTCTCTATCGAAATCCTTTTATTATATTGCTGAATTTTAGATCGTATGAGTTTGATCGAACAGTGGACGGGCGTAACGAAGTTCATGGTAACTGAACCGGACGCGTTCATCGACCAGTACGACGAGGATCACGGGATCGGGTATCCGATCAAGTTCGTGGCGCTGTCGGTGATCGCCATGGCGCTGCCGATCACGCTGCTGATGGTACTCGCGAACCTCTCGTCGCCGGCCGATCTCAGGGCGGCCGCGATCATCGGCGCCGCGATCGTGCTCATCGGGTTTGTCGCGTCGATCATCGAGATGCTCCTCGTTCACGGCGTCGTCTACGCGCTCGGCGGGCGCGAGGGGTCGGTGTCGACGTTCGAGGCGTACGCGTTTCCCTCGGCCGTCAGGCTCGGTCTGGCCTGGATTCCCCTGGTCAACCTTGCCGTCGGTTTCTACGGACTCTACTTGCAGATCAAGACGCTGGCGTCCTTTCAGGGCGTCTCGTCGGGACGGTCCGCCGTCGCGTTGGTCTTCGCCTCGCTCCTCGTGCTGCCGACGATGGTGATCGCGATCGCCGTGATCGCCGCGTTCTTCCTCGAGCTCGGCGGGGGTGGCGGGGCGCCAGTTTGATCCATTTTTGAGTGGCATAACGATCTTGTCGAAGAGTGTCCGTGCTACGACCGTGATGTACGCGGGACTGGTCGACGGCACGGGGCGGATCGAATCGTCAACGACCGAAGGCGAGGGCCATCGCCTACGGATCGACGCGAACGAGCTCGTCGATCCCGCGGTCGGTGACAGCGTGAGCGTCGCCGGCGTCTGCCTCACCGCGGATCGGTTCGCCGTGGCGGTGCTCCCCGAGACGTACGACCTGACGACCCTCTCCGAAAAGGATCCGGGCGATCCGGTCCACCTCGAACCCGATCCCGTAGCGACGTACGTCGAGCGCCAGCTCTCGACGGCCTGAGCGAGTCGACGGAACGGCGCGCGACGGAACAGCCACAGGAGTGCTCCCGAAGACCCCCTGAGGACTATTGCCTTCGGCATCCACAGGGACCGTATGGGAGATACCGTTCTGCAGATCGACGGCGATCGATCACGGACAGAAGTCGCGTCGACGCTTCGCGCACTCGCCGAGCAGCTCGACCGCGGCGAGGAGGTCCGGCTCGTCGGTGACGGCGAGACGATCGGGGTCCGGCCGGCCGACGAGCTGGCCTTCGAGCTGGAGGTCGAGCAGGGGTCGAACGGCGACCGCGAGATCGAGGTCGAGATCGAACTGGAGTGGACCGAACCGTCCGAGTCGCCGAGCGACGCCGAAGCGGCGTCCGACGCCGAAGTGGCATCGGAAGCCGCCGACGAGCTTTCGGACGCCGAGGCGTCACCGGCCGCGCCCGAGGAGACGGACGTCGATAAGGCGGTGCCGGACGACGCCGGCACGATCGCGAGCCTCGCGCGGTTCGAGGTGTACCGCGACCGCGCCGACGAGTGGCGCTGGCGGCTAGTCCACCGCAACGGGAACATCATCGCCGCGAGCGGCGAGGGGTACACGACCCGACAGAACGCCGAAAAAGGGATGCGCAGCGTGATGCGGAACGCGCCCGGCGCGAGCATCCTGCGCGGCGAGTAAGCTAACCGGCGAGCGGTGAGCTACTTCTCCTCGACGTGGCGAACCGAGGAGGCGACGCCGCGGGTGCTCTCGGCCATCTCCGGGCCGGACATCGTCGCGCGGCCGACGCCGAAGGCCTTCCGCCCCTCGATGACGATCTCGTCGCCGACGCGGATCTCGTCGTCGGCGTCGACGATGCCCGGCGCCAGCACGTCGCCGTGGGGCACGAAGGCGTCGATCTCGACGCGCTTGGTCGGGGCTGGGCTCTCGACCCACCGGCGAGCGCCTTCCAAGGTGAACGCGAGGACGCCGTAGTTGGGCACCATCGCGGCGAGCTGCTCGCCGTCGGCGTCGTGGACGCGCAGCTTGGGGTAGCGGCTCTCCATCGAGATGTCGTCGAACAGCTCGTCGCCCGCACCGGGACCGAACTGGTAGTCGGCGATCGCGCGAACGGTGTTGTGCTCGCGCTCGCGCTTCGAGAACTTGAGCTCGCCCTGCATCGTGCTGGCGAGGTTCGCGAGCGACTCGTCGTCGGTGGGGTGGTCCGCGACGGTGTACTCGAAGTCGAGGCCGAGCTCGGCTTCGACGCGCTCGCAGATGTCGCGGTACCCCTCCTCGGGGACGTGCGCGACGACCCGCGGATACTCGTTGCGCCGGAGGTACGCCTCTAACACGTCAGCGACGAATCGCTTCTCGTCCTCGGACCAGCGCCCGGTCACCACGGAGTCGTAGTGCTGAGCGGGATAGGTGGTCTCCAGCTCCTGGGGGACGACGCCGATCGGGCTGGTCATCGAGACGGTGTGGCCGCGGAACTGGACGGCGTCGTGGAACTGCCCGTGGCTCTGGGACTCGCTGTAGGGTTTCTCGGCCGAGCACGGCACCAGCACGAGCGGGTTGTCGAACCGATTCTCGTAGCGCGTCGTGACGCGCTCGGCGAACCGCTGGATCTCGACGCGCCGGATCGTGTCTTCGGTCGCGGAAACGAGTTCCGACCCGCGCAGGACGGGCGTGCGCTGTTCGAGATAGGACCACTGCTGGTCGAACTGGCGGAACGCGGCGGTGCACCACTGCTCGTGGCGAGCCTGTCCCTCGATGTAGTCCCGGAGGCGCCCGGCGCGGATGCGCTCGCGGACGGTCCCGAGTTCGGCTCGCAGCGCGTTGACGTTGTGCTCGACGCAGTCCTCGCGGTCGAACTCCTCGACCGACTGCTGGCAGGCCGGGCAGGCGCAGGGGAGTTCTTGTAGGTCCGAGAGGAAGTGCTCGCCCTCACTGGTGAGATACTTGCCCTGGGTGCCTTTCACCACGGCGCGGTCGGCGTCGAGTAGGTCGACGCCGGCGTAGACGAGCGTGGCGACGTTGGCCGGCGTCGCGACGCCCGAGAGGTACAGCCCGCTGTCGGCCGGGATCGCCTCGCGCGTCTCGACGACGGCGTCGCGGAACGCGCTGCCGTGGCCGACGACATTTTGAGTGCCCGAGAGGACGTACGCGTCTGCGCCGAAGTCGTCGGCCGTGTCGGGATCCACGACGACCGCGCTGGGGTAGTCGACGTCGGGGTAGTCGACCGCGAACGACTCTTTGACTTCGTCGGCCGTTCCGGAGGGAAAGCCGCGGTGGGGCAGGATCGTGAGCTGGCTCTCCGATCCTTCGGGAAGCTCGCGGTCCTCGGGCCACAGGCTGCCGGCGTCCTCCGCGACGTCGTCGACGAGCGCCGGCGTCGTCAGCGGCTCGTCGAGGCGGAGCTGGGCGATCCGCGCGGCGGCGTCCCGCTCCAGCACCTCGAAGTAGTCGGTCATACCTCACAGGTGCCGCGGCGACCGAATGAGGCTGTCGGTCCCCGTCGGCGGGCGCTCTCCGGACGAAACGGCCGTGGGATCGACGTCGACGCCGAAGCGGCGTCGAGCCGAAGCGAGGAAGTAGCGAACAGGCGGCACTCGGCCGGGAGTCTACGCTCCCGGATCGAATTCCGCGAGGCGACGTGCCGCGCAGTCGCGAACGCCCCGCGGCGTCGGTCAGATCACGGCGATGCTGGCCGCTCGATCAGGTATAAAGCTGTGGCGGCGCCGAGGGGAGCGAGGGACAGCTTAACGGGATTGCTCCGAGAGATTCCACAGCGTCACTCGCTCGGGGATCCGCTCCAGAGCGGACGCGTGCCAGTCACGGTGACCGACGGTGAACTCGACGTCGGGGTTCAACTCCGTCAGCCGGGCGATGCCGTCGGCGGCGCGTTCGAGCGCGCGCCGATCGCAGCGGTCGGGCACCTCCGCGGTGAGCGGGTACGTTTCGGACAGTTCTCTGGGGAACGGACCGAACGGCGGAACGACGCGCCAGGATTCGTCGAAGCTGTCGGACTTGTTGCCCTCGGTGAGCAGCACTTCTCCCTCGGGATCGAGCCGGTCGAGGCGCTTGTGGTGACGAACGACTTCGGGGCGGTCCGCGCTCTCGGCGGAGAGGTAGAAGAAGGCGTTCTTGGAGGCGGGATCCGATCGTTCGAGCTGCTCGGCGTGATCGCACAGCGCGCGATAGCCGTCGAGCATCGCGGGATGGGCGCGGGCGCGGGCCTCGACGAGTTCCAGCAGGTCGCCGTCGCGGATCGCCTGCTTGATCCGGCGGATCTCCTGGAACGTGACGTGGAGGTTGTGGGCGGCGAGTTCCTCCTCCTGAGCGCGGTCGTCGAGCGCGCGCAGTTCGTCCGGCGAGAACTCGGTGCAGACCGGACACGAGCAGGGCAGGTAGTCGAGTTCGTCGAGGTGCTCGGTGCCGTCGACGGTGAGATACCGGCCGTCTCGGGCGTACAGGGCGTAGGCGGCCGAGTCGAACAGATCGCAGCCCATCGCGACCGCGAGCGCGAACATCATGGGGTGGCCGGCGCCGAACAGGTGGACCGGCGCGTCCTCGCCCAGCCCGCGCTTGGCGGCGGCGACGGCGTCGACCATGTCGCCGTACCGGTAGTCGTTCATCAGCGGGACGACCGCGCCGACCGGGAAGACGTCGAGGTCGGTCGCGTCGGCGTGCTCGGCGGCGTCCTCCCGGAGGTCGGTGTACGTCGACCCCTGGACCGGCGCGTTGACGAGCATCTCGCCCGTGTCGATCCCCTCGGCTTCCTCGAGGCGCTCTTTCGTCGTCGCGAGCTCGTCTTCCGCGCGCTCGCGGTCGACGTCCGGCGGCGTCGGGATGTCGACGGGCGTCCCGATGTCCGAGCCGATCTTTCGCTGGAAGCGCAGGATCTCGTCGGTCGTCACGTCGATCTCGCCGTACTCCGAGAGTTGAAACGACCCGGAGTCGGTCATGATCGCGCCGGGGAACTCCAGCATCTCGTGGAGCCCGCGATCGAGGGCGTCCTCGCGAAGCTCGTCGTTGCCGTGGATGATGTAGGAGTTGGTGATGAGGATCTCGGCGCCGAACTCCTCGTGGAGCCGCTTCGGGGAGATCGTCTGGAGGTTCGGGTTGACGACCGGCAGCAGCACCGGCGTCTCGACGGTGACGTCGGCGCGGGGGACCGTCAGCCGGCCGATCCGGCCGGCCGCGTCGGCGTCCCGGAGCTCGAAGTGCTCTCGCATTACCGGAGCGTGGCCCGGCGCGAGGGTAAGGATTCCGTTCCGGGATCAGTTCTCGACGAGTTCGTAGTAGAGCACGCCCAGCGCGGTCCGGCCGTCCCGGACGTCGTCCGCCGCGACGGCCGCGCGGAGCTCCTCGAACGAGGTGGTGTCGGTCCGGATGCTCTCGTTGTGGTCGAGATTCTGCTCGGCCGTAGGCCGACAGTCGCGGGCGACAAAAAAGTGCAACACCGAGTCGGCGATGCCGTTGGCCGGCTCGACCGTCGTCATGTGGCTCACCGACTCGGTCTCGTAGCCGGTCTCCTCGCGCAGCTCGCGGCGCGCGGCCGCCGCCAGCGACTCGTCGTCGGGCTCGACGCCGCCGACGGGCAGCCCGCGGTTGATCCGGTCGACCGCCTGGCGCCACTCCTCGATGACGACGACGTCGCCGTCCGACGTGAACGGCAAGACCACGACCGCGGGCGGCTCCGACAGGTAGTCGTACTCCCCCTCGGTGCCGTCGGGGAAGCGGACGTCGTCGGTCACGACGTCGAAGCCGGGACAGGAGTAGGCGGTCTGCGAGTCGAGCGTCTCCCAGCGGAGGTCGTCTTCGGCCATCGACGGGGGGTTTCGGCGCCACCTCGAAAAGCCTCACGACGGCCAATTCCGCTCGCCCCCGAATAAATGAATGAAATCAGACTAGTTAGATGTGGGAGTATTACTGTCCCTGAACGGTTTAGCACCGTATAGTCGATGAGATGATAATAGTAGATATGCTTTTCCGGCTCGCCGCCAACAGTAAGGCGTAGTTACTTTCGAACCATGCAACGCAAAGCACCCGAACAGAGAACGCGGGCCGGCACCGAGGAGAGGGACGTGTTCTGGGCGTACCACGACGAAGACAGTCCGGCGAAGCTGAGCACGACGGTCGTGCACGCTCTGGCCGACGTGCTCGGGGCGGACGCCTCGGTGATGCGAGAGGAGCTCCACGACTGCGTCGATCTGCGGGGACTGGATCTGCTCTTCCGTGATCGGACTGCCGGGACGCCGCGCGCCGGCGGCTACCTCAGTTTCCGGCTGTACGACCACCAGGTGACGGTGTACGCCAGCGGCGACATCGCCGTCGAGCCGCCGGCGCCGACTCGGGGATCACCGCCCGCGGTCTAACTCCGGCGATCCCCGTAACCTCTCCTTACCCGCCGTTCGTCCAGTCTGCGAGCGTTCGCTATCGACGGTGACGCTCGCGCGTGGCCAGCGACGGCCGATCCATCCGCGTCCCGCCCAAGAATCACTTTCGCGGCCGGAAGCAACAGCTACGGCCGCTGAACCGTCTGAACGGTCGCTTCCGACTATACTCGTGGCTCCCGGCGACTAACGAGCCGGACGGTCGCCGGGCGGCGCCAGCCGTCGGCGGCCGCCGAACTAACCCATGACGGATTCAAACCGACAGCCACGAACCGACCAGAATCGACGGCGAGACGAGCGTAGCGGTCAGGACGATCCGGGCGACTACCGGACCGCGATGGACGTCCAGGAGGCGACGATGGACCAGGGCCAGCAGGCGATACGCCAGACGGCGGAGTTACAGCGGTCGTTCGCGCGGGCGGCGCTCCGCGGAATCGAGAGCCAGCAGGCCGCCCAGCGGCAGGCCTTCGAGTTCACGAAGGCGGCGATCGGCAGCTATGTCGACACGATGAACTCGATGCTGCCGGCCATCGAGGACGCCCAGCAGCAGTTCGCACGGGAGGCCGAGAGTGCGGGCGCCGAGCTGACCGATCAGTTCCAGGAGACGACCCGGGAGACGGGCCAGCGGTCCGAGCAGTTCGGCCGGCAGATGGCCCGACAGGGTCAGCAGACGGGCCAGCAGATGGACCAGCAAGCTCGGCAAAACGTCGACGAGAGTAGCCATCAGATGTCCGGAGCGGCCCAGCAGACCGGACAGCGACCGGGCCAGCAGGTCGAACAGCGAACTGCCGACCAGTCGAACGGGACCGGGCAGCCCGAAAGCGACGGGTTCCGGCGCGCGGACGCCCCGCACGAGCGCGGCATCCAGCCGCCGTCGAGCGATCAGCGCGGCGGCGGGTACCAGCCGTCACAGCAGTCCGGTGTCCGATCGCAGGCGCCACAGCAGCCCTCGCGAGAATCCCCGTCGCAGCCGGGATCGTCCGGGAGAACGCGTGACGAGCCTCATTCCCGGCCACCCGGAACGACTGGGCGATCCGGTGAACCGACGGAGTACCAGCGGTCACCGGGGTCGGGAGACCGACCCCATACGGGACGAGGACAGTCCGAGCTCCGGGGTTCGAGCGGCCGCGACGAGCCCTCCGACCGTTCCGGCGGCCGGTCCCCGACGCATCAGGAGCGCCGGGAGCCGCCCCAGACCACACAACCGGGCGAGGAGACGCCCCAACGCGAGATTCCGATCAGTTCGTCACCCGAGCGGACGCACAGCCCCTCGCAGAGACCGAGCACCGAGTACGGCACTCGGAGCGACACCGGCAGCGAGTCGAACGAAGAGCGCGAGGAACCGCCCGAGTGATATGAGTTCCCTCAGCGACGCCGTCGGATCGATCGTCGTCGACGCCGCGGGCGACCGCGTCGGCGTCGTCACCGACAGCGACGGCGACCGGCTGTTCGTCCGGCCGGAGCCGGGCGCCCTCGACGCCGTGGCGAGCAAGTTCGGCTGGATGGAAGCCCGACGAGACGCGTACCCGCTGGCGCCCGAACACGTCGCCACCGCCGGCGGCGGAACGGTGCGGCTTCGAGAGTGACGGGCGGACCGAAATCCGCACGGCTCCGTCCGACCGAGGCGCCGATCGCTCGGAAGCCGAAACTACCCCGTCGATGGACGACCGTACCGCGACGGGCGCCGACGTTCCGCCGAAGAAACTCGCGATGAACTTCCGGGCCGAACGTCGGTAGCGACGCCTACGTTTCCGTTTCTCAACCCCTCACGAGGGCGGCGTTTCGAAGCGACGCCCTATCCGGTCCAACGGTCACGTCGCTTTTCCGGGCCAGCGGTCAACCGCGAAACGCTATGTCTGAGGACCACAGCGGCGGAAACCGGCGTATCTCGACGGATCGCGAGACGATCAGAGGGTGGGCCGACGAGCACGAGGCGGTCCCGGCCCGACACACCGGAGCGGGAGAGACGCGATACCACGTGGTCCGGGAGACCGATCTCGGAAGCGACCACGAGCGGATGGAGTGGGACGAGTTCTTCTCGGAGATCGACGACGCCGAACACGTCGTCGTCTACGAGGAATCGGCCGAGAGCGAGCCGTTCGACGTACTCGCCCGCGACGAAGCGCTCGTCGAGAACGACATGGAGCGCGAGGAGATCGAGCGCGCGCTGACGGAAGGCGAGGTCGTCACGAGCGAGGTCAAAGAGACGACCGTCGTCGAGAGCGTCATCGTCGAGGAGGCGACGATCGAGAGCGAGCTCGTCGACACCGAACTCGTCGAGGAGCGCCTGGTCGACGCCGAGCTCATCGAGCGGGAGTGTACCGGCTGCGAGATCGTCGCCGACCGGGAGGGCGAGGACGACGCGCTGTTCGACGAGGAGCGGTACTTCGACGCCGTCCAGTCCGGCGAGCGGTCGGACCACGAGGGGATGGGCGTGTTCGGCGCCGGCGGCGGGAAGGACCTGCCCTACTACGCCGAACTCGACGTCCGGGAGACGTGGAGCGCCACGCGCGAACTGCTCGAACGGTTCACCGTCGAGAGCGAGATCGTCGACACCGACATCGCAGAGAGCGACAGCATCGAGGACGTCGACATCGACGTCGAGGGCGTCCAGCGCGACATCCTGCGGAGCGACCTGTTCGACGAGGACGCCGACGAGGAGATCGTCACGCAGTACGACATCGAGAGCGAGTTCGGCGAGGGCGACGCGATCCACACGTTCTTCAACCGGCGCCGGACCGTCGAGGACGAGGTTGTCGACGAGAAGCGCCTCCGCGCGGACGTGACGGGCGGCGAAATCCTCGGGATGGAGCGGATGGAGACGATCGACATCGAGTCGGAGTTCACCGACGACGAGGGGCTCGCCCCGCTGGAAACGCGCGACGCGGAAGGGTCCGCGGCGGAACCGGCGCTCGACGACGAATCGGCCGCGACGGGCGATTCGACGCCCGGAGCTGGAGCGACCGCGGAGGGCGAGATGGCCGGGACGCCCGATCTCACCGAGGACGACGTCGGCAAGGAGGTCGTCGACGCCACCGGCGAGAAAGTCGGCATGGTCGCGACCGTCGACGCCGGCGAGAACGTGATGTACGTCGACGCCGATCCGAGCATCACCGAACGGGTCAAGGCCGCGCTCGACTGGGGCGAGGTCGGGAAAGAGGACTACCCCGTCGACGCGGGACACGTCCAACGCGTCGACGACAATCAGGTCGAGCTGAAACCGGAAGAGGACCTCTCAGCCGAGGGCCAGTCGCGTTGACGGACGCCGCTGTCGCACGATTTCTGCGTTCCTCGCACACACACTACGCGGTGCTCGGGAGGATAGAATGCGGGAAAGGTAGTGGGCCGGCGCGAATTCGAACTGGGCAAGACGGTCGCGCTCACTTCGTTCGCGCGCTGCGACTTGCTGGCTCGAATTCGCGCGTCGTGATTTACACACCCACTACGGACTCCTCGCTACGCTCGTCGTTGCGAAGTGGGGTGAAAATGGGCCGGCGCGAATTCGAATCGCGGTTACGGCCACCCGAAGGCCGAAGGATACCAAGCTACCCCACCGGCCCGCATTCGAATCCATGCCGCGGCGACTTTTAACCGTTCCGAAACGGGGGCGGTCAGTACCGGGTGAACCCGTCCGTGTCCAGGTGATTGTGCGCGACCGTGATGGCGTGGTCGGCGTGCAACCGCTCGGGGCCCAGCCGCACGCGCCGGTCGGCGGCGTCGTCGAGTAGGGCCGCCTCGTCGTCGGTGAAGTCGTTGTGATCCGAGAGCACGAAGATCGGATCCTCCGGCGGGGCGACCTCGACGACCGGGTCGCCGTCCTCGTGGAGCTGAACGACGGTCCCCTCGACCGACTCCAGCAGCGGCTCGAAGCCGCGCCGGGTCAGCGAGACGCCGGGCGAGGTCTCGACCGGAATGTGCCCGATCGCCTCCTCGCGCTCTTCGAGGGCGTTGCGGACGAGCGCGGCCGTCGAGCGCTCGTCGGGATTCAGGCGCCGGAGATCGGCTCCCTCGAACGTGATCGTGAACTCGTCCCGGAGAACGAGGTGCGTCCGGACGTCCTCCCGAATCGCGTGCGAGAGGAAAAAGGCGGAGTTGACGCAGCGACAGAGCACGTCGAGACGGCCGGCGCCGCCCGCGATGTCGTCGAGCGAGAAGTCGGGCTCCGTGGGGACGTCGTGCCCGAGCACGATGAACTGGCGCATGCGACCGACTCGGACGCCGGCGGGCATAGTGGCGTCGGATCGGGGCGGCGCTCCCGGAGCAGTCGCAGAAGACGGGCGTGCGCCGCCGCGGCGGCCGGGAGTGCGTGCCCGCGCAGAAGCGCGGGCCGCACGACTCGGGGGAGGGCAGGCCGCGGTGCGGTCGCGGTCAGCGGTGCGGTCGCGGTCAGCGGTGCGGTCGCGGTCAGCGGTGCGGTCGCGGTCCTGGCGTCCTGTCGAGCGAAGCGAGACAGGGCTCGGGAGAGCTCTGCTCTCCCGGCGAGGGAGCGAACGTAGTGAGCGACCGAGGACTTTGCACACCGCAAGGCAATTGACCCCGCCGCGACTGGTTTCGGCCATGACTCTCACCGAGCGGGCCCGGGCGCTGCTTTCGTCCGGCCCGATCTGCGACGCCTGTCTCGGCCGGCCGTTCGCCGACCGGAGCTTCGGGCTGACCAACGCCGAGCGCGGGCGAGCCCTGCGGACGACCGTCGCGCTGGAGGACGACGAGCCCTACGAGTCGACCGAACCCGCCGAGTGCTGGGTCTGCGAGGGCCACTGCGGCGACTACGACGAGTGGGCCGAGCGCGTCGTCGAGGCCGCCGAGGGCGTCGAGTTTTCGACCTACCAGGTCGGGACGCGCGTGCCGCCGCTGATCGAGGAAAACGACGTGTTGCTGCGCGAGGAGGCCGGCATGGACGAGGAGGCCGGCGAACTGTTCAAGTCGGCGTTCAACCGCGAGGTCGGCAAGCGCGTCGGCCGGCTCACCGGCGCCGAAGTCGACTTCGACCGGCCGGACGTGCTCTCGCTCCTCAATCTCGAACGCGAGGGCGACGTCGAGTTCCAGGTCAACCCCGCGTTCGTCTACGGGCGCTACCGCAAGTTAGAGCGCGATATTCCCCAGACCGAGTGGCCGTGCCGGGAATGTGGCGGCAGCGGGAAGCAACTGGCCCCCGACGGCGAGGAGGCCTGCGACCACTGCGGCGGCAGCGGCTACCTCTACGACGACAGCGTCGAGGGGTACGTCGCCCCGCACGTGAAGGACGCCATGGACGGCGACGAGGCCGTGTTCCACGGCGCCGGCCGCGAGGACGTCGACGCGCTGATGCTCGGGACGGGCCGGCCGTTCGTCGTCGAAGTGAAGGAGCCCCGGCGCCGCGATCCCAATACGAAGGAACTCGAAGCCGCGATCAACGACGCCGCCGACGGCGCCGCGGAGGTCGAGGGGCTGCGACTCGCCACCCACGAGATGGTCGAGCGCGTCAAGGAACACGACGCGAGTAAGACCTACCGGATGGACGTCGAGTTCGGCGAGCCGGTCACCGAGGCCGCGCTCGTCGAGGCGCTCGACGAACTCGAGGGGACGACGGTCGACCAGCACACGCCCCAGCGCGTCGACCACCGGCGGGCGAGCCTCACGCGGACGCGCGACGTCTACGAGATCGAGGGCGAACTCGACGACGACCGCCGCGGGACGCTCGAACTCCACGGCGAGGGCGGCCTGTACGTCAAGGAACTCGTCAGCGGCGACGAGGGGCGCACGGAGCCGAGTCTCGCGGGCCTGCTCGGCGTCGACGCCGAGGTGACGGCGCTGGACGTGATCGCCGTCGAGGGCGAGTCCGAGCCGTTCGAGGTCGAGGAGTACTTCCGGGACGGCGAGGAGAACTGACGCCAGGCGAGAACGAGAACCGATCGGCGACGTCCGTGGCGCCAGATGAGAAAACGGCCGGTAGCGCTCTGAGGTCCGGTTTTACTCGTCGTCTTCGTCGACCACTTCGATCCCGCGGTTGTTCACCGCGCTGGGATTCAGGCCGACCTCCTGGAGGAAGTCCTTGTACTCGCGCTCGCACTGCTCGGCGTCTTTCTGCTGGTCGGAGGCGTGGTCGCACAGCGCCGCCAGATCCTCCGGCACGTCGTTCGTGTAGACGATCCAGTGGTTGATCAGGTCCGAGAGGCGGCGGATCGGGCTGGTGAAATGACCGTAGATCTCGAAGTTCAGCGCGTGGTGGCCGCCGAACGGGTCGTTCATGTACTTCGCGCGGGGCATCACCTTCATCACGGCCCACTGGATCTTGTCCAGCTGGCGGCCGGGCGCTTCCTCGAGGGTGGCGTTGACAGCCTTTCGCGGGTCGTCCCACGAGTCCGCGGGGATCGACACGCCGTCGAGCTCCTGGATCTCGCGGAGCGCCTCGTCCCACTCGTCGGGGCTGGGCTGGGGGTGGACGCGGTACATCGCCTCGACGCCGCGGTCCCACATGAGCTTGTGCGTGACGGCCTTGTTGGCCTTGAGCATGCACTCCTCGATGATCGTGTGAGCGCGGTCCCGTGCGGGGTTCAGGACGAGCGACCCCTCCTCCTTGCGCTGCTCGTGCATCCGGTCGGCGACCTCCCAGACGAGCTCGCACTTCTCGGCGAGGTCGACGTCCTGATCTTCGAGCAGGTCCGCCGCGGAGTCGGGCTCGTCGAGCAGATTCTCGGCTTCGGAGTAGGTGAGCCGCGCGTCGCTGCGGATCACCGACTTGTAGATCTCGATCCCGTCGTAGCCCAGCGTCTCCTTGTCGAGGTGCATCTCGACGGTGTGGGCGAGCCGGTCCTCGTTGGGGACGAGCGAGCAGACCGTCTCGGCCAGAATCGGCGGCAGCATGTGGATCGTGTAGCCCGGCAGGTAGACGGTGTTGCCCCGCTCGACGGCCTCGTCCCACATCGCGGTGTCGGGGTTGACGTAGTGGGTGACGTCGGCGATGTGGACCCACAGCACGTACTCGTCCGATCGCTCCTCGATCGAGATGGCGTCGTCGAAGTCCTGGGCGTCGATCGGATCGACGGTCCAGGTCGTCATCTCCCGCAGGTCGTCGCGCTCGTCGACCTCGTCGGCGATCTCCTGCTGAATTCCTTCGGTCCGGGCCTCGGCTTCGTCGAGGACCTCCTGGGGGAAGCCGTCGCGGATGCCGAGCTTCTCGAACAGTTCCTCGCGCTTGTTCTCCAGGTGCCGGGCCATCTCCTCGTCGATCTCGACCGGCCCCTGGCTCTCGGCCGTGCCCGCCTCGGCCTGCGACTCGCTGGTCATGCCCGCTGATACGAGGGTGGGACGGATAGACGTATCGCAACGGCGGCGCCCGCCGGCCAGCGGCGCGTAGCTGCCCGCGGCGACGGGCGTCGCCGCCGGACAGCGCACCCTACCCGGCCGTCCGCCGGGCGGGTCGAGAGCGCTCCGGCGTCACTACTCCTCGATCGGCCCGTACCGTTCCTCGACGAGCGCGCTGTACCACGAGAGAAACTCGTCGCGCGAGTGCTCGCCGGCGTCGACCTCCACGAGCAGCCCCTCGAGTTCGTCGCGGGGCTGGTGGCACAGCTCGCGGTCGCAGGCCTTGCAGAGGTACTCGAACTCCTTGCCGTCGCGATCCCAGCGGTCGCCGTACTTGTCGTACTCGCGGGCGTGATCGCGGCGGAGCGAGGTCCCACAGGCGATGCAGGTGACCGACTCGGTGTCGCGGGACCGGGATCCCCACATACGCTACCACACGACTCGCGGGCACTTAGCGTTTTGTCGCGTTCGACCGAGAAGTCGGCCGACCGCTGCGGTGCACCGACCGATCCGCGAGTCCGGTACTGGCGTTCGTCGAACGTATCGAAAATAGAATACGGCGTGAGCGGCACACCGTGGCGTATGCCCACGAACGCGCTAACGAGGCGTTCCGCGATCTCGGCGATCGGCGGCTCGATGGTCGGCCTGGCCGGTTGCTCGACCACCGACGGCGATGGAGGCGATAGCGGGGACGGTAACGCCACCGACGGGTCGGACGGAGCGACGCTGTCCGAGGAATATCCACCGGGCGTGACCGACGACGGACTCGACGACACCCAGGCCATCGTCGACGCGACCAAGACCGCGCTGGTCGAGAACGGGTACGACGTCACCTCGACGCTCGTCTCCGGGTCGGCCGAGAACGCGATCGAACAGCGGTACAGGAGCAGTCTCGACCAGAAGCGACACTTCTTCCGGTTCGATAGTTCGTCAAGCACGATCGTCAGCTACGCCGAGAGCGACAGGACCTACCGGAAGACGTCGCAAGGCGGCGAGACCGACTACGCGAGTCGGGCGACCGAGCAGTCGATCGCGGACCTGCACACGTCGGCCGACATCGTCGCGATGCTGGGCAGTCCGGAATCGCTGGGCGGCATTCTGGATCGCGGACGCTTCGTGCCGGACGCGATGGCCGAGTACAACGGCCGAGACGTCGTTGCATTCGAGTTCGACGGCGTCGTCGCCGACCAGATTCAAGGGACGATCGAGGACCCGAGCGGAAAACTCCTGGTATCGCCGGAGGGAGTCGTCTTCGACGCCGCGCTCAGCATGACCGTGTCGTCGGACGGGAACGCACAGGCCTACGAGACAACGTTCACCATCAACGCGCTGGGATCGGTCGACGTTCAGCGGCCGTCGTGGGTCGGCGAGCAGTTCTGACGAACCGACCGGAGCGCGGCGTTTATGCTGTCGCGCCTGTTCGATCCGCACATGGACGTCAAATCGCGCCATCACCTCCGGAGCGACGACGTTTCGGAGCTCGAATCGGCGATCGAAGGGCAGCTCGGCGTCGACGTCGGCGGCGACTCCTACGAGCTGGTCGAGCTGGAGGGCTCGGAGTTCGATCTCGTGCTGGTCGACGGCGAGCCGCTCGTGCTGTACTACGAAGACGAACCGTTCCTGACCGTGCAGGGCGCCAACGAGCGGTCACCCGAAAGCCACGTCGTCACGGTCGACGCCGGCGCCGTGTCCTTCGTCAGCGACGGCGCGGACGTGATGCGGCCCGGCATCGTCGAGGCCGACGACGACGTCGAGGCGGGCGACCTGGTCGCGATCGCCGAGGAATCACACGGGAAAGTGCTCGGGATCGGCCGCGCCAGGGTCGACGGCTCGGAGATGGTCGGCGACGAGGGCAAGGTCGTCGACTCGGTCCACCACGTCGGCGACGACCTGTACGACTTCGTCGTCTGAGTCGCGGTCCTACGCTCCGGCGTCGTCCTCCTGCCGAGCGATCGCGCTCCGGAACCCCTCGACCGCGAGCTCGTAGGTCTCCCGCAAGTCCGCGACCGGTGCCTCGGTGGCGTCGACGCGCAGATCGTCGTAGAAGCTCGTCACCTCGCGGTCTTCGGTCCGGGCGACGCGGACGGCCGCGCTCTGGACGGTCTGGTCCTCGCGACGGTCGCCGCCGACCTCGTGGCCCGCCGCGAGCGCGTCGATCAGGCGCTCGGCGAGCGGCTCCGGACCTTCGGGGTCGTCGATCACGTCGGCGCGCTCGTCGTGGGCCGACGACTCGTAGGCCGCCGCGGTCGCCTCGATCACCTCGGGGCCGGTCAGCAGATTCCCGGCGACCGTGTAGCCGTCCCCGCTCGCGTGGCCGAACCAGTCCTTGCACTCCTCGCCGGAGAAGGTGAACGTGCCGTCCGCGCCGACGCCGTGGAGTTGGCGCTCGGGCGCGCTGTCGTCGGCGTTGACCAGCGCGTCCAGGGCGTCCTCGATCGCGAGGCCGTCCGCGAGATACTCCGCGCCTTTTCGCCCGAGGTCGACGTTCACGAGGCTCTGGGTCGCGACGGCGCCGTGCTCGTTGACGAACGGACAGAGGCGCCCGACGCCGGGCAGCCGCGTCGTGACGGCGACGCCGAAGCGCATCCGGTCAGTCCCGCTCTCGTCGGTGTAGGACTCCCGCGCGCAGATGCTGAACGTCACGCCGGGCAGTGGCGTCGCCAGCGACAAAAACCCGCGCTCCCCGGCAGCCCCGGTTAGCTCGCCCGCCCGGAAACCACCGAAGTTGCCGTATACCGGTGTGAAAGCTGCATCTACCGTTCGCGTACCACAACCTTACCTCGGTAACCGGGACGATTACTTCAAACGATTGTCTCGACGGCTCGGTCGATGCCAGAACGAAGCTTCCCGACGCGGTCGCTCGCGGTCGCCGCCCTCGCGGTCCTCGCGCTGGGCGCGATCGTCGCGACCGCCGCGGCGACGCCGATCGCACAGCCGGCGGCCGATCAGAGCGCGCAGATCGCGGACGACCCGCGCGCGCAGACGCTCGCCCAGGAGAACGCCACTGACGCCGAACCGATCGAGGACGAGTTCGTCGTCCCCGCCCCCGAGGAGGGCGACGAGTACTTCGAGGCGGTCGCCGACGACCGCAGGTGGATCAGCTACGTCAACCCGCGCGACGAGTACCGGGATCCGTACCGCGGCGAGGGGTCGGGCAAGATCTGCGTCACGCTGCTCAACGAGGACGGCGAGGTCGTCGCCGGCGAGTCGGTACCGAACACCCGCGTCGAGATCCCCACCGGCGAGACGCTCTCGTGGCACTCCGAGGCCGACCCGATCGAAGTCGAGTTCCCCCTGACCGAGCACTACGAACGCCCGCTCGACTCCGATCAGTTCGGCACCAGCCCGGACCTCCCGCAGGGCGACGGCTACATGGACAGCCACTGCATCGAGTTCCACGGACCCGAGGCGACCGCGACGATCAGCTACGGCGAGGCCGAGGTCGAGGGCGAGCACGCCGACCGGATCGACGTCGTCGGATACGTCCAGAAGACCAACACCTGGGACTCCGGCGTCGATCCGATCGCCGCGGCCGAGCCCTACGAGGACGCCGGCGGCTGGACGTACGAGCCCGACAACTCGCACGGGCAAGCCGTCGTGGTCCTCCAGCTCGATCCGCCCGAGGACGGAACCAACGGGAACACCGACGACGAAGATGAATCGAACACCGGCGACGAAGACGAGTCTGGGAGTGAAGACGAGTCCGACAGCACCGGCGAAGACGGAACGAACGGTGAGAACCAGACCGGCGGAAATCAGACGGACGGTGGAAACGAGACGGACGGCGACGGTGGCGAGAGCGACGGCGAAGACGCCCCCGACTCTACCGACGGCGGGGACGCCGATTCGCAGGACGACGCCGACTCGCTCCCGGGCTTCGGCGTCGAACTCGCGCTCGCTGCCCTGTCGATCGCGGCGCTCGCGCGGACGCGGCGCTGAGCCCCGATCGCCGATCGATCGCTCGACGGCGCTCGACCGATCGCTCGGGGGCGGCGTCAGACCTGCGTCCGACGGACGGCGTCTCGGCGCCGGGGTCGCCCGCCGCGCGAGGGCAAGAACTATACTCGCTCCGCCGGTCGGGTTCCCACATGGGTCTCATGAGCACGATCCTCGGGGGCCGGGGTTCCCGGAGCACCGAGGACTACGTCGAACTCGACCTCGACGACTTCGAGTCGGTCGCGACCGAGGCCGCGATGCAGGTCCACGTCGCGGAGATCGCGGGACAGGCCGACGCAATCGACATCAAAGACGCCATCTACGACGGCGACATGGTGGTCGCGGACATCACGCGCCTGCGCACGAGCGACAGCACGACCGAACACGTGATCGACGAGCTGCGACAGGTCGCCAGCGAGGTCGACGGCGACATCGTCCAGAAGGGCGACGACCAGCTGATCGTGACGCCGACCGGCGTGAAGATCAGCCGCGAGAAGCTCGGCGACGGCGTCTGAGGCCGGAGGCGAGAAGAAGTCCCTTTTCTACCAGCGGCCGTCCTTGAAGTCGCCGCGGCCGCCCTCCGTGCGGTCGACCCCCATGATGCTTTCCTCCTGATCGACGCCGAAACTTCCGCCCGACTCGGGGACGCGGACGGTCACCTCCTCGACCTCGGGGTACTTCTTGATGAGGTCGGCCTCGATGTTGCCCGCGGTGATGTCCGCGACGTCGCAGCCCGCACAGCCCCCGCCGAGTTCGACGACGACCTCGCCGGTCTCGGGGTCGGCCTTGCGGACGTTGCTCGTCCCGCCGTGCATCTTGATGATCGGCATCTGCTTTACGAGCCAGGTCTCGATCTCCTCGGCGAGCGTCTCCTCGCCCGCGTCGTCGGCGGCGTCCTCGGAGGCGTCTGTGCTCATTGCACGTACCTAGGGGTTCGAGGGATGGAAAGCGTTCGGGTTTCGGGAACTATGATGGCAGATTCGGATCGACGCGGGGCAAACAGCTCACGCTCGCGCCCGGCTCACTCCTCGTCCCCGTCGTCGGAGCGCGCCCGGGCCAGCGCGCCGGCGCCGAGTCCGAGCGCCGCGGCGCCGACGCCGAAGCCCGATAACGGCGAATCGCCGCTTCCGGACTCGTTCGAACCGCCGCTGTCCGAGTTCCCGTCAGTGCCGTCGACGCCGTCGGGAAGTTCGTCGTCGTCGACCGGCCCGTCGGGAAACGTGTAGAGACGCCCTTGCTCGGCCAGCTGGGGGCTCGTCTCCTCCGCGCTGCTGGCGACGACGCAGTCGCCGGCCCGGGCGAGCTGGGCCGTCCAGAAGCTGGCTTCCTCGGCGTCGCGCCACCAGGCGATCCGCATCGGCGTCGACGGGTCGCTCAGGTCGTGGATCTGCACGCCGCCGAAGTACCACGACGAGTAGAGGCGTCCGTTCGCGATGTCGAAGTTGTGCGAGGTGGTGAACTGCCCCTCGCGAGTGTTGTTCTCGGCCCGCGGCGCCTCGACGTGCGCGAGGTGCTCCGGAGCGGCGGGGTCGGAGACGTCGTACAGGTCGATCCCGCCCGGGCCGCCGACAGCGTCGTCCCCCGTACCGATAGCCCAGGCCTCCTTGCCGACGCCGAGCAGCGTCCCCTCGTCGCCGAACTCGCAGTAGTGGGCGTTCCCGGGCGGGATCGTCCGCTCGGTCCCGGCCTGCGCGGAGTCGAGCTGCGTCAGCTCGCCGAGTTCGTAGTCGCCGACCCGCGCGACGTAGGATGGGGTCGCGGGATCGGAGACGTCGACGAGCCACGTCCCGATGTCCCAGTAGGCCAGCGCGGCCAGCCCGTCGCGGACCTGCACGTCGTGGAGCGGTCGCAGGCCCGGATCGATGTCCGCTACCGTCGCATCGTGGTCCAGCGGCGACCACCGGCCGACCTGCGATAGCTCGTCGCCGACAACCTCGAGGATGACGAGCGATTTCGAGCGCAGAGTGTTGCCCGTGAGAAAGACGTTCCCGTCGACGAACTCGGCGTTGTGGATCGGAAACTCCGTCGGCGTGAAGGAGAGAAATTCGGGCTCGGCCGGATCGCTCACGTCGTACAGCAGGACGCCGTTCGTCGCCTGGACGCTAGGGTTGGCCGGCCCGACGACGATCAGCCGATCGCCGTCGAGGCGGCAGTCCCAGAGCTGCCCGACGGACTGGTCCGATCGGTCCGCGAGCGGCTCCCGAACCTCGGCGAGAAGCTGCGGATCGGCGGTGTCCGAGACGTCGACGGTCGCGAACCCGTCGCCGGCGGCCACGTACGCCACTTCTCCGTCCGGGCCGACGACGGCTTCCTTCGCGTCGTCGATATCGACGCTCCCGAACGGCAGGAAGTGGCTCTCGGGGTGGGCGGCCGCGCCGCCGACAGTCGTGAGCGCGAACGCGCCGGCGCCCGCTCGCAGAACGTCGCGTCGTCGCATGCCCGGTGCTCCGGGTGTCAGAGAGTTAAGCCGTCCGGTCTCCGCGACGCGGCATGCTCGCGCTGCGGCGTCAAGACGCCGGAGGACGCGAGGCGTCCTCCGAGTCCTCACTCGCTAGCGCTCGTGAGGACGCCGCGGAGCACAGCTCCGCGAGCCCCGCTTCGGCTTCGCCTCAGCAGGACGCCGAAGCGCGTTGCGCTTCGAGCCCCGACTCGCTTTGCTCGTCGAGACACCGCTACGGAGAGGCCATTTGGCTTCTCGTAGTCCTTCGACTACCGTACTCGCGACCGGTCGCCGGTACCATCAGTCATCGCGCTCGCGAGCGCCCCCTTCACCACGACGTCGTCGCCGAGATTGGTGAGCTGGACGTCCGGCAGGTTGGTAAAGACCATCTCGGGGAGCTTCTCGCGGATCGGCTCCAGGACGAGCTCCTCGTTGTTGAGCGCGACCGCGCCGCCGACGTAGACGACGATCGGCGCGTACGAGTGGATGATGTTCGCGATCCCCATCGCGTTCCAGTGGGCGGTCTGGTCGATCACGTGGTCGGCCAGCGCGTCCTCGCCGGCGTGCTCGAACACGTCGACCGCCGAGAAGTCGGGATCCTCGATCGGCATCGCGGTGTCGACGGGGTCGTCCTCGTAGATCATCTGGGCGTACCGCGGGATGTTGTTGCCCGAGCAGTACGCCTCCCAGTGGCCGTCCTTGCCGCAGCCGCAGGTGAGCCGGCCGTGGGGATCCAGCATCATGTGGCCGACCTCGCCGGCGTTGCCGTCCCACCCCGAGAGGACGTTCCCGTCGGTGCAGACGCCGGCCCCGATGCCGCTGGAGATCGTCAGGTAGACCATGTCGTCGGGGTTGCGGTCGCTGTGGAACCGCTCGCCGATGACGCCCGCGATCGTGTCGTTGTGGAGGTGGACGTCGTCGCTGTCGATCAGCTTCGAGATCGGCCCGGTCAGGGGAATCCGGTCGATCGTGTCCGGCAGATTCGCTGGATCCATCACGGCGCCCTCGGCGAGATCAAGCGGCCCGATCGAGCCGACGCCCGCCGCGACGATCGAGGTGGGGTCGATCCCCGCGTCGTCACAGGCGATCCGCAGCGACTCCAGGACGGCCTCGGTGACCGCGATCCCCGTCGGGCCGCGAGGCGTCCCCCGCTTGTGCGCGCCGATGATCGTCCCAGCATCGTCGGCGACGACCGCCCTGACGTTGGTCGCGCCGAGGTCGACCCCCGCGTAGTTCACCATGTACGTGGGAAACGAGCGCGGCCGCACTTAATTGCATAGTTTTCCGCGGGCGCCGTGCCGTCGGGTGATTGCTGGCGACGCCGGTCGACCACCGGACAGCGGCGTCCGTCGACGATCGGGACGGCGGCGCCGCTGTGTGGTGCAAAGAGATGGAAAAGCGGAACTGCGTTACTCTTCGCGGACGAACGTGACCGGGCACGGCGCCGACAGCATGACCTTCTGGGCGGTGCTGCCGAAGACGGCCTTGCCGGTCGGCGAGCGCTTGCGCCCGCCGACGATCACGCGATCGACGCCGATCTCCTCGGCGAGGTCGACGATCGTCTCGCCGTGCTCGCCGACGGAGCCCCGCACCTCGTACTCGACGTCGTAGCCGTCCAGCGAGTTCGAGAGCGTCCGGATCGTCGCGTGGCGCTGGGCGACCTCGTCGGGGGATACCTCGGTGCGCTCGGTGTCGAACTCCAGCCGGTCGAGTACGTCGTCGTACTCCTCCTCGGTGAACACGTGGGCCAGCACTACTTTCGCGTTCGCGGGCGCCGCGACCTCGACGGCGGCTTCGGCGATCTCTTCTGCGCGGTCGGCGTCGCCGGGACCGACGGCGACGAGAATTTTTGTGAGCGTCATATCACGGTTTTCTCAACCGACCTTCTTAAGGATACTGACCGGCCTACGCCGCGACGAGCCCCGACTCCGGATCGCGGACGTTGATAACGCCGCGGGCCGACGTACCGATATGATCGACACGGACCTCTCGGATCGCGTCGTGCTCGTCACGGGCAGCTCTCGCGGCGTCGGCCGCGAGCTGCTGCTGGCGGCCGCCGAGCGCGGCGCCAGCGTCGCGGTGCACTACCACACCAGCGACGACGCCGCCCGCGAGGTCGCCGCCGAAGCCGCCGAGCGCGGGGGACCGGAAACCACGGTCGTCCGCGGCGACGTCACCGATCCCGACGCCGTCGACGGGCTGTTCGACGCCGTAGAGGAGGATATCGGCCCAGTCGACGTGCTCGTGAACAACGTCGGCGACTTCGCGCCGGTCCACTGGGAGGAACTGGACGCCGAGACGTGGCACCGCGTGTTCGCGACGAACGTCCACGCGACGTATCTCTGCTCGCGCCGGGCGCTGCCCGCGATGCGCGAGCGGGAGTGGGGCCGGATCGTCAACATCGGCTACGCCTCCAGCGAGAAGGGGTTGATCAGCCCGAAGAACGCGCCGTATTTCATGGCCAAGGCCGGCGTGCTGATGTTCACGCGGATGCTCGCCGCGGACACGCAGGACGACGGGATCACGGTCAACGCCGTCTCGCCGTACGTCGTCGAGAACTCCGACGAGTTCCCCGAGGACCTCCCGCGCGGGCGCCCGGCGTCGTTCGACGATATCGTCCAGGCCGTGATGTTCTTCCTCGACGACGACAGCGGCTACGTCAGCGGCGAAAATATCGAAGTGGACGGAGGGTGGCTGCCGGAGTCAGTATAACGCGGTCGGATGCCATTGTCTATCAGCGTGACCCCACCTTCGAAACCCCTTTCACGCCCACTGACTGACTAGTCAGTCAGGAATGAGCGACGCCCCCAGCGACGAGTCGAGCGAGGACGCCGATCCGCGCGAGGAGATCATGAACGCGACCTACAGCGCGCTCGGCGAGCACGGCTACGCCGACCTGACGATGCAGGACATCGCGGACGAGCTGGGCAAGAGCACGTCGCTGCTGCACTACCACTTCGACACGAAAGAGGAGCTGCTGGTCGCGTTCATCGACCACATCATGGCGGAGTTCCGCGAGGAGCACGCGCCGCCGGAGGACCTGCCGCCCGAGGAGCGGCTCCGCGAGTTCCTCGATCTATGGGTGTTCGAGCCCGACGAGGACGAGCGGGCCGCCCTCCACCTCGCGCTGCTGGAGTTTCGTTCTCGCGGACCGTTCAACGAGGCCTACCGCGAGCAGCTGGTTCGGAGCGACGAGCTGCTGCGGGGCACCGTCGCCGAGATTCTGCGGGACGGCGTCGAGTCGGGCGCGTTCGAGCCGGTCGATCCCGAGTCGACCGCGCGGATGATCGTCGCGACGCTGGACGGCGCGCGGACGCGCCAGATCACGCTCGACGATCCCGAGTACACGCCGACGATCCGGGACGAGCTGGTCGAGACGGTCGTCGACCCGCTGCTGGCCGACTCGGACGACGAACAGGATGGAACAAACGAGGAGGCCGACCGACCGTGAGCGGGCGCGAGGACCGATCGGTCGACGTCGTCGACGGCGAGCTATTCAAGCCGCTGGTGGTGCTGTCGGCGCCGATCGTCATGACGATGCTGTTGCAGGTCGGCTACAACCTCGCGGACACCTACTGGGTCGGCCGCCTCGGCTCCGACGCCGTCGCCGCGCTGTCGTACTCGTGGTCGATCGTGTTCCTGATGGTCAGCGTCGGCGGCGGGTTCACCGTCGCGGGGACGGTGCTGGTCGCCCAGAACAAGGGCGCCGGGCAGTCGAACCGCTCGCACCACGTCGCCGGCCAGACGATCGCGTTCGTCACGCTGCTGTCGCTGGCGTTCTCGGTCCTGGGGATCGCCATGACGCCGACGCTGCTGCGCTGGATCGGTGCGGATCCCAGCGGCGACGCCTTCCGGTACGCCGTCGACTACACGCGCGTCGTGTTCGCCGGGCTGCAGTTCATGTTCTGGTTTTTCATCTTCAACGCGCTGATGCGCGGCTGGGGCGACACCAGGACGCCGCTGTACCTGATGTTCGGCAGCGTCGTGCTGAACGTCATCATCGACCCGATCTTCATCCTCGGGTTCGACGGCAACCCGCTGTTCGCCATGCTCGGGCTGGAGGGCCTGGAGGCGACGCTGTACGCCGCGACGGGATTCGAGGGGTGGTCGGTGATGGGCGCCGGCGTCGCGACCGTACTGTCGCGGGGGCTGGCGGCGGTCGTCGGCCTCTACATCCTGTTTAGCGGCTGGGCCGGCCTCCAGCCGACGCTCGCGGACCTGCGGCTCAAGCGCGACACCGTCCGGAAGATCGTCGACATCGGGCTGCCGACCGCCGGCGAGCAGAGCTTTCGCTCGCTGGGGATCACGGCGCTGACTGCCATCGTCGCGATCGCCGGCACGGACGCCGTGGCGGCCTACGGCATCGTCCAGCGGCTCGCCTCGCTCGTCTTTCTCCCGGCGATCGGGCTGGCGCGGGGAACCGAGACGGTCGTCGGCCAGAACCTCGGCGCCCAGCAGGTCGAGCGCGCCAAGCGCGCCGTGATGATGAGCGCGGCGATGGTCACGGTCGTGTTCCTCGGCGTCGGCGCCGTCGCGTACACCTTCGCCGAGCCGATCACCGGCGTGTTCGTCACCGGCGAGGGGGCGGGCGACGTGATCGACGTCGGGTCGGCCTACCTGGTGATCTGCGCGCCCGCGTTCGCCTTCCTCGGGGTGTTTCAGGTCGTCCTCGGCGGGTTCCGGGGCAGCGGCAGCACGCGCACCGCGATGCTGCTGTCGATGCAGGAGATCTGGATCTACCGCATCCCGCTGGCGTACGTCCTGCTTGTGTACACCGACCTGGGCGTCGTCGGCGTCTGGTACGCGATGGCCTTTTCCTACGTCGCCAGCGCGCTCACCACCGGCGGCTGGTTCCTCCGGGGCACCTGGACCGACAGCGAAGTCGACGAGGAGCGCGTCGCCGCGGCGACCGCGGACTGAGCGGCGGCGCCTCCAACGTCTCGACGCCGCGGAGCGATTTACTCCTCCGCGAGCAGCGTCGACACGCGGGCGTTCTCCTTGATCTTGAGTCCGGCGCCGCCGACCGACAGCGGCACGCGCGGTAGCTCCGCGACGTGCAGCGTCGGATGGCTGGCGCCGCGCTCGCGGACGGCGTCGCGGATCTGCAGCGGAATCCGGCCCTCGCCCGTCAGCGACTCGTTGTACTCCAGCATGTACTGGCCGGCGTCGAGATGCCACCACTGGTAGTCGTCGTCCTCGTTCCGCCACGTGCGTTCGTGAGGGTCGAGATCAGCGTCCGCCAGCTCGCCCCCGCCGAAGTCGACGCGGCCGGGCGCCGCGACCTCGTAGATCTCGGCGACCGTCAGGTCGAGGCCGGCGTCGGTGCGCTGGGTCTCCTCGTGAACGATCCCCTCCGCGCGCGTCGCGAGCTCGTCGAGCGTCGGCATCGGGCGGGAGGTCGGCCGCGGGCGGCAAAAGCCTGTGGTCGGGGCATTAAGTGGCCGACCGCCGAACGTCCGCAGGTGAGGAAGGTTCTGATCGACGCCGACCCGGGCACCGACGACGCGGTCGCGATGGCGACGCTGCTGGCCGCCGACAACGTCGACGTGGTCGGCGTGACGACCGTCGCAGGCAACTCGACGCTGGAAAATACGACGGCCAACGCCCGCTCGATCCTGGAGCTGTTCGACCGGGGCGACGTGCCGGTCGCGAGCGGCTGCGAGCGCCCGCTGGCCCACTCGCTGTCGACCGGCGAGTCGATCCACGGCCCCGGCGGGCTGCGCGGCGACGTCCCGGCGCCGACCGGCACCGCGCTCGACGCCCACGCGACGGAGTTCATCCGCGAGCAGGTCGACGAGCACGGCACCGACCTGACGATCGCGGCGCTGGGCCCGCTGACCAACGTCGCGGTAGCGATGGCGGTCGATCCCAATCTGGCCGACCGCGTCGGAAGCCTGATCGCGATGGGCGGCGCGGTCCACGCGGGGGGTAACGTCACGCCCGCGGCGGAGTACAACGCGTACGCCGACCCCGCCGCGGCGAGCCGGGTCGTCCAGGACGGCGGACCGAACCTGGTACCGCTCGACGTCACCGATCGGGCGACGCTCCCGGAGTCGACAGTGGCCGAGCTGCGGGGCGGCGGCGGGCCGCTCTCGACGGTCGCGGAGTGGTGCGACTACCCCGAGCGGCTCCGCGAGGCCGACGGCCACGCGATCCACGACGCCGCCGTGGCGGCTCACATTGCCGGCGACGTGCTAACCTTCGAGCCGCGGGCGCTGTCGGTCGTCGACGGCCGCGGCCCCTGCAGAGGGGCGACGATCGCGGACACCCGCGCCGACTCGAACGCCGAGCCGACCGCCAGCGTCGCGACCGAGATCGACGTCGAAGCGTATCGCGAGACGGTCGTCGACGCGTTGCTGTCGCTGGCCTGATCGTGGCATCGAGGCGTTCCTGGAGGGACGATTAGCGGCATTTTTGTCCGATCGCGAGGAACGCTCACGCATGACGATCGACGACGTCCAGCGACTCGGTGTCCACGAATCGGTCTCGGCCGTGTTTCCGCCGGACCGCCTCGAAGCTGCGCTCTCGGAGCTCGACGCCGAGGTCGAACTGGTCGGCGATGATCCCGATCGAGCGGCGGCTTGCGACGGGCTGGTCACGTTCGCCCACCGCGATTACTTCGTCGGCGCGGTCGAGTGGATTCACACGATCCAGGCGGGCTACGACCGGTTCCCGCTCGACACGTTCGAGCGCGAGGGAGTCTCGCTCACCAACAGCACCGGCATCCACGGCGACAGCGTCGGCGAGACGGTGACGGGCTACATGCTCGCGCTGGCGCGGCGCCTGCACACCTTCATCGAGAACCAGCACGAGCGCGCCTGGGACCGCCCCGAGTGGGACGAGCCGTTCACCATCGCCGGCGAATCGCTGTGCGTCGTCGGGCTCGGCACGCTCGGTCGCGGCATCGCAGAGCGGGCCGACGCGCTCGGAATGAACGTCTCGGGCGTCAAGCGCACGCCCGAACCGGTGCCGGGCGTCGAGCACGTCTACGCGAACGACGACCTCCACGATGCGATCGCGGGAGCGAAGTTCGTCGCGCTGACGGTCCCCCTGACCGAGGAAACCCGCGATCTCGTCGGCGAGCCCGAACTCGCGGCGATGGCCGACGACGCGTACCTGATCAACGTCGCGCGTGGCGGCGTGGTCGATCAGGACGCGCTCGTCGACGCGCTGGAGCGCGACGAGATCGCCGGCGCCGCGCTCGACGTGTTCGAGCAAGAACCCCTGCCCGACGAGTCGCCGCTGTGGGACATGGACGAGGTGATCGTCACGCCCCACGCCGCCGCGGCCACCCGTGACTACTTCCGCGAGATCGCCGAGCTGGTGCGCGAGAACGTCGGCCGGATCGAGCGCGGCGAGGCGCTGCACAACCGGGTCGTCTGATCGCGGGACGCCGAAGCCGAGCGTCCGCGGGTCAGCGACGTCCACAGTTTTTAACAGATCGGATCGGCAACCGTCGCGTATGGACGAAGCGCTCGAAGTGGTCGACGTCGTGGCCGACTCGGGCTTCGAGGGACTGATCGCCTGGGCGCTCCGGATCGCCGGGCTGCTCGCGATCCTGGCGGGCCTGGGCCTGTGGCTCGGGACCGAGATGGGGCTGCTGGTGATCCCGGCGCTGCTGATCCTCGGCGGGCTGGTGTTGCTCGTCGCGCCGAGCGTGCTGCTCGCGCTGGCGGAGTTCGCGTAACGCCGTAGACTTTTCACGAGAATCGCGTGGAGAGCCGCCGCTCGGGAGTTAGTAGCGGGCGGCTCGGGTGAAGGCGTCGTCACAAGGGGCTCGGTGGGGGTAACCTTCGTCACTGCCGCCCGTCGGCGATTGGCGGCGGTGCGGTTTCACTGTTGCGTCTGCGCGTTCCGCTCCGCTTCGCGGCTCGCTCGTCACTCCCGCCAGCTGGTCAGCGCGGCGTGCTCCTCGGCCACCGCCGCGACGTCCTCGCCGTCCAGACGCCCGCGCTCGGTGACCACAGCCTCGATCAGTTCGCCCGGCGTCACGTCGAACGTCGGATTCAGCACGTCGATCCCGACGTCCCCGTCGTAGATTGCCGTCGCGTCGCCGGTTTCGAGGTTGACCGTCTCGCGGCGGGTGACCTTGTCGCTCGCGGCGACGACGTAGACGGGGATCCCCTCGCGAGCGGCCGCCAGCGCCGCGGCGCGCGTCCCGGTCTTGTTGACGACCCTGCCGTCGGGCAGCACCGCGTCGGCGCCGACGACGACCGCGTCGACGTCCTCGGTCGCGAGCGCGTGGGCGACCGCGGCGTCGGCCAGCACGGTCACGGGCGCGTCGAGGGCGGCCGCGAGCTCCTCGGCGACGCCGATCCCCTCGCGAGCCGGCCGGGACTCGGCGACGTGAACGGATCGGGGCGACGCCGATTCGAGGGCGTCGAGGACCGTCCCCGAGCGCGAGAGCGTGAGCACGCTCATCCCGTCGAGCAGCTCGGCGGCCGCTGCTGCCGCGTCGGCGTCCGCCCGGAGCGCGCGGTCGATCCCCGCGTCGGCCGCGGCTTCGACGGCGAACGCGACGCCCTCGGCAGTGGCGTCGCCGTCCATCGCTGCGGCGTCGCCGTCCATCGCTGCGGCGTCGCCGTCCATCGCTGCGGCGTCGCTTTCCGCGACGTCGTCACCGCCCGCGGCGGCCGCCAGCACCCTGTTCACCCGGTTCTCCAGCACGGCCATGCTCGGTCGGGCGCTCAGCAGCCGATCGCCCAGGTCGGTGAGCTCGTCGAGATCCGGGTCGCCCTCCGAGACCTGCAGCGCCGCGCGGTCGCGCAGCACCTCCAGGGCGCGCACGGAGAGGTAGGCGGCCCCGTGCTCGCCGTCGGCCGTGATCGATCGGACGGTCGGCGCGACGCGCTGGTAGCGGTACCACTCGCTCGGCGACGCCGATTCGTGGAGTAGCGCGGTCGGGGCGACCCACTCGGCGTCGTCAGCCGTCGCCGCGCCGTCGGTTGTCGCCGCGCCGTCGCCGGCGACGTCGAACAGCACCGGCGCGTACGACTCCTCGCCGTCCCGGATCGGAGAGCCCGTTCGGACGTGTTCCAGGGTATTGGGATCGAGTCCGAGCGCCGACGCGGCGCGTCGAGCCGCAGCGATCGGTTCGGAGTCGGTAGCGTCCGATTCGGCTTCGGCGTCCGGCCGTTCGTCTGCGGCGTCCTCCAGCGGTGCGGACGGGAGGCGAGGAGCGCCGTCGTCGCACCGGACGAGCACCGCGCTCCCCCGGCGGAGGACGGCTGCGGCGTAGTCAGTCATGCGTTCGAGGACGAACGCCTCCGGGGAACCTCTTTCGGGATCCGTCACGAACGGACGCCCATGACGACGGTAGCCATCGTCAGCGACACGCACGTTCCCTCGCGAGCGAGCGCGGTGCCCGAGTGGGTGCGCGAGGCGGTCGCGAGCGCCGACCGAGTGATCCACGCCGGCGACTTCGACTCGCGGGACGCCTACGAGGAGTTCCGCGATATCGCGGGCGCGGAACTGGTCGCGGTGCGGGGCAACATGGATCCGAGAGGGATCGACGTCCCCGAGAGGGCCGGGCTGACAGTCGAGGGCGTCGAATTCGTCGTCACCCACGGCGACGGTCACACCGGCAGCTACCGGGACAGAGTGCTGGAGACCGTCCGTCGGGAGGCCGACGATCCCGATTCGGTGGTCGGGGTGTCGGGGCACACCCACGAACTGCTGGACGAGGTCGTCGACGGGATTCGACTGCTGAACCCCGGCAGCGCGACCGGCGCCGCGCCGGCGTCCTCGGCGTCGATGCTCGTCGTCGAGGTCGCGGACGGCGAGCTCTCCGTCGACGTGCGCGAGGGGTGACGATCGGCGAGAGCCGGAGAGGCTTCGACGCGCTCAAGCGCGAATTAAAGTGAGTGCCGCGACTACGTCGCCGGTATGCCCGGCCCAACGTTCGCGAGGGGAGAGACGGTCGAACTGCGCACGATCGAACCCGAGGACGCCGAGTTCCTCCAGCGGACGGTGAACGATCCGCGGGTCCGCACCAGCCTCGCCGCCTACGAGCCGACGAACGGGCCGGCAGAGAGCGAGTGGATCGAATCGCTCGACGAAGGCGACGGCGCCGACTTCCTGATCTGCGTCGACGGTGAGCCCGTCGGAACGATCGGGCTCAAACCACCGAACGAGGTCTGGGGTGCCGCTGAGATCGGCTACATGATCTCGCCCGACGAGTGGGGCGAGGGGTACGCCACCGACGCCGTCGAGACGATCTGTCGTTACGCCTTCGAGGAGCGCCGGCTCAACAAGGCGTACGCCACGGTCTACGAGACGAATCCGGCGTCGCGGCGAGTCCTCGAAAAGGCCGGCTTCACGGAGGAGGGCGTCCACCGCAACGAGGGATTCACCGAGGGCGAGCACGTCGACATCCACCGGTACGGTCTCCTGGTCGACGAGTGGGATCGGTGAGGACCATACCGAGGGTCGCGATCCGCGACGCCGGATGCACTTTCCACCATCCGCGCGCTTTTTACCGGCCACCACCGAGGGAGAGCCATGGAAGCGTTCGCGGTCCCGGACGTGCCCGAGATCCGGGCGGGCGACGACCTCGCGGCGATCGTCGAGGAGCGCGTCGACCTGCGCCCCGACGACGTCGTGGTCGTCGCCAGCACGGTCGTCTCGAAGGCCGAGGGCCGGACCGCAGATCTGGACGCGTTCCCGGCCGGCCCGCGCGCCGTCGAGATCGCCGACCGGCTGGAGTCGGCCACGGGCGACGAGAAGGACCCGCGGTTCGCTCAGGCCGTCTTAGAGGAGAGCACCGAACTACTGATGGACGAGCCGTTTCTCCTGACCGAGACGCGCTTCGGCCACGTTAACGTCAACGCGGGCATCGACCGCTCGAACGTGCCCGGCGCAGATCTGCTCCTGCTACCGAAGCGCCCGAGCGAGAGCGCCGCGCGGATACGCGAGGGCCTCGCATCCGAGGCGCCCATCGTCGTCACCGACACCTGCGGCCGACCGTTCCGCCACGGCCAGCGCGGCGTCGCGATCGGCTGGGCGGGGATGCCCGCGAGCCGCGACTGGCGCGGCGAGGCCGACCGCGACGGCCACGAGCTGGAGGTCACGGTCCAGAGCGTCGTCGACGAACTCGCCGCCGCGGCGAACCTCATCGCCGGCGAAGGCGACGGCGGGACGCCGATCGTCGTGATCCGGGACTGGTCGTTCGGCGACCACGAGGGCAGCGACGAGCTATTCCGATCGGTCGAGAGCGACTTCGTCCGGCAGGCGCTGCGGAAATGGGACTACGAGGACTGAGGGCGGCGGACGAGAAATGAGAGATTCTACGAAACCTATGCACGGCATCGAACTCACCCCCGAGCACCCGGTCGCAGAGATCGTCGAGCACGCAGAGCGCGCCGAAGCCGAGGGGTTCGACGCGATCTTCGCGGCGAGCCACTACTTCAACCGCGACCCGTTCGTGACGCTCGATCGGATCGCCGCCGCCACCGAGGAGATCGCGGTCGGCCCCGCGGCGGCCAACCCCTACGACACCCACCCGGTGACGCTGGCCTCGCGGATGGCCACCCTGCAGGAGGTCAGCGACGGGCGAGCGGTCTTCGGCGTCGGACCGGGTGACAAGTCTACCCTGTCGAGCCTCGGCGTCGAGCAGGAGCGGCCGCTCCGCCGAGTTCTGGAGTCGTTCAAAGTCGCGCAGGACCTCTGGGCGGGCGAGCGCGTCTCGATCGACGGCACGTTTGAAACAACTGACGCCGGCCTGGAGTACGACGTCGAGGGGGAGATCCCGGTGTACGTCGGCGCGCAGGGGCCCCACATGCTCCGGATGAGCGCCAAGCACGCCGACGGCGTCCTCGTGAACGCGTCGCATCCCGACGACTTCGCGTGGGCGTCGGATCGGATCGCGGAAGGACTGGAAGAGCGGCCGGACGACCGGGGCGAGTTCGACGTGGCGGCTTACGCCAGCGTCAGCGTCGCCGAGGACGCCGAGGCGGCCCGCGAGATCGCGCGCCAGCCGGTCGCCTTCATCGCGGCGGGCGCGGCGCCGCCGGTGCTGGACCGGCACGGACTGGACGCCGACGCCGCCGCGGAGATCGGCGCCGCCATCGAGCGGGGCGAGTTCGGCGCCGCGTTCGAGGCGGTCACGCCGGAAATGATCGACGCGCTCGCGGTCGCCGGGACGCCCGACGACGTCGCCGAGCGGATCGAGGAGATCCTGGCGTACGCCGACAGCTTCGTCGCCGGGACGCCGCTCGGCCCCGATCTGGAGGAGGCGATTACTCTCGTCGCGGCGGCGCTCGACCGGGCGACTCGGGGATGAGCAGGTCGACGAGCGAGCCCAGCACGAGGTAGCCGAAAAAGAGGAACGTCGCGGCGAAGAACAGATTGCCCAGCGCGACGAGAATCGCCGAGAGCGGGTCGACCGTCGCGGCGTCGACGAAGTACGTGACCGCGTCGAGCACGTCGCCGATCGGATTCACCTGTGCGATCAGTCCGGTGGCAGTTACCATGCTCCGGCTTTGGGGGTTGTGGTACTTGTTTGCTTCCGTCCGAGACGACCCGCGGTGCGGCGCCCGGCGGACGGCTGCTCGCGCTCAGTCGCCGAGCTGGCGCACCATGATGATCGCGTCCTCGCCGTCGTCGTAGTAGCGAGGCACCCGCCGCAGCGGCTCGAACTCGAACCGGTCGTACAGCGACCGGGCGCCCTCGTTGCCGACGCGCACTTCCAGTTTCACGGAGTTGGCCGACTCGCCTCGAAGCGTGGCCAGCGCCCGCCCGAGCAGCGTCGAGCCGACGCCTTCGCCCCGCCGATCGGGGTGGACCGCCAGATCCTTGACGTGGCCCAGCGGCCGCCCGTGATTCGGCACGAGGTCGGCGACGACGAAGCCGAGTACGGACGCCGCGTCGATCGTCTCGCTGGCGGATCGGTCGGCGTTCTGCGGGTCGTCGGGAGCGGCCGTCTCGTCGACGGCGACCAGGAACGCCGGCGAGGTCAGGTGGCGCTCGAACGCCGCCATCGGCCACGGGCTCGGGAACGATGCCCGCTCGATGCGGTGGACCGCCAGCAGGTCCGCGCGCTCGGCGTCGCGCACCCGGACGTCGTCGGTCGACTCCTCGGGCGTGACTGTCACGGGGGGCAGTACGGGTCGCGGGACTAATAGGTGCTCGGCTAGGCGAGGGCATCGCTGTGAGGGACAACGTCCGGGCTCCGCGCGGTCGTAGTCGAGCAACTGTAGTTACCAGTGGAGAGCACATCACCACGAAATCCCTCGCCCCGCCGACCGCGCCTCGCCCTTTCAGTCTGCCGGAAGACTCGCTGCGCTCGTCTTCCGAGCCCTGCCTCGCTTCGCTCGGCAGGACGCCAGGACAGCACCGCATTGCGCGGGTCGCCTGACGGCGACCACGCGCTCTCCGGCCCTTCCCCGTGGGCGCGCCATGAAGGCGCGCCGGGCCGCGCGGGTAGTGGCGCGCGCTGTCGAGCCCTTGTGGTGAGACAGCAGCGCGCGAGGGAGGCGCCGAAGGCGCCGAGGCTGGGGAGGTGTGAGGCTGCGGTCTGCAGAGGGTGGGAATGAAAGGGGCCGCCGCGCTCGACCCGGTGAGGTCGTTCGAAAGGCGGCGCTCCGCGCCGCCTTTCGTGATGACGAGAGACGCCTTTGGCGTCTCTCGGACCACGACGCAAGCACCGCAGCGACCGACGGGAGCGAGGAGCGCAGCGAGTCGCAACCGGTCGAGCGCGGCGGGGGCTTTCACCGCGTCAGCTATCAATACGACTGCGTAGACCCGTCGATACTCCTCGAAGACCGCAAAAAATACAGAGAGAACGAGGTAGCCGATCAGTCGTCCGCGGGAGCGGGACTGTCGCCGGACTCCTCGGCCTGCTTTTTGGTGTGAGCGAGCTTGCCGCCGGCCGCGAGGATGTCGCGCTCGCGTTCGGAGGCGTCGAGCTGCGCGGTCGCCTCCCAGTCGTCGTTCACGCGGATCGTGAACTCCTCCTGGCCGGACTGGACCGCCTCGGCGACGTCGTCGACGATCTCGACGTCGTCGCCCTGCTCGATCCGCTCGTAGGTGTCCTCGTCGATGGTCAGCGGGATCAGGCCGAAGTTGAAGAGGTTCGCCTTGTGGATGCGGGCGAAGCTCTGGGCCAGCACGCCCTCGACGCCGAGGTACATCGGACAGAGGGCGGCGTGCTCGCGGGAGCTACCCTGACCGTAGTTCTCGCCGGCGACGAGGAAGCCGCCGTCGGCCTCAAGCGCGCGGTCGGCGAACGTCTCGTCGATGCGCGAGAGGGTGAACTCCGAGAGCTTCGGGACGTTCGACCGGTACATCAGGATGTCCTGGGTCGCGGGGATGATGTGGTCGGTCGTGATGTTGTCGTCCATCTTCAGCAGGGTCGGGCCCTGGAGCTTGGAGTCGAGCGGGTCCTTCAGCGGCACGTCGCCGATGTTGGGGCCCTTGACGAGCTCGTCGTCGACGGCCTCGTCGGGGCTGATGAGGTCCGTCTTGGAGGCGTCGTACTGCTCGGGGAGCTCGATGCCGGGCGCCTCGAGGTCGTCGAGCTCGTCGGACAGGTCGCGGGGATCGACGATCTCGCCTTTGAGCGCCGCGGCGGTCGCGACCTCGGGCGAACAGAGGTAGACGTTGTCGTCCTCGATGCCCGAGCGGCCCTCGAAGTTGCGGTTGAAGGTTCGCAGCGACACCGAATCGGAGGCGGGCACGTGGCCGATGCCGATACAGGCGCCGCAGGTCGCTTCCGAGAAGTTGACGCCGGCCGCCATCATCTCGGCGACCCAGCCCTGGCGGGCCAGGATCTCGGAGGCCTGCTTCGAGCCGGGGGCGACGATCATGTCGGTCTTCTTGTCGACCTCGCGGCCCTCCAGCATCTTCGCGCCGGGGAGGATGTCCTCGTAGCCGCCGTTCGTACAGGAGCCGATGATGACCTGGTCGACGTCCTGGCCCGCGACCTCGCGGACCGGCACGACGTTGTCGGGCATCGACGGCTGGGCGATCAGCGGTTCCAGATCCGAGAGGTCGACGACGATCTCGTCGTCGTACTCGGCGTCGTCGTCGGGCTGGAGCTCGACGTACTCCTCGCCGCGGCCGACGCGCTCGAGGTAGTCCTGGGTCTGCTCGTCGGTCGGGAAGATCGACGTCGTGGCGCCCAGCTCGGTACCCATGTTGGTGATCGTCATCCGCTCGGGCGCGGTCAGCGTCTCGACGCCCGGGCCGGTGTACTCGAGGATCTTGCCGACGCCGCCCTTGACGCTCAGGCGTCGCAGCAGCTCGAGGATGACGTCCTTCGCGGTGGCCCAGTCGGGCAGCTCGCCTTCGAGGCGAACGTTGACGACTTCGGGCATCTCGATGTAGTAGGGCGCGCCGCCCATCGCGACGGTGATGTCGATCCCGCCGGCGCCGATCGCGAGCTCGCCGAGCCCGCCGGGAGTCGGCGTGTGGGAGTCGCTCCCCAGCAGCGTCTTGCCGGGCGCGGCGAAGTTCTCCCGGTGGACGTTGTGGCAGATGCCGTTGCCGGGGCGCGAGAAGTGCGCGCCGTAGGTGCCGGCCGCAGAGCGGAGGAAGCGGTGGTCGTCCGTGTTCTTAAAGTCGAACTGATAGGTCTGGTGGTCGCAGTACTGGGCGGCGAGTTCCGTCTGGACGTTGTCCAGTCCCATCGCCTCGAACTGCAGCCAGACCATCGTCCCCGTGGTGTCCTGCGTGAGGACCTGGTCGATCTCGATGCCGATCTCCTCGCCGGTTTCCAGCTCGCCTTCGACGAGGTGGTCATCGAGAATTTTCTCTGTCAGAGTTTGTCCCATAGCGGCCGGATATCGTCTTTCCTCGGATATAAATCCCGCGAGTCCCTCCTGTACGACCGTTCACAATCCGCCCCGCCACAGCGGTCTTTAACTTAAATAGCCGAGAGGAATACGTACGTTCGTACGTATCGAGGTTAGTTCCGGAATTGTTCACCGATGGCGACGTTCGATCCGTCGTCGCGCACGGTCTCGACGGCCGAACGGTCCGCGCCGGCGGGGCGTTCCGCCGGAACCCGGAGTATCACCGCGGTTCCGTCGGCCTCGTCGCACTCGAAGGACAGCGTGGCGTCGAGCCGCCGGGCGCCCCACTTGACGAGCCAGAGCCCGACGCCGCTGGTGTGTCTGAGTGCGGTCTCCGTCCCCTCGAGGACGGCCTGCCGGTCCTGTTCGGGGATGCCGCAGCCGTCGTCGCGGATCGTGATCTCGACGCGGTCGCCGCGATCGGCGACGCCGACACGAACCACGTCGCCGCCGTGTTCGACGGCGTTCCCGATCAACTCGACCACGACGTCTTCGAGCACGTCCGGCTCCGTGCGGACCTGCGCGTCCCCGCGGACCGTCAGCGAAATGTCAGCTCCGGGATTGTCTACCCGGGCGGTCTCGACGACCGCTTCCAGTACGGCCTCGAGATCCGCCTCTACCGGGTCGGGGTCCGTCCCCGGGGCGAGTTCCTCGATGCGTCGCATCTTGTCGGCGATCGACAGCAGATCGCGCGCGCTCTCCCGGATCGGCGAAATCCGGCGCTCCGTGACGTCGGCGACCTCCCGTTCGAGCAGCTGGGCCTGCCCGTCGACGACGTTCAGCTCGTTGCGGATGTTGTGCCGGAGCAGCCGCTGGAGCACCTGCAGTCGCTGGCGGTGCTGTTCGACGGTGGTGACGTCCCGGCACAGCAGCGTCCGGCCGATCGGACGGCCGAAGTCGTCGGTGACCGGGGACGAGGAGACGTCGATCCGCCGCCGGTCGCCGGTCGAGTACGACGCCGGCAGCTCCGCGAGTTCGGGGAACGCCTCGCCGACGACGTCGCGGAGCGGAACCCCGCGGACCTCGCGGTCGGCGCAGTCGAACACGGCCTCGGCGGCGGGGTTGATCCGAACGATCTCGTCGGCGGCGTTGAGCACGACGACGCCGTCGTCCAGATCGTCGAGCGCGGACCGCTCGCCGATGCGCCTGGTCGCCGGAGCGACCGATAGCAGCTCGTGAGAGAACAGCGCCCGGCCGAACGCCAGCGCCGTGATCGGGAACGCGAACGGCGTCGGATTGACGGGAATCTTCGAGAGAACGCCGAGGCCGACGAGCAGTCCCGTACCGATACACGCGCTCGCGCCGACCAGCAGCGCGAGCGTCTGGCCCATCTCGACGCCCGACGACAGGAAATGCCAGGCCAGCACGACCAGCCCGGCCAGCAACAGCGCGAAGATGAACGCCAGGGTGGCGTACCCCCAGGGCCCCATCGTCAAC
This sequence comes from Natronoarchaeum mannanilyticum, assembly GCF_039522665.1. Lineage (NCBI taxonomy): Archaea > Methanobacteriati > Methanobacteriota > Halobacteria > Halobacteriales > Natronoarchaeaceae > Natronoarchaeum > Natronoarchaeum mannanilyticum. Next base: position 592,147 of record NZ_BAAADV010000001.1, read on the forward strand.
TCGGCGACGGCGAGCCCGTGGTCCGTGTAGGCCGTCGCGTCGCGCACGGCGACGCCGCCGGGGTTCACACCCAGCACGGGGAGCGAAGCCGCCGGGAACGCGAGCAGGCCCGCGACTCGGGCACGCGACAGCGTTCCCAGGCCCGTGTACGCGAGAATGAACCCGAGCCAGGCGACGGCCACCACCGACCCCAGCCAGAGCAGCCCCGTCTCGATCGTCGCGGCGTACTCGACCGGAAGCACCGCGCCGACGACGACGAGCAGCGTCCAGGCCGACTGCAGCGCCATCAGCGCGATGAACCAGTCGCCGCCGGCTTCGCGGCGGTGGGCCGCGGCGTACACCGCGAACGCTCCCGCGATCCCCGCCGAGCACAGCAATGCGAGCACGTAGCCCCAGGCGGGAATCATATTTACGCAACGAACCAGTGTATAAAACGCGCCGACTTTACTCTTGTGTCTATTGTTGGCGAAATATACTGTCGGGAAGCGGGTACGCAGAGCGCACCACGTCGCGCGGCGCCGATCCGAACGGTCGCGAACGCGGATCGCGACGGTCCGAAACTGACTTGCCGGGCGGGCGACCTCGTGGGCGCATGTTCCGATCCGGCGCGTTCGTCGCCGACCACGTGTCGCCAGTCGCCGGCGAACAGGTCCAACCCAACGGCGTCGACCTCACGGTTGAAGCCGTCTTCGAGCAGGTCGAACCGGGACGCATCGGCCGCGACGGCAAGCGAATCGGCGAGCGCGAGGAGATCGAGCCCTCGGTCGCTAGCGCTCCCGAGGACACCGATGCTGGGGTACCGACGTTCCGCCTCTCGCCCGGCGGCTACGTCGCCCGCTACGGCGAGACGATCTCGATCCCCGAGGGTCACGTCGGGTACGTCCTCCCGCGGTCGTCGCTGATGCGTAACTCCGCGATGCTTCACACCGCGGTCTGGGACGCCGGCTACACAGGTAGAGGCGAGGGGCTGCTGGAGGTCAACCACGACCTCGAACTGGAGCGGGGCGCTCGCATCGCCCAGCTGGTGTTTGCGCGGGCGGACCACGAGGAGACCTACGACGGATCGTACCAGGGCGAAAATATCGAGTAAGCCGGCCCCACTGTGGTGCGGTAGCAAAACGGAAGCGGCCACGGGCCGGTCGCAACGGACCACGTAGGGCGAGGTAACCCCACGTTACCGTCGCGTAAGACGCATTCAAAGCGCCTGTAGCGCCCTCCAAACGCTCGTGAAAGCCGTGAACGGTTCTCGGTGTTCAAGACGGGTCCTCGCTAGTGGATCGAACGCAGGTCACTCTATGAGCCAAAAAATGCGAGGACAAGAGAGAGACGTAGCGTCGGAGGCCGGAACGGACTTCGCGCTGTTCGCGTCGGTCGTCTCGGTCGCGATGTCGTTGTACGCCTTCTTCGGGCGAGGCGACCGGGAGCTGGGGATCTTCGTCGGGCTGTGGGCGCCGACGATCCTCACGCTCGCGAACCACTTCAAGCAGCGCCAGTTCGAACAGCGCCTCAAGATGATCCCGATCGCGCCCTCGGCGTCGAACGTCCGGGAGACGATCGAGGACCTGCTGCGATCGAGCCAGTAGACGAGTCGTCGCGGCAGCCATTTTTCGGACGGTAGCGATCGAGAAGCGGCGGGTGCGGCGTCCGGACGAGCGCAGCGAGTCCGGGCTCGAAGCGAGTACGCTTCGGCGTCCGACCGCGAGTCAGCCCAGTCGCTCGCTCAGTCGCCGACTCGGCCGGCGGGATCGAGCGCCGCGGCGTCGAGATCGTACTGGCGGATCGCGCCGACGATCGCGTAGACGACGGGCGTGTCGAGAACGGCGATCGCCAGCTTGAGCAGGTACTGGCCGACGATCAGCGACGCGAGGAAGCCGGCGCCGGGAACGTCGCCGTTGCCCAGGAGCGCCGGCGCGATCGCGAACCCGACGGTGACGAAGATCACGGTGTCGATCGCCTGACTGCTGGCGGTCGAACCGACGTTCCGCAGCCAGAGGTGGTCGCCGTCGGTGTACTCCCGGAGCCGGTGGAAGACGAGCACGTCCCAGTTCTGGCTGACGACGTACGCCAGCAGGCTCGCGACGACGATGTTCGTGCTCGCGCCCAGCACCGTCGCGAACGTGTCGGCCGCGACCTGCGAGGTCGGAGCGACCGGCGCCGCGATCGTCGACCAGACCAGCGCCAGCAGCACGAAGTTCATCGCGAAGCCGACGTTGACCATCACCTGCGCGGCCCGCCGACCGTACAGCTCGGCGTAGCAGTCGCTCGCCAGGAACGTGACGGCGTAGGCCAGTGCGGCGCCGGGCAGCGCGAGCTGGGCGCCGACGATCGGCAGTTCGAAGGGCAGCGAAAAGCCCAGGATCTTCGAGGCGGTCAGCTGTGCGGTCACCAGCGCGGTGACGAACAGGCCGATCAGCGTCACCTGCCCGACCGTCGGCGTCGCCGCGGCGCGGGGGCTGTCGCGTGGCATCTCTGTGCCCGACCAGTCGGGCCGGGGGCAAGATGGTTTCTACTCGCGGTTGCCAGTTCGCGTCGCCGGCGACCCACCCGGTACAGTTCACCGCGGCGAGGGCCCGACGGTCGGAAACACTGTAAGGAATCGGCCCGTCACCGTCGAGTATGCTGATCGGCGTCATCTCCGACACCCACGACAACGTCGCGGCGGTCGACCGAGCGGTCGAGATCTTCGAGGATGCGGACGTCGACGCGGTGATCCACTGCGGCGACGTGATCGCCCCGCCCGTGGTGCCCCACTTCGAGGGGCTGGAGGTCCACGCCGTGCTGGGCAACAACGACGGCGAGCTCGACGGGCTGGAGTCGGCGTTCCGCGCCCTGGGCAACGGCAGCGAACTCCACGGCCGCTTCGCGGATCTGGAGTTCGACGGAACTCGCTTCGCGGTGCTGCACAGCGAGGACACCGACGACGTCGAGGCACGCGCCCGATCCGGCGAGTACGACTACGTCTGCTACGGCCACCACCACGTCGCAGAGGAGCGCGACGTGGAGGGAACGACGGTGCTCAACCCCGGCGCGCACTTCCCGGACGTCCCCGAAGAGCAACACAGCGTCGCGCTGGTCGACACCGCGAGCGACGAGGTGGAGTTCCACGACGTCGCAGTCTGAGCACCGCCGTCGGCGAAGAAACGCAAAGGCTCAACTCGCCGGCGCGCGAGCGATTCGCGCATGGACAAGCAGGCACTCCGCGAGCGCGTCTGGAACGATCTGGAGGACAGCGGCGAGGCACGGTTTCCCTACCCGCCCCACGGGAGAATTCCCAACTTCGCGGGCGCGGACGACGCCGCCGATCGGCTCGCCGAGACGGACGCCTGGCGAGCGGCGGACGCGATCAAGTCCAACCCCGACGCTCCACAGCTCCCGGTCCGGCGTGCGGCGCTGCGGGCGGGGAAGACGGTGTACATGGCCGTCCCGCGGCTGCGCGACGAGGAGTGTTTCCTCCGGCTCGATCCCGCGGAGATCGACGACGTCGACCACGCGACGACGATCGGCGGCTCCGCGGAGGTCGGCGTGCAGGTCCACCCCGAGTCGATGCCGTCGATCGACCTGATCGTCGCCGGCAGCGTCGCGGTGTCTGAGAGGGGCGCCCGCGTCGGCAAGGGCGAGGGGTACAGCGATCTGGAGTACGGCGTCCTGCAGGCGTTCGACCTCGTCGCCGAGTCGACGACCGTCGCGACGACCGTCCACGAACGCCAGATCGTCGACGAGGACGTTCCGGTCGACGCCCACGACGTGCCCCTCGATCTGGTGGTGACGCCCGAGCGGACGATCGAGACAGAGACGCCCCACGATCGGCCGGACGGGTTGGACTGGGAAGCGCTGTCCGACGAGCGGATCGAGGAGATTCCCGTTCTCGGGTCGCTGCGGTCGTAGCCGGGACGCGTCGATGCGTCGCGGCGAGACGCCGAGTCACAACTTGCTCCGGACAGCGAGCCGAAACCGGTTTGCCGGACGCCTGCAGAGGATCGCGTACGAATGGCCCCGCAAGACTGGCGAACGTACCTCGTCACTCAGGAGAGCCTCTCGGCCGGTCGGAGCACCGTCGAGATCGCCCGTGCGGCGATCGAGGGCGGCGTCGACGCGATCCAGCTCCGGGACAAGGAACGGAGCGCGAAGCGCAGATACGAGACCGGGCGCGAGTTGCGCGAGTTCACCGCCGAGGCCGACGTCGATCTGATCGTCAACGACCGGGTCGATCTCGCGCGGGCGATCGACGCCGACGGCGTCCACCTCGGACAGGACGATCTGCCGGTGCCCGCGGCGCGCGAGCTGCTCGGCAACGATGCGATAATCGGCAAGTCGACCTCCTTCGTCGAGGAAGCGATCGAGGCCGAGCGCGAGGGCGCGGACTACCTCGGCGTCGGCGCGGTGTACGGCACGAGTTCGAAGGACGTCCCCGACGACGAGGCCGACTTCGGCCCCGAGCGCGTGGCCGAGATCGTCGAGGCGGTCGAGATTCCCGTGGTGGGAATCGGGGGCATCGACGCAGCGAACGCCGCCGCAGTCGCCGAGGCGGGCGCGGTCGGCGTCGCGGTCATCTCGGCGATCACGCGGGCCGACGATCCTGCGGCGGCGACGCGAGCGCTTCGCGAGGCCGTCGAGCGCGGGCGCGACGCGTAGATCGACCACGCACCCGCCTTGCTCTCGGCGTCGCGTGACGTGCGTCGATATCTGACGGCCCGACCGATTCGGGTCTGCCGTCGAGAGAGGAACCAAATGGTCTATATTCGAGAAATAGCCCTAAGTGCCACCCATTCATTTTGCTAGAACGTTAATAGATGAGTGATCGCCCATGTTAACTGGGGAAGATGGCAAAATCGAACAGCCCATCGGTGGGTCGTCGGAGCACGAGTTCCTCGCCGGCGAGCGCGCGCTCGACGAGGTACGGTCGGACGTCGTCTCGTTCATCAGGCGCCGGGTGGCCGAAGCCGGGGCGAACGGGGCGGTCGTCGCGATGAGCGGCGGCGTCGACTCGACGCTCACCGCCGCGCTCGCGGCCGAGGCGGTCGGCAGCGACCGCGTGCTCGGGCTGGGACTACCGTGTAACAAGCTCGACAGCCACCACATGGCGGACGCCCGAACGGTCGCCGAGGGGCTGGGGATCGAGTTTCGCGAGATCCAGTTGCAACCGCTGCTCGACGCGTTCGAGGACGCCGTCGCCGGGATCGACTCCCGGGAGAGGGCGACCGAAAACGCGATCGCGCGGCTGCGGATGGCCTGCGCGTACTACGCCGCAAACGCCCGGTCGCGGCTCGTGGTCGGGACCGCCAACCGCTCGGAGCGGCTGCTGGGGTACTTCACGAAGTACGGCGACGGCGCGGCCGACCTGTATCCGATCGGAGACCTCTACAAGACGGAAGTTCGGGCGCTCGCGCACCACGTCGGCGTCCCCCGGCGCATCGTCCGCAAGGCGCCGACCGCCGGGTTGCGGGTCGGACAGACCGACGAGAAGGATCTCGGCGCGACCTACCCGGTGATCGATCGGTTGCTCCGCGGGATGATCGACCGGCGCGAGGACGTCGAAACGGCCGCCGACGGCGCCGGCGCCGATCAGGCCACCGCCGAACGGATCGCCGACCGGTACCGCGACACGGTCCACAAGCGGGCGGTTCCGCCGACGCCAGGACTCTCGGATCGCGGAACGGGGCGACCGGCACACCTCCTCCATCTCGAAGAGCGGGAGGCGTCGGGAGACGGCGATCGCGAGTGACGCGCGGCGGAGACGGACGCTGATCAGACGAACTCGTCGAGCCCGCTCTGGGGATCCGATTCGGGCGCATCGACCGGCTCGACGATCGCGGGCGAGTCGTTGCTCGGGTCGTTGACCGCCGTCGAGATCGGGTACTTTTCGAAGCCCTCGCCGGTGTGGGGTTCGAGCAGATCGTCTTTCTCCGGCGGCTCGTCGCCGAGCCAGTCGCGTTCGTCGTCGGCGTCGAAGATCACCGGCATCCGGTGGTGGAGCGGGTCCAGCAGCTCGTTGGGCTCGGTGGTGAGGATCGCCGTCGACTCGACGGTCCGGTCCTTGCGCTCCCAGCGCGACCAGACGCCGGCCATCGCGAACGGCTCGCCGTCCGCGCGCTCGACGCGGAACGGCTGAGTCCCGTCGGTGCGATCCTGCCACTCGTAGAAGCCGTCGGCGACGACGAGACAGCGTTTTTGCTCGTACGCTTCGCGGAACGCCGGCTTCTCGTCGATCGACTCCGCGCGGGCGTTGATCAGCCCGTTCCACTCGTCGGGGTCGTCGGCCCAGGCAGGGACGAACCCCCAGTGGAGGTGATCGAGCGTCTCGGGCGCGTCGTCGCGGATCGTCGCGATCGGCGTCTCCGGGGCGACGTTGTACCGCGGTTCGTACGCCTCGGAGACGCTCACGTCGAACCGCTCTTCGAGCGCCGACGGCGAGGCGAACAGCGAGGTGCGGCCGCACATATGGCCGGCTTCGGGCCGGAGGAGCCTAAATCGTCCGAAGGTCGGGGCTCGACGACGCCCGTCGGCGTCGCGCGACGCCGACGGTCAGCCAGCCGACAGACGCCGCCGACCGGCTACCCGTGCGGTGAGCAGATTCATATCCGAGGAGCGTGAAGTATGAGAACATGGACCGAGAAGAGAGCGACCGCGAGTTCGTCGTCGTGGACGACGATCCAGACACCGACTTCGTCATCGTGGAGGAGGAGTCTGCGGACGCGGAATCCCGACGTGACGACGAGCTCGTCGCGGTGCCCGACGCCGACGCGCGGTACCCCGGTCTGGTGCCCGTCGAGTCGCTCACCGAGACGGGCTTCGTCATCGTCGACGAACCGGTCGAGGAGACGGACTTCGTCATCGTCGAGGACGCTCGCGAGGATGGCGACGCCGCCCCGGAACCGGCTGGCGATACCGAACTCGCGCTCGCGGACGCTACCGATCTCGTGCTCGCGGAAGACGCCGATCCCGTGCTTGCGGACGAGGACGGTCTCGTCCCGGCGGACGACGAGACGCCGACGGGCGGCACGGTTCCGAACCCGTTCGTCCCGGACCTGTTCCGACCGGGTCGCGGGAGCTAAACGCAGCCGGGGAACTCCTCGCCCTGCACCGCGACCGAGTCGACCCAGTCGGGCCGTTCCTCGGCGGACTTCGTAAATCGCGATCGGGCGTCCATGTACGACATGATGAGCGCGCGCCGCCAGTCGTCGGTGTCGTTGGGCGACGTGTAGTGAGGCAAGAGACAGTGCGTGAACAGGGCGCTGCCGGCTTCCATCGGCACCGGCTCCGCATCGGCGGGCTCGTAGTCGCGCTCGCCGATGACGATGTCGGTGTCGTACTCGACGGACTCGTGGCTCAGCAGCCCGTCGGTGTGGGCGCCCGGTACGACCTGCATGCAGCCATTTTTAGGCGTGGCGTCGTCGAGGGCGATCCAGACCGTGACGTGCTCGAACGGTCGGATCGGGTAGTAGGCGGCGTCCTGGTGGAACCCCTTCTCGCTGCCGACCTGTGGGGGCTTGAACATCGCCGCGCTGCGCAGCAGTTTGAGATTCGGTCCGAGCAGATCCGCGGCGACCGCGGTGATCGTCTCGTCGGTCATCACGTCGCGGAACACGCCGTCGTCGCGGACCATCCCGAGCCCCTCGAACTTCCGGACGGCGTCGGCCTCCTCGGCGACGTCGACCTCGCCGCGCTCGACGGCCGGCTCGATCTGGGACTGGAAGGTGTCGGGCGCGCGGTCGCCGTGCGTGTACTCGCGGAGGCGCTCGCGCACCGTCTCGACCGTCTCGGGAGCGAGGGCGTCCTCGACCACGACGTAGCCGTCGGTCTGGTACTGCTCGAACTCGGCGTCGGACAGGTGCATATTCAACACTCGGTGGTATTCTGCAGTAATCGTTTTGGTTCCGCATCATATCGCGGTTGTACCACCGAGTAGAATAGTTTTTACCGCAGCGGCGGTTTCGATCGTTCGATGAGTAACGCGACGGGCGGATCGACGGACGGACTGCGCGCGAAACTATCCCGGCTGGGACCGACGTGGATCGCAGGCGCCATCGCCGCGGGCCCGGCCTCGATGGCGGCGGTGCTCGGCGCCGGCGCGACCTTCGGCTACGCGCTGCTGTGGGTCGTCGTGCTCTCGGCGCTTCTGGGCGCGACCGCGCAGTACCTCTCGATGCGGCTCGGGCTGCTGACCGAGCGAGGGATCGTCGGCGCCGTCGAGGAGCACCTCGGCGAGCTCTGGGCGTGGGTGCTGGTGATCGACACGGTGCTCGCGTCGGGGCTGGCCCAGATCGTGATCATGAAGACGGTCGCGGAGGTCAGCGGGACGATCACCGGGTTCGATCCCCGACTCTGGGGCGTCGCCTGGGCGCTGGCGCTGGCGGTCGGCCTCGCGGGCGGCGGCTACCGCTTCCTGGAGACCGGCGCCAAGGCGATCGTCTCGATCGTCGTGCTGGCCTTTGTCGCCACGGCGTTCCTCGTGCCGATCGATCCGGGCGCCGCGGCGGGCGGGCTGGTGCCGACGATCCCGGCCGGCATCGACGGCGCCTTGCTGGCGGCGGGCGTGCTCGGCGGCGCGGTCCACATCACGCTGATCACGATGCAGAGCTACACGATGCGCGCTCGCGGCTGGACCCGCGACGACTACGATATCGGGCTGTTCGACGTCGGCACCTCGATGCTGGTCGCGTTCGGCGTGTTCAGCGTCGCGACGTTCCTCGTCGCCGCGAGCGTGCTCGCCCCCGAACTATCGCCGGGCGGTCAGCTGCAGGCGTCCGCGGCGGCCGCGTCGCTCGGCCCGCTGGTCGGCAATTTCGCAGAGACGCTGTTCATGCTCGGCCTCTGGGCCGCGGCCGTCTCCACGCTGGGCGCGAACACGGTCGTCCCGCCGTACCTGCTGGCCGACAAGCTCGGCTGGGAGACCGACGTCTCCGACGACCGGTTCCGCGCAGCGGTCGTCGCGGTGGCGCTGCTCGGCGGACTCGGGGCGTTCCTCGGCGGGAACTTCTTCTCGCTCCTGACCCAGATGCTCACCTTCGGGCTGATCGGGACGCCGTTCGCGCTCGCGATCGTGCTGTACCTGCTGAACGATCCCGAAGCGGTCCCCGAGACGAACCCCGCGATCGCGAACGTCGGCGGTCTGATCGTGTTCGGGATCGCATCGGTGCTGGCCGGTTCGTACGTCCGGGAGCAGCTTCGGTCCGGCCTCGGGGAACCGGTGCCGACGTTCTTCGTCGCGTTCGCGATCGCGATCGGCGCCGCGACGGTCGCGCTGGTCGGTAAGTTCGTGCGCGAGGCGCGCCGCTCCGCCGCGGGCGTCGACGCCGAGGCGGATGTCTGAGCCGATCGGCTCGGCCGACGAGCTCCCCTTCCCGCTCCGCGGGACGACGCTGGTGACCGGCCCCTCGAACGCCGGGAAGACGCGCCTGACCGCCCGCGCCCTCGACGCCTGGGTCGCCGATCGCGGCGCCGAGGGCGTCGTCGTGCTGGAGTTCGCGCCCGAGATCGAGCGCGACGGCGTCCTGCTCGGCGGGCGACTCGACCGGTTCGTCGAGGTGCCCGACGTCGCGTTTCACGGCATCCTCGATGCCCATGCGCCGCGGGCCGCGGCGAGCGACGAGACCGAAGCTCGCGAGCTCGCTGCGGACAACGCCGAGCGCGCGCGGTCGATTCTGGACGCCGCGCCGGAAGCTCCTGGGGCGGTATTCGTCAACGACGCGACGATCCCGTTCCAGCACGAGGCGGGCGACCTCGACAGGCTGCGCTCGTACTGCGGGGACGCCGACATCGCCGTGCTGAACGCCTTCGAGAGCGACGAACTGGGCGCGGAGCACCCCGTCACGCGACGAGAACGGAACGCGCTCGACGGGTTGCAGGACTGCGCCGACCGACACGTCGGACTCGACGCGGACGGGAGCGAGTGACGGCACCGGACCGGCAGTGACGCCGCGGCGACGCGTCGACCCTGTCACGGTGACGCCGTCGCGCCGCTTCGGTTCCGTCGTAGTGAGGCCGCTGTGACCTGTCGCGATCGGGACAAAGCCGCGGTGGCGACATCTCACGGCGTCGCCAACACCGTTTATGACCCGTGCTACCATAGTTCAGTATGTCCGGCGAGGACCCGAGGACACACCGGACGACCCGGCGCGGACCGTCCGAGCGGCGGACGGCCTGTTCCGGGTTAGGGGCAAAACTGAACTCCCCGTGAGAGGGGAACAAAGTGAACGCCCCGAAGGAGACTCGAAGCGGCCCGGCAACCGCCCGCCCGGGCGGGCGGTCGAGAAGGCCAAGTATCGGACGTCGCGCAAGTGACGTTCGCGAATCTGGCGACGCCGATTGGCGCCGTCAGCACGGTCGTAGGGGCCGCGGAAACCGGCTCCCGTCCGGGTCCTAATCGGGCCCTCGTCGGGAGCGCGACGATTTTATCGGCGATGCCGCTAGTCAGCCGCGGGACCGTCACCCGATGTCGAAGTTGAGCCGATTCTTCGCCTTGTCGACCAGCGCGTCGATCCGGTCCTGGAACTCCTCGACGGAGCGCTCGACGTAGTGGACCTTGCCGCGGGGGATCCGGCGGACCACGTCGTTGCCCTCCTCGTCCTCGCCGGTCTTGACCTGCCAGTGGTCCTGGAAGTAGACGATGTGCTCGTTGTCGACCTCGATCGACTCCACGTCGCCGTCCGGGTCGTCGAACACGATCGTCGCCTGGCCCAGCTCCGGGTCGGGCATGTCGAACTGCGTCTCGGACATGGGTATAGACGCCACGAGAGCGGACAAAAGCGTCGGGGGCGGTGCGAAGTTCGGGGGACGGCCTCCGCGATCATCCGGACCGGGGGACGCCTTATTACCGTACCGCGTGAAGCACCGCGAGAGATGGCGATCGCCCGAAGAATGCGACTCTGGCTCGACGAGCACCTCGGCTACGTCGGAGCGGCGCTCGCGTATCTTGTCGCCGGCATCCACCTCTTTCACCCGCAGTACGGCTTCTCTCGACTGGTCAGGCTTCTCGCGACCGGGAATCTGTCGTTGCTCGGGTACGATCCCCGTCCGCTGGCGTTCGTGTTGTCCGGGTTCGCTATCCTGCTCGGGATCAAGCTCGTGCTCCTCGATTTCGGCCGCAACCCCGTCTACGCGCTCGGAATGTTGCTCGTGACAACCTACTTCGTCGGCTACTTCGCGTGGCACCTGACGGGCCACGGCGGCTTTCTGCCCGGTCGAAAGCCGCTGTATCACGGTTTGCACCCGGTTACGGCGGTCCTGTCGCACCTCGCGAACTATCCGCTGGCCGCCGCGGCGAAGTTCGCCGAGGCGGCGCTGTTCGTCGTTCTCGCGGTTCTGTATCGGCGAGAGACGTGAGCCCGCGCGGTAAACCCCGCTACAGGTACGTGTCCCGCATCGTCTCCTCGAGGATCCCGTCCGGGTCGAGCACGATGTAGACGAGCACGAACGGCTCGCGCGGGTCGAGCACCCACACCGAAAACGGCGGTTCGGCGGACTCGGCCGCACGGGCGACCAGCGGCTCCAGGGGCTTGACGCCGTCGCGGAACTCCGAGAACAGGTCGCGCTGGCCCGCCTGCTCGGCGAACGTGTAGACGACGCCGTTGGGCTCGTTGTCGGTGCTGTAGGTGACCCGCGAGTTCATCGCCTCGCCGGCCGAGCGGGCGGCCTCGAAACACTCCTGGGCGGCCTGGAACACGGCTTCCTCGGTGCGGACGAACCGGAACCGCGTCGGCGAGGTGACGTCCACGTCCTCGATCTCGGGGTCGCCGTCGGTCCACCGTAGCGACGCCGCGACCCGGTTGCCGACCGCCAGATCGGGCGCGTCCGCCGCCGGGACGTAGGTCGGCTCGGCCGACTCGACGTCCAGCAGGAGCCACTCCTCCTCGTCGCGCCCCGGGAGCACGCGGAACCGACCGTCCGACGACTGTTGCATTGGGTGGACGTAGGCCCCCCGGCGTACATGAGTGCCACGACCTGGAGAGGCGCTGACTGCGACCGTCCCAGGCTGTCCCGAAACACAGGCATATCCAGCGCGAGCGCGTAGCCCCGCCCATGAGCGAGGGAGCGTCGGGACTGACGGACACGCCCGGAATCCACCACGTCACCGGGATCGTCGGGGACGCCCAGCGAAACGTCGACTTCTACGCCGGGACGCTCGGACTGCGGCTCGTCAAGCGGACGGTCAACTACGAGGACGTGCTCCGCTATCATCTCTACTACGGGAACGAGCGGGGAGAGCTCGGAACCGTGCTGACGTGCTTTCCGTACCCGAACGACGACCCCGGCCGACTCGGCAAGCCCCAGATCGAGTCGGTCGGCTTCGTCGTCCCGCCGGGCTCGCTCGCCTACTGGGTCGATCGCCTGACAGACCGGGGCGTCGACGTCAAGGGGCCGGACCGGCGGTTCGACGAGCAGTACGTCCGGTTCGAGGATCCGGCCGGAACGCAGGTCGAGCTCGTCACCGGCGAGTCGACGGTCGAGCCCTGGACCGGCGCCGGCGTCCCGGCCGACACGGCGATCCGCGGCGTCCACGGCGTCGCGACGCTGCCGGCGAACCCCTACGCGACCGCGAGCACCCTCGAAACGCTGGGGTTCGAGCTCGCCGAACAGGACGGCGACCGCATCCGCTATCGCGCGAGCGGCGATCGCGCGACCGCGATCGACGTGCTCGACCGCGAGGCGGCCTACGGGCGCGAGGGTATTGGGACGATCCAGCACGTCGCCGTCCGAGCCGAGAGCGTCGACGAGCTCTACGAGTGGCACGACCTGTTCCGCGAGCGCGACTACGACGTCTCGCGGGTGACGGATCGCCACTACTTCCACTCGCTGTACGTCCGCGGCCCCGGCGGGATCCTGTTCGAGCTGGCGACCGAACGGCCGGGACTGACGATCGACGAGGACGTTGCGACAATGGGCGAGTCGCTGGTGCTGCCCGACCGGTTCGAGGACGACCGGGAGATGATCGAGGGGCAGCTGTCACCGATCGAGCTGCCCGAACGAGAACGATCCGACTGAGCGACCGGATCGCTCCCGGACCGGTCGAACGACCGAGTCCGGACGTGCGACCGCGCAACCGACCCGAGATTTCACTGAACCGATCCGCGCGTACCCGGAGGCGAACCTGACCGACGCGCAACTACGCCTAAAGTCGCCGCGCGCGTAGCCTCGCCCGTGCTAGAATCTCTGCAGCGACGCATCGAGAGCGACGGCGAGACGGAGCGTCGACTCGACTCTAACCGGGGACCTGACGCCGAGCGTCGATCGGTCGTCGCGACGCCGCTGTTCAGACTGGGGCGGGCGATCTTCGGCGGCATCCTCGCGCTACTGGCGATCGACAACCTGCGCAACCTCGACGAGCGGATCGAGTACGCCCGGGCGAAGGGCGCGCCCGCTCCGGATCTGTCGGTGCCCGGGATCAGCATTACCCTCCTACTGGGCAGCGTCGGCGTCACGCTCTGGCGACTGCCCTCGGCGTCGGCGGCGGCCGTCGCGACGTTTTTCGCGGCCGTGACGCCCCAGATGCACGACTTCTGGACGATCGAGGACGACGCCGAGCGCCAGCAGGAGTTCTTCCAGTTCCTCAAGAACGGCGCGCTATTTGGAGCGGCGCTCGCGCTCGCGCGACTCGCTCGCAGGCACAGGTAGCGACGACCATCGCCGGACTACTCGGCTGCCGAATCGCCGGCTCGCGAATCACCCGAAGCCACCGACGGATCGGCGACCGTCGCGTTGACGATGATCCCCGTCAGGAGCACGGCCGACGCGAGATACAGACTCGTGAGCATGACGATGATCCCGCTGAGGACGCCGTACACCGCGAACCGGCCGGCGTTGACTGCGTAGAGGTGGACGCCGGCGTGGATGGTGGTGAGCCCGACTGCGGCGGTGATCGCACCCGGAAGCGCCGCCGCCGGTCGGTCGAGCGTCCGCGAGGGGACGTAGTACAGCGGGACGAACACGACCGAGAGCGCGACGACCAGCGCTCCGAGGCCGATCGCCGTCCCGCCCGGCGTGCCGAACAGCGTGCTCGCGAGGATGATTGCGCCGATAGTCAGGACGAGCGATCCCAGGACGACCGCGGCGTCCCTGAGCTGATACCGCAGCGGCCGGTCCCGAACGCCCTCGACGCGCTCGACGACCGCGAGGAAGCCGACGGCGACGTTCGTCGCGCTCCACGCGAGGACGACGATCGCCAGCGCCGCTGCACCGGTTCGGCCGGTCGCGGTCGTCGTCGCCTCGTACACCAGCTGCCGGGCGCCGAGCGTGAGAAACCGGGGCGTCGACGTCTGGACGCGCGCCGCGAGCTGCTCGCCGAACAGCGCGAACACGATCAACAGTACCGGGACGAACGAGACGAACGCGTAGTACGCCAGCGCCGCGGCAGGGTACTTCACCTCCTGCTCGTAGGCTACCCGGACGATCCGCCGTCCGAGAACGAGCGCGTCGGAGAGCCGCCCCATAGTTCCCGGTTCGTGACACGCGCCCATACGTCTGTGTTCGACGGCGGACTGCGACCCAGCGCTACGAGAGGTGGGCGGTGACGTCCGTCGAGGAGACCATCCCGACGTAGTCGTCGTCGACCACGGGGAGATGCTTGATCCCGTAGGTCGTCAGCATCGCGGCGACCTCCTCCATGTAGAGGTCCGGCGTGACGGTCTCGACGTCGGTCGTCATCACGTCCGACACCGCCAGTTCCGACGTGTCCCGTCCGTCGGCGACGGCGTCGAGCACGTCCGTGCTACTCACGATCGACCGCGGCGTCGTCGGGACGACCAGCGCGCTGATGTTTTTGTCTCGCATCCGCCTGGCGGCCTCCTCGACCGTGGCGTCCGCGGGAATCGTCTCCAGGGGCGTCGACATCACGTCTTCGACGGTTACTCTTTCTTCAGAACTCATACGTCTACAGATGGGATCGGGGGGTATGGAGCTTTGCCCCTGACCGGCATCGCCCTCGAAACTCCGGACCGCCGGTTCGCTGCCACCGCCAGTCGCGTCAGCCGAGGCTGATCAACCGCTGACGATCCGCCACTCGACGACGTCGAACGCGTCGACGAAAATCGAGGCTTACCGCTCGTGCGACCGGTTCGGTCGAGGTGCCGTTCTCACGCGCTACAGACCCTGTGAAGGTCGCTCAGCGAGTCGATATCCCAGGTCGGCCAGACGTTGAGCTCCCAGTTCGTGCGGTGGGGACGCCGGATGAACGCCGAATCGATGCCGGCGCGCTCGGCGGCCCGGATGTCGGACTCGTTGTCGCCGACGAACAGCGCCGAATCGGCGTCGAGGTCGGACAGCGCGCGCTTGAGGTAGTGCGGGTTGGGTTTCCGAAGGTCGAGGCTCTCGACGGTCGGCTCGCGGCCGTAGGCGGTGCCGAATCGATGGGAGATCTCGTTGTGCTCCAGCACGAAGTCGACCGTCTCCTGCTGATTCGAGCTGACGATCCCCATCGCGGCGTCGAGGTCGGTCAGCGTGTCGATGTCGTCGTAGAGCGCCTTCCGGCCCTCGCGGACCTCCACCTGCTGGGCGCGCGACAGCGCGCTCTCGCGGGCTTGCCAGAAGGTTTCGGGTTCGAGATCGTACGTGCCGCAGATGCTGTCGACCTGTCGGGGCGTCGCCCCGACGGTCATGTCGTCGACGTGATCGGGCTCCAGGTCGGTGACGCCGAACTCCGAAAACGTCTCCCGGGTCGCCTCCCGGAGGACGTCGAAGTCCGTTCGCTCGACGAGGACACCGTCGTTGTCGAAGATGACGGTATCGTATGTCATATTACATACTGGGCGGTCGGACTGATAAGAGTTTCAGTCGACGCGGCGTCGCGGTAACGGTGGGACTGCTCGAAATTCGGAAGAAGATCACGGTCAACGGGTGACAGAAGTCGGCAAATATTTTCTACGTTCGAGAAGCGAACGGGCGCGACGGGAGTGAGCAAACGCGAAGCGTTTGCGAACTACGTCGCGTCCGCTCGTTTGCGAGGAACGGACGTGACGAGCGAGAGCGGGCGCGACGGGATTCGAACCCACGGCATCTTGGTCCGGAACCAAGTGCTCTGTCCGCTGAGCTACGCGCCCTCGAATACAGTTAGGACTGCGCCGTGGTAAAACCGTTTTGAACCGTAGAGCGGAAGCACAACTGTCGAAGAAGCCGAACCGCGTTCAGGGCTGCTCGCCGGTCTCGATAGAGAACTCGCCGCGGGGGTACGCCACGCAAGTGAGCGTGTAGCCGTCGGACATCTCGCTCTCGCCGAGCATCGACTGGTTGTCGTGCTCGACCAGCTCGTTGGCGTCGCCGTCGATCTGGCCGGCACACGAAACGCACTGGCCCTGGCGACAGGCGTAGGGGAGGTCCCAGCCTTCCTCCTCGCCGCGGTCGAGGATGTTCTCGTTGTTGGCGATCTCGATCGTCTCGCCCTCCTTGACGAACTCGATCTCGTAGTACTCGATCTCGTCTTCGGGGATGTCGGCGGGGCCGCTGCCGCCCGAACCGCCCTCGCCGCCCTCTTCGAGCTCGCCGCCGGCTTCGCCGCCGCCGATGGCGCCCGCCGGGGCGCCGCCGCCGATCGAGCGGTTCATCGGCTCGGGGAAGTCGGTCTCGGGGACGCTCTCGGCGCGTCGGTCGAGAACCTGCTGGGAGATGTCTTCGTTTGCGGTCCAGCCCGTGCCCCGCGAGAAGTGCATGAGCACGGCAACCAGGGTCAGTCCGATCCCGATAGCGACCCCCAGTTCGTTCACCATATGCGCCCAGATTCGAAGTGCGGGTTTAATTGGTTTGTGTTTCCCGACCACCTTTTCCCTACCACCTTTTTCCCGTTCGGGTGGCCTCGCTGCGCTCGGCCACCTCTCACGGCAAAAACGTGGGCGAAAAAGGCCGATTCCTCACTTCGTTCGGAATCGGTGAAACGCCTCGCTTCGCTCGGCGTATGCTCCACCACTAGCCCCGTTGTCGGACCGCTACTCGTCTTTCCGCGCGACTTCGTGCCGTCCGAAGCCGTAGCGAAGCCGGTTGGCGAGGCGGCGGGAGAACCGGTCGTCGCGGCTGGCGAACCGCTCGGAGAGCGCCTGGTAGATCAGCGGAAGCGGCACCTCCTGTTCGAGCGCCTCCTGAACGGTCCAGGTTCCGGTCGAGCCGCCGGCGACGTAGTCGTCGACGTCGCCGAGGTCGGAGCCCTCCTCGCGGAATGCCTCCTCGCAGAGTTCGAGCAGCCACGAGCGGATCACGGCGCCGTTGTTCCACGTGCGCGCAACGGCTTCCAGATCGAGATCGTAGCGGCCGTTCGCGAGGAGCTCGAAGCCCTCACCGTAGGCCTGCATGAGCGCGTACTCGACGCCGTTGTGGACCATCTTGACGTAGTGGCCGCTGCCGGCGGGGCCCATCCGGTCGTGCCCTTCCGGACCGGTCGCGACGGCGTCGAAGATCGGCGTCAGCTCGTCGTAGGCCCACTCGGGGCCGCCGATCATCAGCGAGAACCCGAGCTCGGCGCCGGCGGGGCCGCCGCTGGTGCCGCAGTCGAGATACGCCGCGTCGGTCGCCTCCGCTCGACGCACCGAGTCCTCGAAGTGGGAGTTGCCGCCGTCGACGACGATATCGTCGGCGTCGAGCGAGCCCTCCAGATCGTCGAGCGCGGCGTCGACCGCTTTGCCGGCAGGCACCATCAGCCAGATGCGCTTCTCGTCGCCGAGTGCCTCCGCGAGGTCCGTGACGGAGTCGGCCGGCGTCGCGCCGGCGTCCGCCGCCGCCGCGACCGCGTCGTCGTCGAGGTCGAACGCCACCACGTCGTGGCCCGCGTCGAGCACACGCTCGACGACGATCTGTCCCATCCGTCCGAGTCCGATAACGCCGAGTTGCATGGAACACCCTCTCCCGGGGACGTAGGTAGTGATTGCGATTCGTCGGCCGACGCCGTCGAACGGTACAGCCTCGAGACGCGGGACGCTGAACGGTTTCGTCGCCCCACCTATAGTATAATTATAATTGGAACTATAGTATATTCATCTAACAATTAAGAATAATTTTAACTATCATGGTTGTATATGGCGAGTCATGCCATCCGATCACAACGGACGTGGCACGACGTACAGCGCGGACAGACGAACAGTGCTGAAAGGTATCGGCGCGACGGGCGCGGCCCTCGCCGGTGGCGCAGTTGCGTCCGGCACGGGCGCCGCCGCGATCGGCGACTCGGCCGTCCTCCAGTTTTACCACACCAACTGGTCGGACGTCGAGAGCCAGGTGAGCGCAATCGCGGACGCCGGGTTCGACGCGATCCAGCTACCGCCCGCACAGGAATCGAAGCTGACGCGCGCCGATCAGGACGACGACCACCACCCGCCGCTGGGGTATCAGCCGATCAATCACAAGAACTTCGACAGCGAGTTCGGCACGGAAGCCCAGTACCAGTCGCTGGTCGACGCCGCGCACTGGAACGGGCTGAGCGTCATCGCCGACGCGGTCATGAACCACATGGCCGCCGGCGTCGACTTCTCGAACTTCCCGTACTTCAGCTACAACGACTTCCACCACAACGGCGGGATCGACGACTACAGCGACGACTGGCAGGTCGAGAACTGCGACCTCTCGGGGCTGCCGGACCTCGACCAGGACTCGAGCTACGTTCGCGGCCAGCTCAAAGACTACGTCGACAAGTACGCCAGCCTCGGCGTCGACGGCATCCGCTGGGACGCCGCCAAGCACATGTCGGAGTCGTTCTTCGCCAACCACGTCAGCTCGTGGGCGAACGAACACGGCCTGTACTCGGTCGGCGAGGTGCTCCAGGGTTCGAAGAGCTACTGCGACGGCTACGCCCAGACGGGGATGTCGGTGACCGACTACCCGCTGTACTACACGATGAAGGAGGACGCGTTCCACCAGAACGGCGACCTCAGCACGCTCGACGGCGGCGGCTACGTCGACTGGAACTCCTACAGAGCGATGACGTTCGTCTCGAACCACGATAGCGACCCGCCGCAGTACCAGAAGATGGCCTACGCGTACATCCTGACCCAGGAGGGCTATCCGCGGGTGTACCAGAAGGACATGCCCTACTGGGACGGCGACATCAAGGATCTGCTGTGGGTCCGACGGAATCTCGCGGCCGGATCGGCGATCACGCGACACGCCAGCCGGGACCTCTACATCTTCGAGCGGGAGGGGAACCTGCTCGTCGGGCTCAATCGGTCGGGCTCCTGGCAGGGCAAGTGGGTCCCCACGAGCTGGACCAACACCGAGCTCTCGGACTACGTCGGCAACAACGGCGACAACTTCACGACGAACGGCGACGGCTGGGTGCAGATCTGGATCCCGCCGCGAGGGTGGGTCTGCTACGCGCCGGCCTGAACGACGAGCGCGCGACCGCTGCTCGGCTGGGTGAGACCGGGCGCAGGTCGGCTTCGTCGGTCACCGCGGCTGACGGTCTTCTTTTGCAGCTTCGGAGCCTCACGAGGTCGGACTGAACGCTAACGATGGAAGCGACGATCGGCTGCTAGAATCGTACGCAAAAATCGAATCGACGGATCGAAACCGACTCTCAGCGGTACCAGGAACGCTGGTCGAAGATGTACGCCAGGCACGCGACCGAGATCGCGAGCGGGACGAGCCACTGGAGCAGGCCATCCGCGTAGGAGACGGGCACGTTGGAGCTCGTCTGGACCCACACGAGGCAGCCGAGGAACAGGACCGATTGCGCCCCGAACATCGCCAGTGCGGCCGGCCAGGCCCACGACTTGATGCTCCAGATGCCGCCGATGACGTACAGCTGAACAACCGTCAGCGCCATCGACGCGAAGACTACCCACGCGAGACCGTCGATCGAGAGGAGCGAGAAGTTGAAAAAGCCCGCCCCGGCCATGTCCGAGAGCCCGATCATCGCGAAGGCCATCCCGAACAGCACCAGATATCCGTCTACGACACAGGCGGCCCGAATGCCCGCGGGGACCGATGTCAATTTCTCGTCTGCGGTCATGTCCACCAAGTCGGAGCGCCACCGTAAAAATTTTTCTAACGCAAGATTACCGAATTCCTCATTCTTTCAACTCGCGGTCGGGCTGCCCGAGGACGGCGACGAAACGAAGCCCTTAACTCCCGGAGCGGCATTCGTGGAAATGCACATCGGGACCGTGGGGTAGTGGTATCCTATGCGGATGGGGTCCGTATGACCCGAGTTCGACTCTCGGCGGTCCCACTCCACCTTTTTCATCGTCGGGTTCGCTCGCTAGGCTCGCGAACCACTCCTCGAAAAACGTGGGCAAAAAAGGCCGATTCCGAACGAAGTGAGGAATCGGTGAACCGCCTCGCTTCGCTCGGCGGATGCACTCTCCGCGAGTCCGCTAACTTGGAGCCTCGACACAACTAACCGAAGACAACTGAAGCTACGGCGCGATGTCCGCAGTACTTTTCATAATTCCGACCGATCGTCCGCACATGAACCGAAGGCGGCTGAAAATCCTGATCGGTGTGGCGATGGTCCTGCTCGGTCTCGTTCAGGCGTGGTCGTTCGCCGTTCAGGATATGTGGATCCCGACCGCCCTGGGAGTCGCCTACGGTGCCATCGGCGTCGCCTTTCTCTGGACCGAAGTGTACGCCGCCGACGAGTCGGCCGGCTAGAGGAACCCGCCGCCGACGTGCAGGACCAGCCCCGCCCCGAAGTGGGCGATCATCGCGGCTTCCAGCCCGCCCTTCCAGTAGAGCCAGCCGAACAGCGCGCCCGGAAGTCCGTTGAGTACGAGCGCCCGGACGATCACCGCGGGCGTGAGCGCGGTAAGTTGCGCGGTCGCCGGCAGGTGCCCGAGGGCGAATAGCACCGAGGTGAGTACCACGCCGAGCCAGACCATCCAGGGCTGCGGCATCCCGTCGGGGCCCGGACGGAGTCGCCAGAGCGTCCAGACGACGAGCGTCATCGCGCCGAACCGAAGGAGGATCTCCTCGTAGGTTCCGCCGGCCAGGGCTGCGAGGACGCCGACGCCGAGAATGTCGAGCGGCGTGCCGGCGAGGCCCGAGCCGACCGCGACGTGGCCGGCGAACGCGAGTCGATCGAGAGCGAGGACGAGCGCGCCGGCCGCTGCACCCAGGCCGAGCGACTGCGCGACGACCGGCCGCGGGTCCGGCATCGGGTAACCGCCGAGCGCGGCGTCGAGAAACGGCGTGCGAAAGCCGACAGCAGGACCGAGCGACAGGCCGATCCACGTTGCGATCGCGAGCAGGACGGCGGTCTGACCGAGCGTGGCGGCGACGGCCAGCGCCGGCGAAACGGGAAGCGCCGCGGGATCGAGGACGCCGGAGCGAAACAGGTACGGCAGCGACGCCGCGACGCCGGCGACGCCGAGCAGCCACAGAGCGAGAAACGATCGGCGATCGACCGGGCGACGAGTCATCTCTCCGGGATTTCTGATCGAGGGGCAAATCGCTGGCGGTCGGCGAACGAGTCGCTGGCGGTCGACGACCGGGTCGGACGCCGACGCGTCCGCGTCGACGCCGGGGCGACCGTCTCGACGCCGAGGCGGAACCCCGAGGAACCGGAACGCGACGGGTCGATCCGGACGACTTTATGCTGTCCGGCCCCTAGCAGGTCGCATGCAGTGGCAACCCGACTGGGGACTTCGCGCGCGGATGGGGCTGACGATGTTTCTCCTGTTCGCGCTGTACATCGTGTTCTTCGCGGCGCTGTGGGCGTACTCCGGCGGGAGCCTGCTCATCGCGGGGCTGGTCATCGGCTCGTTCTCGCTGGGCCAGTACTTCTTCAGCGACAAGCTCGCGCTCCGGAGCATGGGCGCGAAGACGGTCAGCGAGGAGGAGTACCCCGAACTCCACGCCGCGGTCCAGCGCCTCGCTCAGCAGGCCGACCTGCCCAAGCCGACCGTGGCGGTCGCCGACGACCGCGTTCCCAACGCCTTCGCGACCGGCCGGAACCAGAAGAACGCCGCCGTCTGCGTGACGACCGGACTCCTGCAGACGCTCAACCAGGACGAACTGGAGGGCGTACTCGCCCACGAACTCGCCCACGTCAAGAACCGGGACGTGATGGTGATGACGATCGCGTCGTTCCTCTCGACGATCGCCTTCATGATCGTCCGGTGGGGCGCCTTTTTCGGCGGCGGCGGGCAGCGCCGCCAGGGCGGCGGCGGCATCATCGTCGCGATCTTGATCTCGCTGGTCGTGTGGATCATCAGCTACGTACTGATCCGGGCGCTCTCGCGGTACCGCGAGTACGCCGCCGACCGCGGGGCGGCCGTGATCACGGGCAAACCCTCCGCGCTGGCGTCGGCGCTGATGAAGATCTCCGGCGAGATGGAGAAGATCCCGAGCAACGACATGCGCGACGAGGCCGAGATGAACGCCTTCTTCATCATCCCGATCTCGAAGGGGGCGATCGCGCGCCTCTTTAGCACCCACCCGCCGACCGAGAAGCGCATCGACCAGCTCAACCGGCTGGAGCGCGAGATGGAAGGGTTGTAGTTCCCGACGCCCCACGACGGAGATATGGGACTGCTCGACGGGCTCCGGAGCATCTTCGGGACCCGCGCCGAATCCGACGCCACGAGCGGGGCCGACCCCGACGACCTGTTCGGGATGAGCACCGCTTACCTGACGATGGCGGCCGACCTGGGGTACGAGCCCACCGGCCACGCCGCGCTGTGTTTCGCCGAGGTCGACAGCCACGAGTTCGCCGGAACGGTTTCTGACGTCCGCGCGATCCTGTCGGCGGGCGAGGCCGAAACCGGCACCGTCTCCCGGTTCGTCGACGACGACCACGGCTACCGCTGGGTCGTCTTCGAGGACGAGGACGACTTCGAGGATCTGGTGACGAATCTGAACTTCGCCTCGGACACGTTCATCGAGGAGGGGTACGGCTCGCGCCTGCTCGCGGCCGTGTTCGCCTTCGAGGGCCGCGGTCAGCCCGCCGACTGGATCTACTCGTTCCGCCGCGGGACCTTTTATCCGTTCGCGCCGAAGCCGGACGCCAGCCACGAGCGCGACAACCAACTGGAGCTGAAGCTGTCGAGCGTGCTCGACGGCGAACTTGAAGTCGAGGACGACAAGGAGTACTGGTACCCGCTCTGGCCCAGCGAGGGCGGTCGGCATCCCTGGGAGTAGCGTGAGAGGGCGTCTCTCGATGTTTCGGTTGACGCACCACCGAGGGATCTTCTGATTCTGGAACCGGGGTGAACACCTCGAAAGCCCCCGCTCGCTCCGGTCGAGGGGCTTGCTGCGCGCGCTCCCTTCGGTCGCGTGCTTACGGCGCCCGTCTTCCCGGAGCGAGCGGCCCCTTTCAGTCCCACCCATGTCGGCTGGTCGATCAAGCGTAGGGGTGGGACTGAAAGGGGCTGACGCCTCGACGTACCCGGACGAAGCAAGCACCGCAGCCGCCGAAGGCCGAGGAGCGAAGCGAGTCCCGGAAGTCGAGGCGTCAGGGGCTTTCGAGGTGTCGTTGATCGCGGTGACAGAGAAAACGAGTCAGCTAGTAACCGCTAATCCTCACTCCGAAACGTCGAGGAACGGAATCGTCGCGAGCGCTTCGTCGTCGTACGCGAGCGCCTCGGCGCGACTCAGTCCGGTCGGCGTCACCAGATCGAGCACGTTCGGATTGAGGTCGTCGTCGCGGCCGCCGCCGAACGTCCACTGCCCGGCGTCGGCCTCGACCTGCCGGACGTGAGCGTGCTGGGTCTCGTCGAACGCGGTCACCAGCGGAACGATCTCGGCGTCTTCGAGATCCGGCAGGGCGTCCGTGTCGACCCAGACGAGCACGGCGTCCCGATCGGACAGCACCTCCGCGCCGCCGGTCGCGCGCACGTCGCCGTAGGCACTCTCGACGGTGACGCCGCCCATCGGTCGGGCGAGCACGCGGTGCTGGTACTCGGCCTCAAAGCTGGCGTTCACGCCGGCCTGGGCGTACACCGATCCGCCGTCGGCGTCCGGCTCGCGGACGTACACCTGCGGGAGCTGGACCGAGAAACCGGTCTCGCGGTTCCAGGGGTTCTCGATCGTGTCGAACTCGAAGACGAACTGGTAGCTCTCGGCGAACTTGCGGACCTCGAAGCTCGTCAGGTCGAAGCTCCCCGGCGCGAAGTCGTCCGCGAGCGGGAACTCGTAGTGGCCGGGGCCCAGTCCGGGCGCCGAGTCGCCCGTCCAGGTCGCGATCGGGTCGCCGACGGCGTCGAACGTCGGCGTCTCGAAGACGGCGATCGTGTCGACCTCGACCGTGGTGAGATCGTCGCTCGTCGCGGCGCCGTCACCCGTCGCACCGCCGGACGCCGCCCCGTCCGCGGCGTCGACGGCCAGGTCCTTCCCGGAGAACCGGTCGGTCGTGTCGACGATCGAGGGGAGTTCGACACGAGCCGGCCCGTCGCTCCCGAAGTTCACGACGACAACCGCGCGCTCGGGGCCAGAGAGGTTCGCCAGATCGCTCGCGTCCCGCCCGAACGCGAGCACGTGATCGTCCGATCGGAACCAGACGTCTTCGAGGTCGGCGTTCGGACCGAGTGCGTCGACGTCGTGGTACAGGTCGATCACGTCGCGGTAGAACTGGACGTGGTCCTCGGGCACCGTATCGCCCTGGTTGGCCCAGTTCATCAGCGCGCGCTGCTTGCCGCCCGGCCGGACGTCGGCGTCGCGGTCGTCGCCCTCGCCGCGGTGGCGGCCCTCGCCGTACTTGCTGATCTGGCGCTCCTGACCCGAGTAGACGAAGGGGACGCCCGGCAGCGCGACGCCGGCCGCCCAGATCGCTCGCTGGACGTGTTCGGGGTCGTCGTGGGCGTCGGCGTGGAGCGCCTCGTTGAGCAGGCGCGCCTCGTCGTGGTTCTCGGTGGCGTTGAGCAGCAGGGTGTGGTCGGGGAACCCCTTCTCCGCGCGGGCCTCGACGGCGTCGAGCAGGTCGAACGCCGACCCCTCGCCGCGGGCGATGTCGTGGGCCGCGCCGGTGTACTCGACCGTGTCGAAGTGGACGTCGAACTCGTTTTCGGCGAACCCGGCGTCGTGGGGGATCGACTCGTCGAGCATGAGGAACTCCCCGTCGTTCGAGCGGACGATCTCGCGGACGTCCTTCCAGAAGTCGTGGGGGACGCCCCACGCGATGTCGCAGCGGAACCCGTCGACGCCGACCTCGCCCGACCAGAAGTCCGCCGCGGCGAGCAGGTGCTCGCGCACCGCGAGGTTGTCGAAGTTGAAGTTCGGCATGTCCAGCAGGTCGAAAAAGCCCGTCACGCGGGGCTCGGGCTCGACCAGCCCGTCGCCGTCGTAGCGGGCCTCGTGGACCCGGTCGAACCAGTCGTAGTACTTCGAGTCGGCGTCCCAGGCGTCGACGCGGGGCCAGTCGGCCAGCCCGTCGCGCTGCTCGTCGATCGATTCCTGGAAGAACTCGTGGTCCCGGCCGCAGTGGTTCGCGACGAAGTCGAACACGACCTTGATGTCGCGGTCGTGACACGCCTCGACGAACGACCGGTACGCCTCGATCGGGTCCTGTCCGTCGGGCACCAGATCCGGCGCGACGCCGAAGTAGTCCAGCGTGTCGTAGCCGTGGGGACCGCCGCCCGAAATTTCCTTGGCGGCGCTGGCCGAGGGGACGATCGGCGTCAGCCAGACGGCGTCGACGCCGAGGTAGTCGAGGTACTCGACGCCGTCGGCGAGCACGTCGAAGTCGGTCTCGCCGCGCTCGCCGGCGAACGATCGGGTGAAGATCTCGTAGACGACGCCGTCCTCGATCCACTCGGGCGGGCGGTTCGGCAGGTCGACGTCTCCCTCCGGCGAGAGCTCGACCGTGTCGACGACCGAGGCGAGGCGGCCGTCGTAGGCCGCGGCGTGGACGCGGGCCGACTCGCCGCCGAGGGCGCTCTCGGGCACGCGCGCAGTCAATCCATCAATCTGAACGTCCTCGGTCGCCAGCGCGTCGCGATCGTCCGCCAGAAAGAGGACTTCCAGCGCGGCCGTCGACGCGTCGGCGCCGGGCGCGAGCTCGGCGTCGGCCTCGACGACGAACTCGGCGGCGGCGGGGTCGTACGTCGCGTCGAGCGTGACCCGCGGCTGGCGTTCGGCGTCCGCCGGCGGTTCCGGGAACGCGTGGACGGTCTGCTCGTGGGTGCCGTCCGGCGCGTCGAGTTCGAGCACGTAGGTTCCGGGCGCGTCCGGGACGAACTCGGTGACGTGGTCCTGCCCGTGGTCGTAGCGCGGTTGCTCGTCGATCGTCGGCGTCGAGAACGACAGTTCGGCGTCGCTTTCCTCCGGCCGCTCGGCGATCGACCACTCGAAATCCGCGGGATCGTACCCGTCGGGATCCTCCCGGAGCACCGGCAGCCGCGGGCCGAGGTGGTCGCGGTTGGCGTAGTTGTCGCGGTCGCTCCCGTAGATCCGCCCGACGAAGGCCGGATCGACGAGCGCCTCGCCGACGGTCACGACGCGGGGCTGTCCGGGGTGGTACGAGTCGGCCCCGAACGCCGTGTGGGTGTCGACGCGGCTGGTGGTTCCGGATGCTGTGCTGCCGGACGGTCTGACGCTGTCGTCGTTCTTACTCATGAAGGTAGGTTCCGAAATCGGTCGCCGCCGATCGATCGCAGTCCGCCAAACGCGCGGCAACGCCGCCGGGGGTCGTCGTCCGCGACCCAAGAGAACAGCCCGCACGCCGGGGCCCTCCGACGTGCCGAGAGGAATGTTGCCACATCGATAGCATACCATGATAACTCCTTACATATATACTATCGTGTTCCGGCGCGCGAATGGAAGGGGGAAACTCCCCGACGACGAGTCCCGGTCACACCGGAAACGTAGAACGGGACCGTTGCAAAAGCAAGCGCCTACACACTTTGCCCTCGTTCGACGAGGCCCCTCCGGTTCGATGTCGAGCAGCGCGTGTGCGCAGGTTTAGGTACGATCGGGCGGCGACATCCCGACGAACGCGCGCCAGTTTCACTTCCACTTCGGTGTTAACGGAGGTTTATGTACCATCGGGGGCAACGGACGGGTATGGCAGCAGAAGCAGACCTCGAAGATCTCCCCGGCGTCGGACCGGCAACCGCAGAGAAGCTTCGCGACAACGGCTTCGACGACTACCAGGGCCTGGCGGTCGCCAGCCCCGGCGAGCTGTCGAACACGGCCGACGTCGGCGAGAGCACGGCCTCCGACATCATCCAGGCCGCCCGCGAGGCCGCCGACATCGGCGGGTTCGAGAGCGGCGCGCAGGTGCTCGAACGACGTGAGGAGATCGGCAAGCTCAAATTCAACATCCCGGAAATCGACGAACTGCTGGGTGGCGGCGTCGAGACCCAGTCGATCACGGAAGTGTACGGCGAGTTCGGCGCCGGCAAGTCCCAGGTGACCCACCAGCTGGCGGTCAACGTCCAGCTGCCCAAGGAGCACGGCGGCCTGCACGGCTCGGCGATCTTCGTCGACAGCGAGGACACGTTCCGCCCCGAGCGGATCGACGACATGATCCGCGGGCTCGACGACGAGATTATCGCCGCCATGCTCGAAGAGCGAGAGATCGAGGGCGAACCCGGGGACGACGACACCATGGATGCGCTCCTGGAGAGCGTCCTCGACAAGATCCACGTCGCGAAGGCGTTCAACAGCAATCACCAGATCCTGCTCGCCGAGAAGGCCAAGGAACTCGCCAGCGAGAGTCAGGACGACGAGTACCCGGTTCGCCTGCTGTGCGTCGACTCGCTGACCGCCCACTTCCGCGCCGAGTACGTCGGCCGCGGCGAGCTCGCCGAGCGCCAGCAGAAGCTCAACAAGCACCTCCACGACCTGATGCGCGTGGGCGACCTCAACAACACCGCCGTGCTCGTGACCAACCAGGTCGCCTCGAACCCCGACTCGTTCTTCGGCGATCCGACCCAGCCCATCGGCGGGAACATTCTCGGCCACACCTCGACGTTCCGCATCTACATCCGCAAGTCCAAGGGCGACAAGCGCGTGTTCAAGCTGGTCGACGCGCCGAACCTCGCCGACGGCGAGGCGATCATGCGCGTGCAGGACGAAGGCCTGAAGCCCGAGTAAGCGACCCGACGGCGGCGTTTTCTATCGCTTCGTCGTTTCTCGATACGCCCGATAGCGCAGCGAGCGCGAGGCTCACCTATTTTCTCGTGTTTGAGTCCCGCGTCGAAACCGCAGCGTGGCCGGGCGCGACCTCCGTGTCGCGCCGAGGGGGAGGGCAGGCCGCGGTGCGGTTGCTGGGGCGGTGGCTGTGCAGAAGCGGTCCTGGCGGAATGCAAGGGCGAGCGACCGGAGGGAGCGAGGGCTTGTTACACGAAGCGGAACGTCTCGAGGTTCTTCGGCGCGAACGTCCGCATGTTGTAATCGTGGTACAGCGCAGATGAGAGATCCTGCGTCGAGGACTCGTCGCCGTGGACGCACAGCACCTTCTCCGGGCGGGGATTCATCGTCTTGACGAAGTTCTCCAGGCCCTGCCGGTCGGCGTGACCGGAGAAGCCGTCGACCGTCTCGACGTCCATGTTCAGCGTGAGCGTCGACTGGCGGCCGGTGTCGGCGTCGTCGATCGGGATCTCGTCCCAGCCGCTCTGGATGCGACTGCCGAGCGTCCCCTGAGCCTGGTAGCCGACGAAGGTCAGCGTCGAGTCCGGATCGCTGCCGAGATGGCGCAGCCAGGACATGATCGGGCCGCCCGTGACCATCCCCGACGTCGAGAGGATGATGCAGGGCTCGCCGTCGGCGACCTCCTGGCGTTCCTCCTCGCCGCCGTCGATGTGGTTGAACTCGTCGGCGAGGAACGGGTTCTCGTCGTCGTGGAAGATCCGGTCGCGAAGGTCGTCCCGGAGGTACTCGGGGTAGGTCGTGTGGATCGCCGTCGCCTCCCAGATCATCCCGTCGAGGTGGACGGGCATCTCGGGGATGTCGCCGCTGCGCATCGCCTCCTCGAGAACGAGCATCATCTCCTGGGAGCGCCCGACGGCGAACGCCGGGATCAGCACCTTCCCGTCCTTCTCGTAGGTGTCCTTGATGACCTGCTTGAGGTTGCGCTCGGCGTCGTCCTGGTCGGTCTGGTAGTCGTTGCGACCGCCGTAGGTCGACTCGAGGACGAGCGTCTCGACGCGCGGGAAGTCGTTGACTGCGCCGTTGAACAGGCGCGTGTCGTCGTAGTGGATGTCGCCCGAGAACGCGACGTTGTACAGGCCGTCGCCGATGTGGAAGTGACAGACCGCCGACCCCAGAATGTGGCCGGCGTTGTGCAGCGTGAGCTTGACGTCCGGCGCGATGTCGGTGACGTCGCCGTACTCCAGCGGGATGGTGTGCTTGATCGTCTCGCGGACCATCTCGGAGTCGTACGGCGGCGCGCGACCCTCCTTGGCGGCGACGTCGAGGTAGTCCAGTTGGAGCAGGCCCATCAGGTCGCGGGTCGGCTCGGTCGTGTAGACGGGACCGTCGTAGCCGTACTTGAACAGGAGGGGAAGGAGCGCGGAGTGGTCGAGGTGGGCGTGGGTCAGCACGACGGCGTCGAGGTTCGACGCGCCGGCGCCCAGCGCCTCGGGCACCTGCAGGTACGGCACCTCGCCTTCGGCGCCGGGCTTGTCGCCGCAGTCGATGAGGATGCGCGTCTCGGGCGTCGAGAGGACGAACGCGGCGCGGCCGACCTCGCGACAGCAACCGAGCGTCGTGATGCGGACGTACTCCTCGTCGGACATCTCCTCGCGGTGGATCTGCCGGCCGACGCGTTCGAGGACGTCCCGGCGCTCGTCGCGCTCCTGCTTGAGGAAGTTCCGGACGTTCGAGACCGTCGAGGACTCGATCGGCGGCGTCCGGACGACTTCCGGCGTCCAGCCGACTTCCTTGGTGATCTCCCGAAGCGTCGAGCCGTGGCGGCCGATCACCATGCCGGGTTTCTCGGCCTCGATGACGACCTCGCCGGTGTCCTTGTGGAAATCCAGGTCGGACACGCCGGCGTCGTCGGGAATCACCGAGAGGATCTGCTCGCGGGCCTCGCGAGGCTCGGACAGCACGTCCGGATCCGGTCGAACCGTGATGCGCTTGCGGAGCTTGCTGGCCAGCTGGCGGATCAGATCGCCCTGCTGGGCGAACTCCTTGGGATCGCGCGTGTACACGACCAGCTCGGGGCCCTCGTACTTCACCTCCGAAACGGAGATGTCGCTCGGCAGTTCGCTCTTGATCTCTGTACGCAACTCGTCGAGTTGTTGGTCAACGGAACTCATAGGTCATAACGTCGCGGTAGCGTGGTGTCCCCCCGTCGGACGGCACGGGCGACCGCCGGGCGGTCCCTCGGAAGCGGCGTCGAAGCGACGATACCGGGGCTCCGGCGCGACGGCGACAGCGACCGCACGACACGTCCGCCGTACGATGTCTGAGTGCCGGAGAGTACGCATACTGATCCTTCGGTATCAGGGTTCCGTTCGCTTCGACCGGGAAATGGTCCAGGTCCGTGCGGGAGGATTCCAGGGAGAACCCGCTTGTTCGTCCGTATTAGCTCCGTGTTATAAAAGCCTTCGCAATAACGGGTAAGGGAACGCGCAAGTATCGCTTCGTATGCACGTTTCGCGCGCGACCGTCGAACGTGAGTACGAGTGGGTCCGGACTCGCGAGGCTGCCGTCGATCTCATCAACGACGTCCGCGCCGATCTCTCCGCGGTGTTCGACGCCGAGGTCGACGGCGTCACCGCCGAACGGTACCGCACCGAGGTCGACGCCGTGTTCGCCGACGGCGACCTCGCGGTCAACGTCGCCGCGCTCGTCGCGCTGCTGCGCGACCTCGACGTCGAGGACGACTACCCCGGGTTCGTCGTCGACGAACTCCTGGGGCGGCAGCTCGCGGCCGCGATCGCCGGCGCCCAGCCGTTCGGCCTGCTCGGCGAGGCGACGTTCCACTACGCCGACGTCACCCACCACCCCGACGAGGGCGGCGCCGGCGCCGACGATCTCGACGCCGCGCTCGCGGCGGGGTTCCAGACGCGCCTGCCCGGCTGGAACTGGACCGAAGGGGAGAGCCCCTTCGCGGTCGACGTCGCCGTTCGGCGCGCCGATCGGTGAACCGGCGCGGTGACGAGGTGGAACTGCGGCGTCACGATGCCAAAGGTCGGCGTCAGGATGCCGAACCGCGGCGTCGAGACGCCGAAGCCTGACCGTCGGTCGTCGGGAGTCGTTCGGGCGACTCACTAGTACGCCGCCGCGAGGTAGTCGTCAATCTCGGCGACGAACTCGTCGTCGTACGTCCAGAAGCCGAAGTACCGGTCGGGCTTGCGTTCTTCCGCGAGCAGGGCACAGGAGTTCGAGCCGCGGTTCGCGGCGGCGTCCGAGCCGCCGGCTGACCGGCCGGCGCCGTCCCGCTCGGCGGCGGTGTCGCGAAACACGACGAACCAGACTCGTCCGATATCCTCGTCGTCGGCCTCCTCGTGGAGCCGGACGCCCTCGACCGCCGGCGGCGTCCAGTCGGGCCGGCCGTACACGTGAACGTCGAGGTCGGTTTCGGAGCCGAGCCGGCGATACACCGACAGCTGGGACTGATAGGCCGACAGCGACTGGAAGCCCGCGCGAAGCCGTCCCTCGCCCGTTCGCCAGGCCCGGTCCTCGATCTCGCGGGTCGTCGCGAGCAGCTCGCGCCGCGAGTCCGTGCTGAACGCTGTCTCCCGGAACAGCGACAGGAACTGGCGGTACGCCGGGCTGTCGCCGCGGTCGCCCCAGGGCGGGGCGACCGTCGCCCGATCGGCCTCCCGGAGCGCGTCGAGGCCGATCGATCCCAGCGCCGCGCCGTTTTGCTGGACCAGCACGAACCCGTCGTCGGCGACCGCGGGCAGCGACTCGTGCGAGATCTCGACGTTACGGGTCGAAAACTGGTCGAGCAGCTCCTCGTGCGGTTCGGACGCGAAGACGGTGATCGTCGTCGCGGTTCGCTCGATGGCCGCGACGAGTTCCCGCAACGAGTCCACGCGCCCGGGCGCCCTAAACGGGGGGATCTCGTCCGGGAGATCGACCGCGGCGGACGATCGCTCGACGGCCGGCGCTTCGAGGTCGCTCGTCCTGTCGAGCAACTCCGAGAGCGGTTCCGGAAGCGATCGGGCGCTCGCGTAGTTCGTCTCGGCGTCGTAGTCGAGGAGGCCGGCGTCGTCGAGCGTCGGAAGGTGGGTGTGGTGGAGCTCGAGTTCGAGCCGGTCGTGATCCGCGCTGGTCGTCAGCCCCGCGTCGCTCTCGGCGCCGATCCAGCCGGAGACGACCCGGGCCAGCGTCGTCAGGTCCGCGCCGTCGCGGTCCCGGAGGTAGTAGAGCACGTACCGTCGCCGAACGTCGGTCAGCGCGGTCAGCGCAGCCTGCGGAACGTCCTCGAGCGGGTCGTCCGCGTCCGGCCGGCGGTCCTCCTCGTCGACACCCATGGTACGTTAACACACGAATCGAAGGCGGTTCACTCTTTCGACGATCCGAGAGGTCGAACGCCGATCGCGCGGTATCGAGCCGCAAGAACGACAGCGGCGTCCGACCGTATCGGTTCGTCTATTACCCCCGACGGATTCGTGTGGAACAAGGGACAGCATGAGCGAGCAAGAACTCGGCATCACGGAGAGCAAGGAGTACGCGACGGGCGACTGGTACGCGGAGGTCGTACAGAAGGCGGGGCTGGCAGATTACGCGCCGATGGGCGGCTTCATCGTCACTAAACCCCGGGGGTACGCCCTCTGGGAGGCGCTGCAGGACAACCTCGACGGCTGGTTCAAGGACACCGGCGTCGACAACGCCTACTTCCCGATGTTCATCCCCGAGAGCTTCCTCGAACGGGAGAAAGACATCGTCGAAGGGTTCGACCCCGAGGTGGCGTGGGTGACGCAGGGCGGCCACGAGGAACTCGAAGAACGTCTCGCGGTCCGCCCGACCAGCGAGAGCATCATCGCACCGTTCATGGCCGACTGGGTGCGCAGCCACCGCGACCTGCCCCTGCGGCTCAACCAGTGGTGCAGCGTCGTCCGGTGGGAGGCCACCGAGACGAAGCCGTTCTTCCGCACCAAGGAGTTCCTCTGGCAGGAGGGCCACACCGCCCACGCCAGCGAGGACGGGGCCTGGGACGAAACGATGCTCCGGCTCGACCAGTACGAACGCCTATTTGAAGACGTGCTGGCGATCCCGGTCATGCGCGGCCGGAAGCCGCCCCACGACAAGTTCCCCGGCGCCCACACGACGACGACCGTCGAGGCGCTGATGCCCGACGGCAAGTCGGTCCAGAGCGCGACCAGCCACTACCTCGGGACGAGCTTCGCCGAGGCGTTCGACATCACCTACACCGACGAAGACGAGGACGAGGCGGTCGCCCACACCACCTCGTGGGGCCTGTCCTGGCGCGCGCTCGGCGCGCTGATCATGACCCACAGCGACGAGCAGGGGCTCGTCGTTCCCCCGACCGTGGCGCCCACGCAGGTCGCGATCGTCCCGATCTGGCAGGAAGACACCAAAGACGAGGTCCTAGAGTACGCCGAGGGGATCGCCGAGGAGCTCGAAGACGCCGGCATCAGCGTCGACCTCGACGACCGCGACGAGCGCAACCCCGGGTTCAAATTCAACGAGCACGAGCTCAACGGCGTCCCGGTGCGCTTCGAGATCGGCCCCAACGAGGTCGAGGACGAGGAGATCACGGTCGTCCACCGCCCCGACGGCGAGTCGATCGTCGAGGACCGCGAGGAGATCGCGGAGACGGTCGAGGATCACTTCGACGACGTGTACGACAAGCTCTACGAGGCCGCCGAAGAGAACCTCGAAGAGAACGTGCGCGAGGCCGACAGCGCCGAGGAGATCCTCGGGACGATCGGCCAGCACCGCGGCTACGTCAAGGCGCCGTGGTGCGGCGACGAGGCCTGCGAGACCGCGATCAAGGAGAAGATCGCCGCCGAGATCGTGATGTGTCCGCTCGATCGGGACGTCGAGCCCGAGAGCGACGAGTGCGCTATCTGTGGGGACGAAGCCCACGAAGTGGCGTACTTCGCGAAGTCGTACTGAGCGTACTGCGCGAGCGAAGTGAGCGCGGTTTCGCCGAGTGTGAGCGGAGCGAGCACTCGGTCGTTTTCATCGACGTTTTGCGAGGAGTGGTGTGCGAGCGGCGAGAGCCGCGAGCACACCCGACGAAGTAAAAGGTCGTGTGCGATCTGCGGCGACGGTGCCCACGAGGTCGCGTACTTCGCGAAGTCGTACTGACTGCGAAGTTCTCTTACTTTTCGACGGCTTCCGCAGGATCGACAACGGCACCCGATTCCGCGTCGACGCCGACCCGATCGCACAGATCCGCCATCGGACACTCCTCTCCCCCGTCGAGACACGCGGGCTTGCGCGCCGAGCAGTACTCGCGCCCGAACTGGATGCTCGCGGTGTGGCCGAACCCGCACTTCTCGGGCGGGACGTCGCGCTCCAGCGCCGCCCGAACGCCCTCGTGGTCGGCATCCGGCGGCGCGACGCCGATGCGGCGGTAGATCCGGTGGACGTGAGTGTCCACAGGAAATACCCCCTCGCGCCCGCCCGCGAACAGTAACACGCAGTCGGCGGTCTTCGGACCGACGCCGCCGAAATCGAGCAGCGCGTCGCGGACGTTCGAAGGGTCCTCTTCCCGGACGAAGGCGTCGAACGCCGCCGTCGAGCCGTACTCGTCGAGCACGCGCTCGGACACGGTCTGGATCACCTCCGATTTCCGGTTGTACAGTCCCGCCGGCCGGATCGTCTCGGCGAGCTCCTCGCGGTCGGCCGCCGCGAGCGCCGCGGCGAGGTCGGCGTCCGGCGTCGGCTCGGCGGAGTCGGCGTCTGACGTCGCTGCTTCGTCATCGTCGGGCGCGTACCGCTCCATCAGCGCGTCGTGAGCGGGCTGGCTCGCCACGTCGCTGGTGTTCTGGCTCAGGATCGTCCGGACGAGACACTCGAATGCGTCCCGGCCGCCGTAGGCTTTCTGCCAGTACAGTTCGCCGAGCCGGTCGACGACGGCCTCCGCACGAGTTTCCGCATCGGCCGGCTCGAACGTTGCTGTCGTACCCCCGCCGGCCGCGCCGCCGCTGATGTTCTCGGCGGGCTCGGGATCGTCTACCATGCGCGGGCGTTGGTCCGACAGCCACTTGAGGGCCCCGCTCAGCGATCGGCCCGGACGGCCAGAATCGGCCGTAGCTGTCCGGAATTCGACGCTCCGCGTTTCCAAACCGTTTATACACCCGCGGATATTACGTCGCGGGTATGGCGAAAGAGCAGAAGGAAGTGCGAGACCTTCAGGAAGGCAACTACGTGATGATGGACGACGAACCGTGCAAGATCACCTCCTACAGCACGGCCAAGCCGGGCAAGCACGGCAGCGCCAAGGCTCGCATCGAGGGCAAGGGCGTCTTCGACGACCAGAAGCGCAGCCTCTCCCAGCCCGTGGACGCGAAGATCTGGGTCCCGATCATCAACCGCAAGCAGGGCCAGGTCGTCAGCGTCGAGAGCGCCGACGTCGCGCAGGTCATGGATCTGGAAACGTACGAGACGATCTCGATCAAGACGCCCGGCGACGTCGACCTCTCGCCCGACGACGACATCGAGTACCTCGAGATGGAAGAGCAGCGCAAGATCCTGCAGGACTGATGTTTCCCGGTGCCGGCGCCGCCCGCGACGACGCGAACTACGTCGTCGTCGGGGCGCCGCTGGACGTCTCGACGACGTTCCAGCCCGGCACCAGGTTCGGCCCGGACCGCATCCGCCGGTTCGCCCGGACCTTCGACGACTACGATCGACGGACGGACGCGCACTTCTCTGACCTCTTCGTGCACGATCAGGGCGACGTCCGCGCGTGGGACGACGCCGCCGAGTATCTCGACTACCTGGAGGGCGTCGTCACCGACGTCGTCTGGGACGACGCCGTCCCGCTCGTGCTCGGCGGCGAGCACACCGTCTCGGTCGCCGGCGTCCGCGCTGTCGACCCCGACGCGTTCGTCTGTCTGGACGCCCACCTCGATCTCCGCGAGGCGTACGACGGCAACGAGCTGAGCCACGCGACCGTCGCACGCCACGCGCTCGACGTCGCCGACGAGGCGTTCGTGCTGGGCGCGCGAACGGGGAGCGAGGACGAGTGGGACCGGGCCGAGCGCGACGACGTGACGGTCGTTCCGCCGGAGGACGTCGGCGAGTGGTCGCCACCGGAGCGCCTGCGCGAGCGGTCGGTGTATCTCAGCGTCGATATCGACGCGGCAGATCCGTCGGTGGCCCCGGGCACGGGCACGACCGAGCCGTTCGGGCTGGAGGGGCGCGAGCTGCGCGACGTCGTCCGGGCGGTCGCGCCGCTCTCGGACGGATTCGACGTCGTCGAGGTGAACGACCGCGACGACGGGCAGGCCGCGACGCTGGCCGGGAAACTGCTCCGCGAGTTCGTGTTCACCCACGCGGCGAGCGAGTAGGCCAACGTAACGGGGGCTAACGGCTTTCGGCCGGCACGGAGTAGCAGGGTCTATGGGAGATGCTTCGACCGATTCCGAGCGCGCGGGTCGCGGTGCCGCGCGGCCGATCGTAATCGCCGGGGTGGTGCTCGGCATCGGGTTCGGCGGCTTCTTCGACGGTATCGTCTTCCACCAGCTACTCCAGTGGCATCACATGCTGAGCCACCACTCGAACCCCGCGATCGCCGGCGATCTGCGGTTGAACGTGTTCGCGGATGGTCTGTTTCACGCGTTCGCGTATCTCGCGACGGCGGTCGGACTGGCGCTGCTCGTCCGCGCGGCGCGGCGGCCGAACGCCGTCGTGACGCCGCGCCTGCTCGGCGGGGCGCTGGTCGCGGGCTGGGGACTGTTCAACCTTCTGGAGGGGCTGATCAACCACCAGCTGCTCGGCATCCACCACGTCAATCCCGCCGGCCCCGGGCCGACGCTGCTGTGGGATCTGGCGTTTCTGGCATGGGGTGCCGCGTTCCTGCTGGGCGGGGCGCTGATCGTCAGCCGGAGTCCGGCCGCGGGAACGGCGTCGAGCGGCCGGCCGACGCCCGAGTAGGAGTCCGCGAACCGCAACGCACAATCGGACGGTGACCAAACCGTCGGGCATGGAACTCTCCGAACTCGTCGAGCGGTACGACGACCGACTCGATACGGACGCCTACGCGGACGTCGACGCCAGCGCGAACGGGTTACAGGTCGGTCCCGAGGAGGCCGACGTCGAGCGCGTCGCCTTTGCCGTCGACGCCGGTCGCGCGACGATCGAGGACGCCGTCGACGCCGACGCGGACGCGCTGGTCGTCCACCACGGCCTCTCGTGGGGCGGCATCGAGCGCGTGACCGGGACGGAGTACGAGCGGATCGCGCCGCTGGTCGAGAACGACCTCGCGCTGTACGTCTCGCACCTACCGCTCGACGGCCATCAGGAACTCGGCAACGCGGCGGGGATCGCGGAGCTGCTGGATCTGGACGATCGCGATCCGTTCGGCACCGTCGGCGGCGAGTACATCGGGCAGCGCGGCCGGGTCGACGAGCCGTTCGAGTCCGACGAGCTGACGACCGGATTACTCTCGCAACTGGACACCGACGGCGAGGACGTCCGCGCGATGACGTTCGGGCCCGACGAGATCGAGGACATCGCGATCGTCACCGGCAGCGGCGTCGACTGGCTGGAGGACGCCGCCGCCGCCGGCGCGGACGCGCTGATCACCGGCGAGGGGAAACAGAAGGCGTACCACCTCGCCCGGGAGCTGGAGATCAACGTGTTCCTGGCGGGCCACTACGCCACCGAGACGTTCGGCGTCCGGTCGCTGCAAGAGCTGGCCGAGGAGTGGGGACTGGAGACGACCTTCATCGACCACCCGACCGGACTCTGAGGGGAGCAGTAGCTGTTCGGGGGCGAGCAGGCGACGCTTCCGATCGGGGACGATCGGTAACGCGACGATCGTCCCCGCCGCGACGCGGTGCGTCGCACACCGGCTTACTCCTGCGTCGCGGCTAGCGAGTGGCGGATGGGGATTTTGGCCGCTCACTGTCGGATAAACCTGTGCTGCAGTAGCTGGAGAACA
This sequence comes from Natronoarchaeum mannanilyticum, assembly GCF_039522665.1. Lineage (NCBI taxonomy): Archaea > Methanobacteriati > Methanobacteriota > Halobacteria > Halobacteriales > Natronoarchaeaceae > Natronoarchaeum > Natronoarchaeum mannanilyticum. The sequence continues at coordinate 630,032 of NZ_BAAADV010000001.1, forward strand.
GAACAGCAACGAGACCTCCACCTCGAAAGCCCCCGACGGCCCCTTTCAGCCCCACCAGTACCGGCTACCCGGACAAGCGCACGGGTGGGACTGAAAGGGGCTGCCGTCTCGGGGAAGACGGCCGACGCAAGCACCGCAGCCGGTAGGCGAGGAGCACAGCGAGCCTCCCGAGCCCAGAAGTCAGGGCTTTCGAGGCGGTGTTGTAGATGCTTTCAGATCGATCTGCGCAACCAACCAATCCCAGGACCGTCGCGTTCAAATCGCTCGCACCGCGAGAGAGTGGTATGACCGACGAGAGCCACGACGAGCACGCCGAGGAGCACGAACAGCCGCCGCGCGAGGAGTTCGGCCACGACCCGATCGGGCACGCCGACGTGCGCGACGGGATGTCGGTCGGCGAGCTCGTCGACCAGTACGGCGAGGCTGGTATCGGCGCGGCCGACCTCAACGCGGCCGTCGACATCTACGCGGAGATGCTCGGGGACGACGACGTGACGAACTTCTTCGGGCTGGCGGGCGCGATGGTGCCGACGGGGATGCGCAAGATCGTCGCCGACCTGATCCGGGACGGCCACATCGACGTGCTGGTGACGACGGGCGCGAACCTCACCCACGACGCGATCGAGGCGATCGGCGGGAAGCACCACCACGGGCGCACCCACGGCGAGGGGACGATGCGCGAGCACGACGAGCAGCTGCGCGACGAGGGCGTCGACCGCATCTACAACGTCTACCTGCCACAGGAGCACTTCGCGCTATTTGAAGAGCACCTGCGCTCGAAGGTGTTCCCCGAGGTCGAGGAGACGGTTAGCATCCAGCGACTCACGGAGGAGCTCGGGCGAGCGAACGCCGAGGTCAACGAGAACGAGGGGATCGACGAAGGCGCCGGCGTCGCCGCCGCGGCCTACGAGAACGACGTGCCGATCTACTGTCCGGCGATCCAGGACTCCGTGCTGGGCCTGCAGGCGTGGATGTACTCCCAGACGACCGACTTCGCGCTCGACGCGCTCGGCGACATGACGCCGCTGACCGATCTGGCGTTCGACGCGGAGAAATCGGGCGCGATGGTGGTCGGCGGCGGCGTCCCGAAGAACTTCGTGCTCCAGACGATGCTGGTCGCGCCCGACTCGTACGACTACGCCGTCCAGCTGACGATGGACGACGAGCAGACCGGCGGGCTCTCGGGCGCGACCCTGGAGGAGGCCCGCTCGTGGGGGAAGATCGAGAAGGCCGGTCGGAACGCCAGCGTGTACGCCGACGCGACGATCACGCTCCCGCTGGTGGTCGCCGCGGCGCGCGAGCGGATCGGGGAGTAACTCGTGCGATCGGATGACGGAATAGCGAGCCAAACTACCTCGCCCGCGAGCCTAAACCGTTCGAGGGCGTACGACGGGTATGAGTCACCGAGAGACGGTCGAGGAGGTCGAAGCGGAACTCGAGGAGGCGATCGTGGGGGGAACTGAGGGCGCACTCAAGCGCATCGACGCCGTCGGCACGCTGCTCGACGACGCGTTCCGGGTCCCCGGGACTGACATCAGATTCGGGCTGGACCCGGTCGTCGGCGTCCTGCCGATCGCCGGCGACTGGGCGACGGCGGTCGTCTCGACGTACATCGTCGCGGAGGCCGTCAACCTCGGCGTCCCGAAGGGCGTGATCGGGCGGATGCTGTTCAACATCGGTCTCGACGCCACGGTCGGGATGGTCCCGATCCTCGGGACGCTGTTCGACACGGCGTGGAAGGCGAACCGCAGAAACGTCGAGCTGGTCGAAAAGCACGTCGACGCCGACGCGTAAGTCCTCGCAGCGGCGCCACTCCATCGCAGCGGCGTCACTCCACGGACAGCGTCAGCGTCGCGTCGGCGCCGTCGGCCAGCGCCGCGACGATCTCGCGGTCGACGCCGAGCGCGGGGCTGTCGGCGTCGATCATCACCGTGCGCTCGTCGACGTGGTCGCTCGTTCGGCCGACGGCGCTGCGCTCGCTCGCGAAGGATAGCTCGGGGTGGCCGCTGCCGGTGATCGTCTCGACGCGGGTGCCGTCGGCGGTCTCGACGGCCAGCTCGGCGGTGATGGTGGCGTCGCGGTCTTGGCACGCTTCTACGAACTCGGCGTCGAAGTCGGCGGGCGCGCGGTCGGCCTCGATCGCGAGGATGCAGTCGCCGGCCGGTGTCAGGTAGTCGTCGGTCGTCACCTCGAACGTGCTGGTGTGTTCGGCGAGGACGTTCGGGTGACCCGTCGCTCGGATCACTTCTTCCATGGGCGGCGATTCTCGGTCGGGCGACTTGAGCGCACGCATCTCCGATCGCGAGCGCGGGGCGGTTCGATCCGGACAGCCGCTACTGCTGCACGACCGTGATCGTGACGGCGCCGCAATCGCACTCGTAGGCGCGGCGCGTGCCGTGCTCAGTCTCCATCGCGAGCATCAGGTGGTCGTCGTCGAGCGCGCGGTCGCACCCCTCGGCCTCGCACGTGCTTGTGAGCCGTTCGAGCATACTTCGAGGTGCGCCCGAGAGGATCCTTAAACTGCGCCTTCCCCGGAGTGAAAGTGAAAGTAGTCGATTCGACGCCGCGTCGCGCCGACGGCCGGCGATCCGGGGACTGTCGAGAGTAAGACCTATTTCGGTCCCGTGCGGTGGAGTGGGTAGTGATGCTGGGCCAGTGGCTGGGGACCGCGGTCGAACCGAGCGAGGACGACGCGCCGCCGGCGGTCGAGGATCCCCAACCCGTCGACGTTCCCGGGCGCCCGGACGCGCTGGCGGGAGCCGACGCCGTCGCCTACCGGACGACGTTTCCCGACCCGCGCGAGGGCGAGGCGACGCGCGCGACGCTCGTTCTCGAAGGGCTGTACGCGCAAGCGCGCGTCTGGCACGACGGCGAGTTGCTCGGCGAGCACGACACCTACTTCGAACCCGCGCGCTTCGAGTTCGAGCCCTCGGCGGACAACGAACTGATCGTCGAGTGTCGACGACCGACCGACGGCTTCGGCGGCGTCCACGAGACCGACCTGCTGCCGGAAACCGACCGGGTCCCGGGCATCTGGTGGGACGCCAGAGTCGAGACCCACGGTCCGGTCGCGCTCGTCGACCTCTCGGTGACGCCGACGCTCGGCGAGGAGCGGGCGACGATCGAAGCCGAACTGACCGTCGACGCCGCCGAGGCGGTCGACGAGCGCGCGACGCTGTCGCTCCGCCCCAAAGGGTTCCGCGGCGGCGGCGCGATGGAGCGGGCGCGGGTGCGGGCCGCGGCCGGCGAGCGCGTGACGGTGACCAGGGAGATCGAGGTCAGGGACCCGCAGTTCTGGTGGCCACGCGGACTGGGCTCACAGCACCGCTACGAGGTGACCGCGAAACTGGACGGCGCCGAGCGATCGGCGACGACCGGCTTTTGCACCGTCGAACTCGACGACGGGCTCGTCGTCAACGGGCAGCGGGCGCGCGCACGCGGACTCAACGTTCTCCCGAGCGAGGACCCCGAGGCGGACGTCGCGGCCGTCGCCGGCGCGAACGCGAATTTGGTCCGCGCACACGCGCACGTCCCGTCGCCGACGTTCCGCGAGGCCTGCGACGAGGCCGGGCTGCTGGTCTGGCAGGATCTGCCCCTGACCGGCGACGCCGACGTCGATCCCGAGCGGGGCGCCGAGCTGTCCGACGCGCTGGTCGAAACCTGCCGGTCCAGCCCGAGCGTGGGGATCTACGGCGTCCGGGACGACCCCCGAACTCCCTTCGAGCAGCCCCTCGGAAGCGGGAGGCTCGCCCGCTCCCGGCTGCGCTGGCGCGCCTGGCGGACGAACTACGACCGCTCGACCGACGACGAGATCGCGGCATCGTTCGACACCGACCGTCCGGTCGTGCCCGTCACCGGCCCGCCGGGAACCGGCGCCGACGCCGCGACGTTGTATCCGGGGTGGGACTACGGCCGGGCTGACGACGTCGACCGGCTGCTGGACCGGTACCCCGGACTCGGCGACGTGGTCGCGGAGTTCGGCGCCGGATCGGTGCTCGACCGCGACGATGTCGAGCCGACCGCCGACCTCGAAGATCGCCTCGACACCGGCGATCCTCCGGCGACTCAGCGCGAGCAGGCCCGGACGCTCAAACGCGTCGGCGAAGGCCTTCGGCGTCGCGACGCCGACGTGCTCGCGGCGTTCGCGCTGCGGGACGTCCGGCCCGCGGGCGGGATGGGCGTCCTCGATGCCGACGGCCAGGAGAAGCCGGCCTACGAGGCGCTCGCGGACGCCTACGAGCCGGTGCAGGCCGTGCTCGACGCCGCGCCGAACCCGGGCGCCGTCGGCGTCACGGTGGTCAACGACGCCGCAGATCCGGTCGAAGCAGCCGTCGAGTGGACCGCCGGCGACCGCAGCGGCTCGTTCGAGGCGACGGTCGACCCGCTCGACAGCGAGTCCGCCGGCGGGCTGAAGATTCCGAAGGGCGCCGACGAGGTCGTCCTGACGACGACCGTCGACGGCGAGCGGGTTACGAACACCTACCGGCTGTAACGATCCGCGGGAGGACGCCGCCACTCGGCGCACGGTCTTTTATATGTCGCTACGGCCCCATTGGCAACCCCTTACACGGCCCGTCAGGCCGCTTGCTAACTGTTTTCACGGGGTAGATGACCGGTACTTTTAAATTGCAAGCCCCGTTAGTAACGGGTACCAGAACGCCACCGGCGTTCAGGCAGCATCGCTCGCAGACCAATGACAGGGGATCTTATCACTGAACCGTCGTCACACGTCGCGAGCTACTGCTGTCCCGCCGGTGCGGGTATGGCACAGAGGCTTGACTAACAATGGTAGAAGCACAAGAACTCGACGAAGCGGACAACGTCGAACTCACGGAAGACGACCTCGAGAACAAATCGAAAGGACAGCTCATCAAGCTCGCAGGGCAGCTGCGAGACCGACGAAACGAGCTGAACCAGCTGGCGTCCGAACGCGCCTCCAAGCGGGACGACCTGAACGCGAAGACACGCGAGAAGGTCGACGAAGCCCAGGAACACCGCGAGAAGCGCGACGAGCTCAACGAGCAGGTTCAGGAGCACAAGGAGAAGCGCAACGAGCTCAACGCCGAGGCCAACGAGCTGTTCGACAAGGTCGAGGACATGAAGTCGGACATGGAGCTCGACGAGGGCAAGGACCTCGAGGAGCTCGAAGAGGAGATCGAGGAGCTGGAGTTTAAGCAGCAGACCGAGGTCCTCAGCACCGAAGACGAGCGCGAGCTCATCGAGAAGATCGAGGAGAAGCGCGAGGAGTACACCGAGCGCAAGGAAAAACTCGACCAGAACGAGGAGCTCGACGACCTCGTCGAGGAGGCCGAGGAAGTGCGATCGGAAGCGTCCCAGCACCACCAGAAGGTGACCGAGCTCGCCGACAAGGCCCAGGAGCACCACAACCAGATGATCGAGGCCTATCGGGAGGCCGACGACATCCGCGACGACGCCGACGAGATGCACGAGCTGTTCGTGGAGGCCCAGGAGGCCGCCGACCGCCACCACGAGGACTTCGTCCGCGTCCAGAAGCGCCTGCGCGAACTCGACAAGGAAGAGGAAGAAGAGCGCAAGTCCGAGCGCGAGCAGGAGAAAGAGGAAGTCGAGCAGGAAGCCGAGGAGATCTACGAGCGGTTCAAGGACGGCGAGACTCTCGACACCGAGGACCTGATGAAGCTCCAGAAGGCCGGCCGTCTCTAACTAGGTAGCGCGTTCTTCTGCGGTTTTACGGCGAGCGCGTAGCGACGGCAAAGCGTCGCTTCGACCGCTGTCGGAGCGTCGTCCCGAACTACCGAGCGCTGCGCCCGGTCGGGAAACCACCACGCTTAAACGAGCGAGCGGCCAACGGGCGGGTATGGCTACGTTCGAAAAAGCGGAGGGACGGCTGCTCAACAAGATGATCTGCATGCGATGTAACGCGCGCAACGCCGCCGAGGCCGACCGCTGCCGGAAGTGCGGCTACGGGAACCTGCGTCCGAAGGCGAAGGAAGCCCGCAGCGCCTGACTATTTCCGTCTTCTCTCCGAACGCCCGCACGATGGAGTCCCGACTCCGCGCGGGCGTCGCCGCGTACAACGCCGGCTACCACCACGCGGCCCACGACGCCTGGGAAGAGTACTGGCTCGATCTGGAGCGCGGCACCGACGACGAGCGGCTGCTCCACGGGCTGATCCAGTTCACCGCCGCGGTCCACCACGCCCGCGGGCGCAACTGGGAGGGCGCGGTCGGGCTGGCCGAGAGCGCGGGCGAGTATCTCGCGGACCTCCCCGCGGACTACCGCGACGTGAACGTCGAGACGGCACGATCCTTTCTCGCAACGCTCGCGGCCGATCCCGAGGCGATCGAGCGGCGGCATCCGCCGAAGCTGCGCGTCGACGGGCGGGCCGTCGAGCTGGCCGATCTCGACGTCGACGCGGTCTGGATCGCGGCGCCGCTGCTCGCGGAGGCGATCGACGGCTTCGACGACGCCGTCGTCGAGCGGGCCGTCCGGTACGCCCGCGAGGACCTCGACGCGGGCGACGAGGGCAGCAAGTACGTCACGTTCCTGCTCGATTTCGTCGGCGACGCCGAGAACAGAGGGATCATCTACCAGCGGCTCGGACAGCACGTCGACCGGCGACGCTCGCGGGAGAAAGACGTCGAAGGGCTGTTCGACTAAGCTGCGCTGGGAGCAGTCGTTGACGAGTGTAGAGCGCATCGAGACGCCGAGCGACGGCGCCGGACGTCGAGCATTGGCGCCGGGCGCCGAACTCAGGCTTCGGGACCGTGAACCCGCTCCTCGCCCTCGAAGTGCGCGGAGTTGTCCTGCGGGTCGTAGCCGAGCACGTCCTTCGCGCGATCGATCGAGTAGTACTTGCGGTCGTTGTCGGAGATGCCGTAGACGATCTCGTAGTCGTAGTCGGCCCGCAGGCAGCGGTCGAACAGGTGGGCGCAGTCCCGGTAGGAGAGCCACATCGCCTGGCCGCGCTCGTAGTCGATCGGCGGGTGGCCTTCGGTGAGGTTGCCGATCCGCACGCAAACGACGTCGAGGTCGTGCTCGTCGTGGTAGTACCGGCCGAGCACCTCGCCCGTCGCCTTGCTGACGCCGTAGAGGTTGGTCGGGCGGGGGAGCTCGGTGCCGTCGAGGCGGAGCTCGTGGTGATCTCGGTACATCTCGGGCGTGCGCTCGTCGGTCTCGTAGGCGCCGACGGCGTGGTTCGAGGAGGCGAAGACGAACTTCTCGACGCCGGCGTCGACGGCGGCCTCGTAGACGGTCTTGGCGCCGTCGATGTTGTTCTCCAGCACGCTCGACCAGGGCGCCTCGGGGCGTGGATCGCCGGCGAGGTGGATCACCGCGCCGACGCCCTCCATCGCCGCCCGGACCTCGTCGTAGTCGGTGATGTCCGCGACGACGTACTCGCCGGGATGGTCGCCGGTCGGCGGTTCGCGATCGAGGAGTCGCCACTCGTAGTCGTCCGCGATCCCGCCCAGGATGGCCTGCCCGACGCGCCCGCTGGCGCCGGTCAGGAGCACGGGGTCGTCCATTCAATATCTCAGTGGACGAGGGTCGGTAAGTACCATGCGATTTAGGACGCCGGACCCCGATCAGCTGACATGGACGAATCCGACGCGACGCCGACGGTCGGCGAGCGAGCGTGCTTCGAGGCCGGCGTCAAGTTCGGCACGCTGTACCACCAGTTCGCCGGGACGCCGGTGAGCCCCGACAACGCGAGGAGCCTGGAGCGCGCCATCGAGGAGTCGATCGAGAACCAGCCCCACTGCGTCGGCGTCACCGTCGACATCCTCGAGGATCGCCTCGACGCTGCGATCGACCACGGCTACACCGAGCTGACGGGCGAGTTCATGGAGGTCGAGATCGTCGTCGACTACGAGGGCACCGAGGTCGTCACCAGCATGGCGATGGAGGACGGCTACCCCCTGATGCGCGTCGAGGAAGTGCGGCGCGGCGGCGACTGACGGGCGCCGGCCGCCAGTCGATCGACGCCCGTCGGCGATCGATCAAGTTTTTTAGGGGCCAGCGGTTTCAGATCGGCCGGCGTACGTTTGGGCCCAATGGTCGACGTGATGGGACACGTGGCGATGGGGTTGCTGTGGGCGATCCCGGCGTGGTTCGTCTGGACGGATCGCGCCAGCCTGGCGTTCATCGGGATCGCGGCCGTGGCCGCGCTGCTCCCGGACATCGACCTGTTTCTCAGTCAGTGGTTCCCGGCGGCGATCCACCACCACGGTATCACGCACACGGTCGTCGCGGTCCTCGGCGCGAGCGTCGTCGCCGGCGCGCTCACCGCCGTCGCGTTCGCCGGGCCGTTCGAGCGCTGGACCCGCGGCGAACGGTTCGACAGGACCAGCGCGTTCGTGTTCGCGGCCGCGGCGTACGCGGTGGGCGGGCTGAGCCACATCTTCGCGGACATGCTCTCGGCGCCGGACCTCTCCACGCCGATCGAACCGCTCTGGCCGTTCGTCCGGCAGTCGTGGGGACTCGACCTGATCTGGTACAACTCGCCGTGGTGGAACATCGGGCTCCTGGCCGTCGCGCTGACGATCCACGCGGCGATCGCCGTCGCCGCGGACCCGCTGGATCATCCCTATCGGCTCGGAGAGGCGTAGGCGAGCGCATCGCCGAGTTGCGGGTCGCAGCGCGGCGCGCCGACGCCGCCGACCGACGACGAGCGTTCGGCATTACGTTCGTTTCGGATCGTTCCCGCGGCGGAAGTCCGAACCGCTTTCTGGATCGCTCTTCGGTCGGATTTCACTTTCACTTTCGGGCGACTTTTTAACCGTTGACGGGTCGAAGTGTTCGGTATGAGCCAGTCGACGCTCGACGACGACGAACTGTTCGGCGAGGCCGCAAGCGAGATGCGCAAGGACGTCGAGGCGTCGCTCGACGACGCCCGGGCCGCGCTCCCCGACAGCGACGAAGTCTGGGACGCGGAGGCCGACAACGTGCTCGGCGTGCTCAACGCGCTGCGCTCGGCGCTCGACGTCGAGGACGCCGCCGACGAGCTGCACGACGCCAAGAAGTGGTTCACGATGGGCCAGCGCGCCGACGCGTTCGACGACGCCGACGACCTCGAAGAATCGATCGAGGAGATCGAGGAGACGATCGAGACGATCGAGGACGCCCACGAGCAGGTCGGCGATCTCACCGCGACGATCCCGGACCTCCGGGGAACACTCGACGAGGCCGCCGAGGCGATCGAAGACGACGGTGCGGATGCGGACGCCGACGCCGATGCGGACGCCGACGCCGAGGAAGCCGAAGCGGAGTAGACGCGGACGATTCGAGAATCACGCCGCGCTACCGCCGATCGTCGGGCCGCTCCACGTCGCGCTCCGCGACGGCGTCGAGCAGCGCCGCCAGCGCGTCGGCCGCCAACTCGAGCAGTTCTTCGCCGCGCTCCGCGTCTCCTTCACCCGGGTCGCCGACGACGCCGTTCTCCGTGAACTCCGCGGAGTCGAACGCGAGGTTGACGCCGCTGACCCACTCGCCCCAGCCGTCGCTGGCGTCCTCGCGGGCCTCCTCGATCCGATCCTCGCGGACGAGTTCGGGCGCCACGGCGCGCAGCACCGCGGTCTCCAGCGGGCCGCCGTGACCCATGTCCGCCGAGTGGTCGCCGACCGCGTCGAACCAGGTGAAGGGGACCGCGTAGGCGTCGTCGCGGCGGACGATCCGGCCTGCGACCTCGCGCAGCGCGCCGACGTTGCCGCCGTGGCCGTTGACCAGCACGACCCGGTCCCAGCCGTGCTCGGCGAGGCTGGCGACCGTCTCGCGGACGTACGATCGGAACGTCTCCTCGCTGACCCACAGGGTGCCGGAGAACTGGCGGTGTTCCTCGGCGACACCGACCGGGATCGCCGGCGCGACGACGACCTCGCCGTCGTAGCGCTCGACGCCCGCCTCGGCGACCGCCTCGGCCGTCAGGACGTCCGTCCCCAGCGGGGCGTGGGGGCCGTGCTGCTCGGTGCTGCCGATCGGCAGGATGGCCAGCTCCGTCTCGGCGTCGGCGGCGTCCGTCCAGGTCCGTTCGCTGAGGTGCATGTTCTGTCTCTGGCGTAGCGGCGATAAATATGTGGGGCCAACGGGTTTGTGTGCGCCCGGCGTCACTCCGATAGAGGGATTCCAGATGGCAAACGACAGCAACGCCGACGGGGGCGACAGCCGCGAGATGGGCGTCGATTTCGGCGAACTCGACGAGGCGCTCGAGGAGAAGTCCTACCCGGTGACGACCGGCGAACTGCTCGACGAGCACGGCGACGTCGAACTGGAGTACGAGGGAGGGCGGGCGACGCTTTCCGAACTGCTCGAACCGATGGGCGACCAGGAGTTCGACTCGAAGAACGACGTCCAGCAGGCCGCGCTCAACATGGTCGGCGACGACGCCATCGGGCGCAAGAACTACAGCGACCGGACGCCGCCGGCGACCGGCGAGGACCGGCAGGAGGAGGGCGCGCCGGGGCAGGACACCGGCGAGGGACAGGAGTCGCTGTAGCGCCGAGGGACGGGTAAGCCGGAGCTATCGGCAGTTCGAAGGTCGTGCGGCCGAGCGCGGGAGGAGTAAGCGAGCGCTAATTTCGGACAGCGCCGACCGAACGATTCTGAACGGTGGGACGGCTTTTCCCCCTGACCGCCTCAACCGGCGAGGGGAGTGGGATATGACGAACGCACCGAGCGGATCGGACGGACGAGCGAGGAGTCGCGGACGTGCGGAGAACAGAGCGCGGACGGCGCCGTTCGCGTCCCGGAGCGTCCGCGGGGGGGGCCGGGCGTGACGCCGGAAGACGGGGCCTGGACCGACAGCGGCGACGACTCCAGGACGGCGGCGACCGAAGCCGCGGCGTCGTTCCTGGACGGCCGCAGCCCGGTGGTGATCTCCAATCGCCAGCCCTACAGCCACGAGTACGAGGACGAGGAGGTCGTCGTCAACCGGCCCGCCGGCGGACTGACCGCCGCGCTCGACCCGGTGATGCAGACCGTCGAGGGCACCTGGGTCGCGTGGGGGAGCGGCGAGGCCGATCGGGTGGTCGCCGACGACGACGTCGTCCCCGTGCCGCCGGACGACCCCAGCTACGACCTGCGGCGGGTCTGGCTCGACGAGGACCAGGTCGACGGCTACTACTACGGCTACAGCAACCAGGCGCTGTGGCCGCTGAGCCACTCCGATACGACGCGAGCGACGTACTCCCAGTCGGACTGGGAGTGCTACCGGCAGGTCAACGAGCTGTTCGCCGAGGCCGCCGTCGAGGAGAGCGATGGCGAGACCCCGGTACTCTGGTTCCAGGACTACCACTTCGGGCTGGCGCCCCGGATGGCCCGCGATCGGCTGGACGACGCCTTCATCATGCAGTTCTGGCATCTTCCCTGGCCCGGCTGGGACGTGTTCCGCGCCTGCCCGCAGGCCGACGAGCTCCTCGACGGGCTGCTGGCCAACGACATGCTCGGCTTTCACACCGAGGCGTACTGCCAGCACTTCCTCGACACCGTCGCCGCGCTGACCGATCTCGACGTCGACCGGGAGAGCCGAAGCGTCCGCCACGGCGACCGGCGCACGTACGTCCGGCCGTTCGGCATCGGCATCGACGCCGCGTCCCAGGCCGAGGCCGCCGCAACCGAGGAAGCCGAGGAGTTCTGGGAGACGTTCACGAGCGGCCACGGCATCGACGAGGATCAGCGCGTCGCCGTCGGCGTCGACCGGCTGGACTACACCAAGGGCCTCGTCGAGCGCCTCGAAGCGCTCGAGCACTTCTGGGAGACGCGCCCCGAGTGGCGCGGCGAGCTCACCTACGTCCAGAAGGGCGCCGAGAGCCGGAGCCGGATCCCCGCCTACCGAAAGATCCAGGAGCGCGTCGAGGCGAAGGTCGCCGACGTCAACGCCCGGTTCGGGACGACCGACTGGCAGCCGATCGTCTACACCACCGAGATGCTCTCCGAGGAGGAACTGGCGGGGCTGTACCGCGGCGCGGATCTCTGTCTGGTCACGTCGCTGCGGGACGGGATGAACCTCGTCTCGAAGGAGTTCGCCGCCGCCCAGCTCGACGAGGACGGCGTGCTCGTACTCTCGGAGCTGGCCGGATCGAGCGGCGAGCTCGGCGAGGACGCCCTGCTGGTCCATCCCTCGGACACGCCGGGCGTCGCCGACGCGATCGAGTCGGCGCTGACGATGCCCGACGACGAGCGCGCCGAGCGGATGCGCGCGCTCCGCGAGCAGGTGCTCGACGCCGACGTGTTCGACTGGATCGCCCGCCAGTTCTGGACCGCCGAGCGGATCGAGGGCGCCCGGAACCAGCAGGAGTCGACGCTCGAATCCTGATCAGCATGGCACCTCACGACGCCGACGACCGATCGGCGACCGACCACCCCGTGCTCGACCCCGTCCTCGACGATCTCGCGGAGCGACTGGCGCGCGCGGACGGCCTGCTCTTTCTCTCGGACTTCGATGGCACACTCGCGCCGATCGTCGAGGACCCCGCCGCGGCGGCGCCGCTCGACGGCGTCCCCGAGAGCCTGCGCGAGCTTCGGGACGCCGACCGGGTCGCCGTCGGGCTGGTCAGCGGTCGCGCGCTGGCCGACCTCCGCGAACGCGCCGGCGTCTCCGGCGTCCACTTCGCCGGCAACCACGGGCTGGAACTGCAGGAGCCGGCGGACGCCGATGCGTCAGCGGCGTCCGGCGGCGAGGAGCGTCCGGACGCCGACGTCGAGATTCACCCCGCGGCCGAGTCTGCGGCCGACGCCATCGGGTCGGTGGCCGACGACGTGGCGTCGCGCCTGGACGAGATCGACGGCGCCCGCGTCGAGGACAAGCGCGTCACCGCGACGGTCCACTACCGCGGCGTCGACGACGACGCCGTTCCGGCGGTCGAGCGGGCGGTCAGCGAGGCCGTCGACGACGTCGACGCCGAACTGCGAATCACGTCCGGAAAGAAAATCTTCGAGATCCGGCCGGACGTCGACTGGGACAAGGGCGCGGCCGTCGAGTGGCTGCGCGACCGACTCGTCCCGAAGAGCGAGAACTGGCTCGCGATCTACGTCGGCGACGACGTCACCGACGAGGACGCGTTCCGGACGCTGGAGGAAGGACGGGGGATCGCGGTCGGGCGCGAGGAGACCGAGGCGGACCACGTGATCCCCGACCCCGAGGCGGCCCGCGCGCTGACGCGGTGGGTCGCCGGGGCGGGGCGGCGTCACCTCGTGGGCGACGGCGGAGAAAACTGACGGCGAGTCGGGTCCGGCCTTCGATCAGTCGTCGTCGTCCATGTCGACTTCCGTACGCGCCTGTCGCCGGGCCGCGCGCTGGACGAACTCCTCGGGCAGCTCGTCGATCTCGCCGGCCTGGACGCCCCAGAGGTGAGCGTAGAGGCCGTCGTTGCCGATCAGGTCGTCGTGGCGGCCGCGCTCGACGATCTCGCCGTCTTCGAGGACGACGATCTCGTCGGCGTCCTTGATCGTCGAGAGCCGGTGGGCGATCGCGAAGGTGGTCCGGTCCTCGGTGAGCTCGTCGAGGCTGCGCTGGATCAGCATCTCCGTCTCGGTGTCGACGTCGCTGGTCGCCTCGTCGAGCACGAGGATCTCGGGGTCCCGCAGCACCGCGCGGGCGATCGAGATGCGCTGGCGCTGGCCGCCCGAGAGCTTGACGCCGCGCTCGCCGACCTCCGTGTCGTAGCCGTCGGGCAGGTTCTGGATGAACTCGTGGGCCTCGGCGGCCTTCGCGGCCTCGATCACGGCCTCGCGGTCGGCGTCGAACGTGCCGTACGTGATGTTCTCGGCGACGGTGCCGTAGAACAGAAACGTGTCCTGGCTGACGTAGCCGATCGACTCGCGCAGGCTCGGCAGCGTCACGTCGCGCACGTCGGTGCCGTCGATCCGTATCTCGCCGTCGTCGACGTCGTACAGGCGCATCAGGAGTTTGAGGATCGTCGACTTGCCCGCGCCGGTCGGCCCGACGAGCGCGAGCGTCTCGCCGCCCTCGACGTCGAAGCTGACGTCCTCGACGATCGTCTCGGCGCCTCGCGAGTCGCCGTGCTCCTCGCTCGACTGATCCGAGGCGCGTCGCGCCTCGCTATCGTCGTAGCCGAACGTGACGTCGTCGTACTCGACGCGCCCCTCCTCGACGACCAACTCGTCGGCGTCGGGGTTTTCCGCGATGCGAGCCGGCTCGTCCATCAGCCCGAAGATCCGGGCGCTGGACGCTCTGGCGCGCTGGTACATGTTGATGATCTGTCCGAATTGGGCCATCGGCCAGATAAAGCGCTGCGTGTAGAGGATGAACGCCGTGAACGTCCCGACCTCCAGATCGCCCGTCATCGGCCCGGGCGGCCCCTGAAACACCCAGATGCCGCCGACGAGAAAGGTGATCACGAAGCCGATCCCGGCGAACACGCGCAGGCCGGGGAAGAACTTGATCCGCGTGTCGATGGCGTCCCAGTTGGCGTCGAAGTAGTCCTGCGAGACGTCCTCGACGCGCTCGGACTCGTAGGGCTCGGTGTTCGAGGACTTGATGACGGTGATGCCGCCGAGGTTGTTCTCAAGCCGGGAGTTGACCTTGCCGACCGTCGAGCGCACCTCCTTGTACTTGGGCTGGATGATCTGGATGAACCAGTAGGTGAAGGCGGCGATCAGCGGGACCGGCAACAGCGCCACGAGCGCCAGCTGCCAGTTCATCCAGAACAGGATGCCCGCGATCCCGAACACCATCACGACCAGCCGGAACAGCGAGTTCATCCCGTCGTTGAGGAACCGCTCTAATCGGTTGACGTCGTTCGAGAGGATCGACATCATCTCGCCGGTCTGCTTGTCCGCGAAGAAGTCCATGTTGAGCCGCTGCATCTTGTCGTACGTGTCGGTCCGGATCGAGTGCTGGATGTTCTGGGCGGCCGCGTTGAACCCCCAGTTTCTGACCCAGTGGAAGACGGCGGCGAACAGGAACGACGCCGCGATGATGCCGACGGCGAACCAGAACTGCGCGGTCTGGCCCTCGGGGACCCACGCCTGCGGAACCAGCGGCAGATCGAACGGCCCCGTCTGGTTGAAGACGGCGTCGATCGTGACGCCGAGGATCAGCGGCGGCAGCAGGTCGAGCACCCGCGAGAACACGCTCCCGACGACGCCGACCGACAGTTGGGACGCGTTGTCCCGGCCGTACGTGAGAAAGAGCCGCTTCATCGGGTTCTCGACCTGCTCCCGCTGCTCCTCGAAGGGATCGTCGTCGTCGAGATCGACGCCGCTCATGAGGTCGCTCTAGCGGATAGCCGTGCAAAAGGGTTTGCGAGCACCCGAACGGTGCCGGTTCTCGGGGTATCGATACCGATCGTCGGCGTCGCGCCGCGGCGTTCAGAGCTCGCGCCGTTCGACGTCGGCGTCGATCCCCGCGGCCGCCAGATCCTCGCGGATGCGCTCCCGGAGCGGCCCGGGCACCGTCTCCCGGGCGACCGGCACGGCCGTCTCGCCGTCGTCCTTGACTTTCCAGTAGAGCACGCACTCGCTGGGCTCGTAGAACTCGATGCTGTAGGCGTCGCCGGCGCCCTGATAGTGAACGCGAGCCGCGAAGTCCTCGGCGCGCCACCCCTCCCGCTCGGCGAGCGCGTCGACGTGATCGCCCATACTAACGGCTGGACGAAGCGGGCGCGTATGCGTTACGATCCGTTGCCGTGGTACTCGATCTCGATCCGGTCGCCCTCGGTGACGTTGTTGTCGGCCATGTACCCCTTCGGAACCTCCAGGACGTACTTGCCGCGACCCGGATACTCCATGGAGCCGCCGTCCTCGTTCGGGCCGGGTTTTCGAGCCTCGTGGATCTCATTGATCCGCTTGTCGCTTCCGACGTACACGATGTCAATGCCGAACGACATATTGGGCATTATGTACGTGTGCTGCCCCTCGCTGTCGTGGACGAACAGCATTCCGTGTCCGTCGTCGAGCGAGTCGTGCTTACTCAGACCGATCCGGCGCTCGCGGTTCGTGTCCGCGACCTCCGTCTGGACGACCGCGAGTCGCTCGCCGCTCTCGTCGCTGATCGTCACCGTCGCCTCGCCGTACTGGTCGGCCCACGGCGTCGGGACGAACCCGGCCTGTACCGCGAGCGCGCCGACGAGCAGGAGGGCGGTCAGGCCGCCGATCGCCGCGGTCGCGCGCGTGTCCGCCATACTCGGTGTGAGGGGCCGTTTCGCCGTAAGGCTACCGACCGAGAGAGAAAGCGTTATTTCGCCGGATCCTCTGGTTGGGAGTGACGGGTTCGTAGTCTAGCTGGTTATGACGTGGCCTTTACAAGGCCGAGATCGGCGGTTCGAACCCGCCCGAACCCATAGATTTTGACTGCGAACGAACGTGAGCAGTCAAATCTTTGACCGAGGGCGCGGTTCGAACCAGGGAGCGGGAGGTGAGCGAGCGCCAGCGAGCGAACGGGAGCGACCGAGGTTCGAACCCGCCCGAACCCATCATTTTGCGACGGTCACGCGAACGGAGTGAGCGTGACATCGTGACGAACGGAGTGAGTCACGGCAAACGGACGTGAGAAATCAAATCTCTGACTCGAGGTACGGGGCGAATCAGGCCTCACGTCGTCCGGGCCACCGACCCGACGCCTGCCGCGTACACAACAACTTTGCCGCGCCGGACGCCGAGTTCGAGCATGACCTACGCGGATCTCCACGTCCACACGACCGCGTCGGACGGCGAGTTGACGCCCGAGCGGCTGCCCGAGGCCGCGCGCGACGCCGGCGTCGAGGTCGTCGCGGTGACCGACCACGACCGGCTCCACCCCGATCTCGACCGGCCCGTGACGACGCGCGACAGCGTCACCGTGATCCGCGGGATCGAGCTGCGCGTCGAGGCGGCGGGCGGGCAGCGCGTCGACCTGCTGGGGTACGGCGCGCGAGCGACCGCGGGGCTCGACGCCGAGATCGAGCGGCTGCAGCGCGACCGCGTCGAGCGGGCCCGGGCGATCGTCGAGTCGGTCGAAGACCGGACCGGCGTCGACCTCGACGTCGAGATCCACGAGGGCGTCGGGCGGCCCCACATCGCGCGGGCGATCGCCGCCGAGTCCGATCTTCCCCACAACTACCAGGACGCCTTCGACGAGCTGATCGGGAACGACTGTCCGTGTTACGTCGCTCGCTCGATCCCGTCGTTCGAGCGGGGCCGCCGGCTGCTCGACGACGCCT
Source organism: Natronoarchaeum mannanilyticum (assembly GCF_039522665.1). Lineage (NCBI taxonomy): Archaea > Methanobacteriati > Methanobacteriota > Halobacteria > Halobacteriales > Natronoarchaeaceae > Natronoarchaeum > Natronoarchaeum mannanilyticum. The sequence goes on from NZ_BAAADV010000001.1 coordinate 647,167, forward strand.
GCGGGCTCGTCGGGCTGGCCCACCCGCTGCGGTACGGCGATCCCGCGGCGGCGCTCGAGCTGACGAGCGAGCTCGACGCCGTCGAGCGGTACTACCCCTACGGCCGGTCCGTCGATCGCGCGCCGGTCGAGCGGGCGATCCGCGAGCACGACCTGCTCGCGACGGGCGGCAGCGACGCCCACGACGAGCAGTTGGGGCTGGCGGGCCTCTCGGCGTCGGAGTACCGGCCGATCGCGGAGGCCGTCGAGGACGCCGGGGAGACGTGATCGCGCCGTTGTGAGGCACTCTGCGATCGTGCGCGGACCGCGTCCGAAGCCGTAGCGTTCAAACTGCTCGGGCCGCTAGAGGAGGTATGCAGTGTCATTACTGCGACGACGACGCCACCGTCGCCGCCGAATCCGACGGTATCAAAGTGGGCCTCTGCGAGATGCACTTTCAGGAGCGCCTCGAGGAGCTCGCGGAATCCGACGCCTTCGACGACCTTCGAGAGCAGATCGACGTCGATCACCGGGAGTGACCGGCCGGCGTGGCTCGTCGTTCGCGGCACCCGTCCTCGCGTCGTCCGTCGTCGGTCCCGACTTGATTCTCTGCAGATCGCCGGCAGTGGCGGCTACTGACGACGTTGATAGCGTTTGACAAAATGTATAGATTCTTTACGATCGAGACAGTAGATGTACGCATCTGATGAATCTGCTGGAGATTCTGGTCATCGTCGCGCTGGTGTCCGGAACGGCCACCGGCGCCCTCCTGTGGACCTGCGTGGGTCGCACGCGTCTCGCGGAGACGCTGCGATCCGCCGCCGAGCGGCGGCGACGCTTTCGCGAGGTGCTTCCCTATCTCGCCGCCCTCGTCGCCGTGCTGTTGATCAACAAGGGACTGCTGCAGTACAGCCGCCAGACATCGTTCTACCTCGGAATCAAGCTCACCGGAACGATCATCGAGATCGAAGGTGCGTTCGTATCGTGGGTACAGCAGCTGTTCCCGGCGGGTGCAGTGCTTTACTTCTCGGCCATCTACGTGTTCGGCTACGTCGTGTTGCTGATCTTTCCGATCCTCGCGTACTTCTTCACCGATCGTCTGCGGTACCTGAAAGTGCTGCTGACCGCGTACGCGATCAACTACGGCGCCGGCGTCGTGTGTTACACGGTCTTCGTCGCCTACGGGCCCCGGAACTCGATCCCCCAGGACGCCGCCCCGCTGATGTACGATCAGTTTCCGGCGGTGATGACGCTGACGTCGATGATCAACTACAGCTCGAACGTGTTCCCGTCGCTGCACACCTCGATGGCGCTGACGGCGATGATACTCGCGATGATGAGCCGCGAGGAGTTCCCCAACTGGACGCCGATCGCGTCGGTGCTGGCAGTCAGCGTGATGATCGCGACGATGTATCTGGGCATCCACTGGCTCACCGACGTGATCGCGGGCATCGTGCTCGGCGCGGGCGCCGTGTACGCCGCCGATCGCATCGTCGATCGCACCGAAAAGATCCTCGTCCGGCGTCGCAAGCAGTCCCAGTCGCCCAACTGGTCCGACTGAGCGCTAGAACCACCGGACGAGCGGCGCGAACACGACGGCGACCCACAGCAGGGCGCCGAGTCGCAACGACTGGCCTTTTTCGGCGGCGCCCGCGGCGAGCAGCCCGACCGCCAGCACGACCCCGAGCCGGTGGACCAGCGTCTCGACGGGCAGCACGGCGACGCCCAGCAGCGCGTAGTCGACCGTGATCCCGAGCGCGACGCCGGTCGAGGCGACCACGAAGCACCGGAACTCGTCGAGCCCGCGGGCGGGCAGGTACGCGACCAGCGGGACGCCGACCGGCACGAGCGGGTAGCACAGCGCGACGACGAGCTTCGGCGAGCCGGGGAGTACCTGTTCGAGGTAGATACCGGTGGTGCGGACGAACAACAGAACGGACAGCGTCGCACCGAACAGCACGAGGTAGCGGAGATCGACGTCAGCAGCGACGGCGACGAGCCGCTCGCGCGAGCGAGACAGGGTCCGCGAGATCCGATCCGGCGACACCGGCGCGCTCGCCGTCAGCGCCCCGACGAGGCCGGCCGCGAGTGCCGCGAGCGCGAGGATCCCACCAACTTGCGGGACGCCGACGCCCGGTAGCGCGGCGAGCGGAACGCCGACGAGCAGCTGCGCGGTGGCCGGAACGGCAGCAGTCGCGAGCGCGCCGTCGGCCGTCGAGTTCTCCGAGGCGTCCGCCTCGCCCTCGGTCGCGTTCGGAAGCCGAACCGCGCCGCCGCGCAGTTCGATCTCGGTCACCCAGCCGTCGGTGTCCAGCGGGTCGGACGTGGCGTAGTACTCACGGGAGACCGAGTCGACGAACGGCTGGCCCATGAAGTCGGCCTCGACGTACTGCTGGGCGCGCTCGTTGCTGTCGACGCTGTGGCGCAGCCCGAACCAGTCCCAGTGCTCCTGGTGGGCCTGCATCGCCACCCAGCGCTCCTCGTCGTCGATCGGCTCGTACAGCCTGACGTGGTACCGCGATCCCAGGTAGTCGCCGTCGTGGAACTGGCCCGACTCGGCCATCCAGTAGCCCGCGGGCGTCCCGTCCTCGCGGGCGACGTTGGCGACGTACGTGTAGCGAGTCGCGCCGCGGGCGCTCTCCCAGGCGACCGCCGTCCCGTTGGGCCCGGGCGGCGCGGCGTCCGGATCGAGGTCGGACTGGTCGCTGGCGGTCTCGTTCCAGTCGGCGTCGGTCCGGGCGACCAGCGCGTGGCGGACGTCGGCGGCGTCGCCGTAGACGACCACGTTGATCGACAGCGTCTTCGAGGGGAACGCCCGCGCCCGGCTGGTGTAGGGCCACAGCGCGGTGCCGTTGCTCGTCTCGACGAGCTGGACGTCCCGGTCGGGGTGGTACTGCGCGCCGGTCTCGTCGGTGAACGACACCGCGCCGGCGCCGGCCGCGACCGCCACCAGAACGACCGCCGCCAGCGCGAGAACGACCAGCCGGTTCGTGTCCACCACGACGGCCGGTACGGCGACCGAGCGCATAAGGGTGTTAACCGGTTGCTACTCGGCGGTTACCGGTCGGTTGCGGGTCGCGGTCGGATTCGTCAGAAGAGTTCGAAGGGACGCCGCCGCAGTCCATCGCTTCCGAAGATCGATGACGAAATTTATACCGGTGGACGGCGAAGCCGCGGTCATGTCAGTATCACGATCGGAAACGATCGCCGACCGGGTGATCGACGAGGTGCTGGGCGCCGTCGTCGCCGACCGCCGCCTGATGGAGACGATCATGACGGGCGTGCTCGCGCGGGGGCACGTCCTGCTGGAGGACGTCCCGGGCACCGGGAAGACGCTGACCGCCCGGAGCCTCGCGACCGCGCTCGGCCTGGAGTTCAACCGGCTCCAGTTCACGCCGGATCTGCTGCCCGCGGACGTGACCGGCTCGTACGTGTACGACGAGAACTCCGGCAGCTTCGAGTTCAACGAGGGGCCGATCTTCGCGAACGTCGTGCTCGCCGACGAGATCAACCGCTCGCCGCCCAAGACCCAGGCCGCGCTGCTGGAAGCCATGGAGGAAGGTCAGGTCACCGTCGACGGAACGACCCACGAGCTTCCAGAGCCGTTCCTGGTGATCGCGACCCAGAACCCCGTCGAGCAGGAGGGGACCTTCGAGCTGCCGGAGGCCCAGCGCGACCGCTTCACGGTCAAGACGTCGATCGGCTACCCCGACGCGGCCGGCGAGCGGGAGCTGATCGACCGGCGCGCCGATCGCACGGCGCAGGCGCCGACGGTCGATTCGGTGATCGACGCGGAGGCCGTTCGCGCGCTGCGGCAGATCCCCGAGCAGGTCACCGTCGAGGACGAACTGCGGGACTACGTCGTCGCGGTCTGTCGGGAGACCCGAGCCGATCGTCGCGTCGACGTCGGCGTCTCGCCGCGGGGCGTCCAGCGGCTGTTCGAGGCCGCCCGCGCCCGCGCCGCGATCGAGGGCCGCGAGTACGTCGTCCCCGACGACGTGCTGGCCGTCGCCGAGCCCGTGCTGGCCCACCGGCTCGTGCTGACGGCCGAGACGTCGGTGAGAGACACCTCGAGAAGAGACGTCGTCCGCGACGTGATCGATCGGGTGGAAGTGCCGGCGATGACGCCGCCGGAAAGCTAAGTTCGACGAACGCCCGTCAGGCCGGCGACGACGCCCGCTTACGAGCGTACAGCGCCAGCGCGACGACCAGCGCGGCGCCGACCCCGACCGCGAGCACGACCGGGCCGGCGACGACCTGTTCGACCAGCGGTCCTATTCGGCGGATTCCGGCCGCCAGCGCGACCGCGACGACGGTCGCGAGCGCGCCGACCGCGACGCTGCCGCCGGGCCTGACCAGCGCCGAGCGCTCGACGACGGCGTCGGCGCCGAGTTCGACGCCCATCGTCGCGCCCGTCCGGCCGACGTCCCAGACGATCGCCGCGGCGCCGATGCCGACCAGCGGCGCGACGACGCCGCTCCCGCGCAGCGCGGCGACGACCGACGCCGCGAGCAGCCCGCCCGCGCAGACGTACGGACCGAGCGCCGTCCGGCGATCGGACACGTCGGCGATCCCGCGGAGGCCGAACAGCACGACGGCGGTTCCGACCAGTGCGGCGGCGAGCCCGCCCCAGATCGGTGACCAGTCGCCCAGCGCCGCGGGGTGGACGACCGCGTTCCCGCCCGGGATCCGAACGAGCGCTGCCGTCGCGCCCGCGACGAGGCCGATCAGCGCGATCGTCCCGACGCCGCTCGTAAGCACCAGCACGCGAGTCGTGTCGGGGCCCTCCTCGTCCCACGCCCACGCGGCGCCGGCCCGGGCGGCGAACGCCAAGACGGCCACCGTCGCGACGGCGACCGGGACGAGTCGGAGAGTCGGGCTGCCGGTCGCGACCGCCAGCGCGCGCCACAGCGGCGTCGCGACCTCGGACAGGAGCCGATAACCGCCCAGAACTCCGACGATCGCGGCGACGCCCGCGGCGCCGAGCAGCCGGCGACCGAGCCGCTTGGCGCGGCCCGCTCGTCGCCGGAGCTGCCGGTTGATCGGCCGCCGCTCGTCCGGCGCCGAGGGCGTCGCCCCGAGGACGGCGCCGACGATCAGCGCGGCCGTCCCGTATAGCGCCAGCACCGTGCCGACCGCGGGCGCACCGACGTTCCACTCCAGCAGCGCCACGAGCCCGGCGGCCGCGAGGATCGACCCGCCGAAGACCGGGATCAGCACGCCCAGGGCGAGAAGCGCCGCGAACGCCCCGACCCCGCCGCCGGTGAGCGCGTGCGACGACAGGCTCCCGCGGCCGACGCCGAGCCCGCCCAGCGCGGCAACCCACAGTAAGGCCGCCAGCGACACCGAGACGTCCGCGGCGCCCGGCGCCTGCCCGGCGACGAACACCAGCGTCCCGACCGCCATCGACGCGGTCACCAGCGCGACGCCGCGAGCGATCTCCCGCGTCGGCGTCCGGGCGTCCTCGAACCGGGCGAGGCCCAGCGCCAGCAGCCCGCCGCTCATCGCTCCCAGCGCCGGCGCCGCGGACGTGGCCGTCAGCGAGAGCGCCGCGACGCCGACGATCGCGGTCGCGGTCGTCACGAGCGCGACGGTTCGTGGGACTTCGGACGGACCGGCGTCGACGCTCACAGCGTCGGCGTCGTCGCTCACAGGCCGTCACCTCCGGCTATCGCGGCCCCGAGCGAGGCGCCCAGCGGCCGGTCGCGATCCCAGTCGACGACATCGATCCGCTCGCTCCGGAGCGAGCGGAGCCGGTCGGCGCGCTGGATACGCCGGACGCCGAGCATCGAATCGTCGCCGTCGGTGACGTCCGGACTGACGAGCGTCACGTCGTACCCCCGGCGAGCGAGCCCGCGACAGAGGTTCGCCGGGAAATCGTCGAGCGCCGGCGAGAACACCAGCACCGTCGCGCCGTCGGGCAGCCGATCGAACGCCGCCTCGCCCACCTCGGCCGGTCGAACCGACCAGGCGTCGCTGTAGATCGACGACCGAACCGGACCGGTCGATTCGCCGGTTCGAAGCTCCTCCAGGCGACCGCGAGCGCGCTGGAGCGTCTCGGTGTCCGTGCCGGGCCCGATCGGCGCCTCCGCCTCGTCGGTCGCCGCCAGAAGGCAGATCGGCGAGGCGGCGTCCGCGAGGCGCTCGAGCGCCCGTTCGGCGGCATAAGCGGCCGTCGCCGCGGCCGTCGCGCCCCCAGACTCGGGCGCGAGATACGTCTCCGGACGCGCGTCGACGACCAGACCGACCGTGGCGGCCCGCTCGGCCCGGTACTCGACGGTCGTCAGGTCGCCCGATCGCGCGTAGCGCCGCCAGTCGATCGACCGGATCGGATCGCCGCGCTGGTACTCCCGGATGGCGCGAAACTCGACGCCGCTGCCTCCCTCGTCGGCGGTCACGCGACCCGTCCGGTGGGAGGTCCGGCCGTCGAGGGGGACGTCCTCGACGGGGAGTTCGCAGACGATCTCCTCGGTGCCCGACGCGTCGATCTCGCCGGTTTCGACGACGGTGCCGACGAGATTGCGGGCCCGGAGCGTCGGCGCCTCGAAGCGGTGAGTTCCCCGTTTCGCCGCGAGTTCGTACTCGACGGTCGCGCGCTCGCCCGGCCCGAGCGCGACGCAGGCGCGGGGCGAGCCCTCGACGACCGCGAGCTCCTCGGGGACGCCGTCGACGACGCGCAGATCGGAGATCGGGTCCTCACCGACGTTCTCGACCGTCAGCTCGATCGACACCCGCTCGCCGGCCTCGGTGACGACCCGTGGGCACTCCCGGGCGACGGCGACATCGACCTCGCCCATCCCGGTGACGGCGGCGTACGCGAGGTACCACAGCGGGATCGTCGCGCCGACGACCAGCACGGGCGTCCGGGTCGCGATGCCGATCGCCGCGAGCCCCAGCCCGATCCAGACGGCCCCGGAGAGTCGCGGAACGTGCTCGACCGTCGAATCGAAGGCGGAGCGGGTCGCGCGGGCGGAGCGCGGGTCGGATCGGTCGTCCAGCGGCTCGTAGCGATCGTTCGAGGGGCCAGTTCGATCGGACCGAGACGTGGTCCGATCAGCCGGCCCGGACGCCGTCGCGTCGGTCCGCGATCCGGGTTCTCGACGGCCCGATCGGTCGCTCCGATCCTGCGTGGACGGTTCTTCCTCGATCGACGCCGTCGTCGCGGTGTCTGATCCTGTCATCGTCGGTTCCCCAGGGATACTTCGTCGATTTCCAGTTCGTCATCGCCGTCCGAACTGCCGGCGTCGGACGACCAGCGGAACGCCACCTCGCGACCGGTATCGTCGCTCGTATCGGTGCCGCCGTCAGCAGCGGGGACCTCCCCGCCGGTCGCGGTATCGGCGGCGTCCGGACGGTCGTCGCCTGCGATCGCCGCCGGATCGGCCGAACCGAGGCCGTCACTGTCTTCGGCCTCGATCGAACCAGACTCGCAGCGATCGACCACTGCGCCCGCGGTTCGCCGGACGCGCCGGTCGAGCGCGCCGTTGGGATCGACCGCCCCGTAGAGGAGATCGACGAGCGATCGGTCGACGGCCGCGGCGGCGTCGGCGAGAAACGCGGCCGCGACCGGGTCGTCGGTCCACTCGCCGTTTCTGACCGCCGTTCTGGCGTCCGCTTCGCGTTCGGAATCGGCGTCGACGGCCGCGGCCGCGGCCGCCCGGAGCCCCTCGCGGAGTGCCTGCTCGTCGGTCGTCGGCAGCGCGACGAGTCCCTCGGATGCTCCGGCCGCGACGGCGTCCGCCAGTTCGGGACCGAGCACGGCGGTCGCGGCGTCCGGCGCCTCGCTTGGAGCGACCGGACGCACCGGTGGCAGTCGCTCGGGATCGGGAACCGCGGCGCCCTCGGCCTCGTAGCGCTCTCGGACGGCCTCGGCCGCCCGCTCGGCCCGGCGCTCGAACGCGCCGCCCGGCGTCAGCCACTCGTAGAGGACGTGTCGGGCGGGGTAACGCACGTCGGCCTCCGGCGACGCGAGGAACGTCGCGACGACGGCGTCGTCAGTCCACCGGCCTTCGGCGACGCGCTCGCGGGCTTGCTCGGTCGACGCGCCGGTCGCGTGCTCCTCCGCGATGGCCGCCGCGGTCCTGATCTCCTTCCAGACGGCGTCGCGGGCCGTCGACGTGACGCCGTCGTCTCGCAAGTGTGCCGCCCGATCGACGCAGTCGCGAAGCGCCGCGCCGACCAGCGCGTCCTCGTCTTCGCCGCCGCGTTCCGGCGGCGTCTCGACCAGCGGCTCGACTCCGGCGTCGCTGCCGAGTCCACCGTCGATCAGCCCGTAGCCGACTACCGCCACAACCACCAGCGCGAGCAGGGATCCGAAGACGCCGACCAGGGCGCGAGCGACTTCGGGCTCGGTCGCCAGCAGGGAACGGTCGAGCGCCAGCGGGACCACTAGAACGGCCGCGAGGCAGCCGACGATCGCCGCGGCGGCGACGCGTCGGGGGATCGACGGGAGTCGCGGCGCGGGGAGTCCCCACCTCATGGTTCATCGTCCTCCTCGGACCGGATCCGATCGAGCGCCTCGTAGGCGGCCCGCACCCGGTCGTCGCTCTCGGCCCGCCCGCCGTACTCGACGTCGCGGAACGCCGCCGTCAGCCGGTCGACGGCGTCGTCTGGGTAGCCGGCGTCGACCGCTCGTCGAGCGATCTGGCCGGGCGTTCGTGTCTCCCGACGCGAGACGCCGAGCCGGTCGACCAGCCGGTGCCACGCGCGACGAACGGTCGGCGTCGGCGCCGAGTCGTCCGCGTCGTCGGTCGGCTCGTCGGGAACCGACTGCGCCGCGTCGTTTCGATCGACAGCACTGCTGGACTCCGCGTCCTCGTCGACCGAGCGCGATCCGCGGTCGAGGCTCGGGAGCAGCGAGAGCGCCGGCAGGCCGCCCAGGGACGGGAGGCTCGGCAACCGGAACCGCGGCAGCCGCAGCGACGCGCCGAACTGCGACAGCCAGCCGACGCCGCCGCCGAGCCCGCCGAACAGCCCTGCGATCGCTCCGGCTCCACGCCGGAGCGCCGCGGGGACACCCGCGACGGCCGCGCCGAGTCCGGACAGCAGCCTGCTCGGCCAGAGAGTGCTCAACGAGAGTCCGTCGCCGATCCACCGCCGGTGTCGGCGTCGGGCCTGCAGGTCGAACAGCCGGAGGTACGTGATGATGCCCCCGACCAGTAAGCTCAGCGCGCCCAGCACGCTCCACGCGAGTCTGAACACGAGCCCGTCGAGCTCCGTCGCCGCGCTCTCGCCCCGGACCTCGGTACCGATCGTCGCCGAATCGGACGCCGGCAGCCGGAACCCCGTTTTCCCGGTGGGGTCCGTCGTTCCCACCCGCTCGCCGTCGACCGTCACGGGCGCGTTCCGAACCGGGACGCCGTCCATCTCCACCCGCGCCGTCGCCGGACCGAGGGGGAGCTTCGGCACGAACCACGCGCCCTGAACGGGGACCGCAACCTCGTCGGCGTCGATCACCGTCGCGCCCTCGGCCGCGCCGCGGCGAACGCCGACGGCATCGCCGTCGGTCGGGACCGGAACCGTCGCGACGCCGCTCTCGTCGGTTTCGCCGACCCGTTCGTCGCCGACCGTCACGGTCGCGTCCGGAACCGATACGCCGTCGATCGTCGCTCTGACGGTCAGTTCCCCCGTATCGGCGTCGACGTACTGCGGCGTCACGTCGACGTCGGCCGACAGCGCGACGCGCTCGCTCACGGTCCAGCCGGCGTACGACGCCGAGACGTTCAGCGACGATTCGTAGGGTACGGACGTTTCGATAACGCCGCTTTCGTCGGTCGCGCCGATCCGTTCGCCGTCGACCGTGACCGTCGCATCCGACACCCGATCCCCGTCCGAGCGCACCGTCACGCGCATCTCCTGGCCGGGGGTCGTGTCGGCCACGCTGATCTCGCGAGAGACCGGATCGTCGCCCCCGCCGTCCTCGCCGCTCCCGTCGCCCGTTCCATCGTCGGCGGGATCGTCGGGCTGCTCGTCGTTGACGATGCCCGCTCCGTCGGCGTCGCCGCCGACCTGATCGACCGCCGGGAGAAAGCCGGCGACGAGCACCAGCCCGAGGATGCAACACGCGACGACCGCCGCGTGGGTCAAGTCGGGGCCGACGCGTCCGTCGTCGGCCGACGCGTCGCCGCTCATGGATCGACCGCGGAGCGTTCGACGAGTCGTTCGACGCGCTCTTCGACCGGCGGGTGGGTGCCCGCGGTGCTGGCCGGTGCGGACGGCCGGTCGGCCAGCCAGTCGTCGATCCGGCGGGCCCGCGCGGCCCGCTCCGTCCCGGTGTCGTCCGACGCCGCGGCGGCGTCACGCGCGGATGAACCGTCCGATTCCGGCGCGGCGTCGGCGTCCGGAACATCCGCGTCCTCGACCAGCCCGCGTTCGACGTCGCGGACGCCGCCGAAGGGGACGAAACACAGCGCGCGAAGCCCCTCGGCGGAGCGCCTGAGATCCTCGTCGGGCTGGGGCGGTTCGTACTCGTACAGCGTCGTCAGCGCGCCCGCCAGCGCCAGCGGTCGGCCGGTGATCGCCGCGGCGGCGTCGTCGGCCGCGAACTCCCGCTGTCGGGACAGCGTCTCGTTGGCGAGTCGCGCCAGCGGCGGGAACAGCCAGAGGATCGGCGCGACGAACAGGTAGGAAACGATCACGACCGGGAGGAGCCAGTCGAGCGCGAGGCTCGCGCGGCGGCTCATCCCCTCGCGATCGAACCACTGCGCGCGTCGGAGCAGGCTGGTCGCACGGTAGGCCCGCTCGGCGATGGCGATAAAGAGGCTCGCGAGCGTCATCAGCGTCACGTCGCGGTTCTTGACGTGGGCGATCTCGTGGGCGAGCACGGCGTCTCGCTCGTCGGGATCGAGCGCGTCGAGCAGCGGGCGCGTCACGACGATCGTCGCGTTCCCGGCCCGGCCCACGGTGAAACAGTTGGGATGGGCGGCGTCGACGACGGCGATCGACGGCGCCGACACGTCGGCCTGGGCCGCCAGCCGCGTCACCGCGGCGTGGAGGTCGGGCGCGTCCTCGGGCGAGGCGGTCCCCTCCCAGACGTCGGAAAGCAGTCGCGTGTAGCCGTACCAGGCCTGGGCGACGAGAAACGCCGCCGTCAGGACGACCAGCGCGAGCGGCGACACCGCCAGGTCCAGAAAGTCGATCGTCGGCTGCTCGCCGAGCAGCGCGAGGAGGGCCCACGCGACGGCGCCGGGGATCACCGTACCGTACGCCCAGACGAGCGCGGCGACGAACAGCCCGTTGAGCGCAACCAGCAGGGCGAGGACGCCCGCGATCCGCAGTCGAAACGATCGGCGTCCGTTGGAGGTCACTGTACTGACATTCTTTGTCCCGAACCATAAAATTTCTTTTCGGTAGTTGGATGCCGTAACTGTCGACCGGAGCTCACCGAAGCGGTAGTCGCAGCCGTTCGCCCAGTACAGTCTTATCGGAGATCGAGAGCTACTCGAAGGCGACGATGCCCGTGAGATCTTCCCCGAGGATCAGCGAGTGGATGTCGTGAGTGCCCTCGTACGTGTAGACGGTCTCCATGTTCGCGAGGTGGCGCATCGGCGGATAATCCGTCGTGATGCCGTTACCGCCGAGCATCTCGCGGGCGACGCGGGCCTGCTCGCGGGCCATCCGGACGTTGTTGCGCTTCGCCATCGAGACCTGCTGGGGCCGCAACTCGTCGCGCTCTTTCAGTTCGGCGAGGCGGTGAGCCAGCAGCTGGGCCGTGGTAATCCGGGTCGCCATCTCGGCGAGCTTCTCCTGCTGAAGCTGGAAGCCGCCGATCGGCTTGCCGAACTGATCGCGGTCTGTGGCGTACTCGCGGGCCGCCTCGAAGCAGTCCCGCGCGGCGCCGACGGCGCCCCAGGCGATGCCGTACCGGGCCTGCGTGAGACAGGAGAGCGGCCCCTTCATTCCCGAGACGTCGGGCAGGACGTTCGCCGCGGGCACGACGGCGTCGTCGAGCGCGATCTCGCCGGTCACGGACGCGCGCATCGAGAGCTTGCCGTCGATCTCGTTCGTCGTCACGCCCTCGCGGTCGGTCTTGACGAGGAAGCCGCGGATCGGCCGGTCGGGATCCGAAGCGTCGCGCGCCCAGACCAGCGCGAGGTCGGCGATCGGCGCGTTCGTGATCCAGGTCTTGGTTCCGTTCAGCACGTAGCCGTCCGCGTCGTCCGCGCCGCGCCCGGCCGAGTCGTCGGCGCGCTCCGCAGTCGTCTCCATGCTGGCCGGATCGGATCCGTGTTCGGGTTCGGTCAGTCCGAAACAGCCCACCGCGTCGCCCGAGCCGAGCGCGGGCAGCCAGCGCTCCTTCTGTTCTTCGGAGCCAAAGGCGCGGATCGGATACATCACCAGCGCGCCCTGGACGCTGGCCATCGATCGGATTCCCGAGTCGCCGGCCTCTAACTCCTGCATCAGCAGGCCGTAGGCCGTCTCGGTCACGTTCGGCGAGCCGTACCCCTCCAGATTGGGCGCGTAGAACCCCATATCGCCCATCTCTCCGATCAGCTCCTCGGGAAACGTTCCGTTCTCGAAGTGATCGCCGATCTCCGGTTTGACGCGGTCGGCGACGAACTCGCGGGCGGTGTCCCGGATCAGCCGCTCCTCCTCGTCGAGATCCGCTTCCAGCCCCACGTAGTCGAGCATACCGGATACTAGGGGAGCAGCGTGAAAAGTACGACCGCCGAGCGCTCACCCCAGCCGCGGGTCTTCGAGCATCACCGCCATCTGCTGCTCGGCGACGTACTCGTCGTCGATCTTGAAGTGCGCCCGGCGGATGGCCTCGGTCTCCCAGCGGTGGTTCTCCAGGAAGCGCACGGCGTCCTGGTTCGTCGCCGGAATGCTCTGATAGACTTTCTCGTAGCCGTTCGAGGCAGCCCAGTCGAGGCCCCGCTCCATGAGGTGGCTGCCGATGCCGTGGCCGCGGTACTCTTCGAGGACGCCCATCGTCAGCTCGGCGGTGTGGCGCAGCTTCGCGAAGTTGGGCGAGTCGAGGTGGATCCACCCGACCACCTCGCCGTCCCGACGAGTGTTCGAGTCGGGGCTCGAAGCGCTCTGCGCTTCGGCGTCGACCGTCGCGACGAAGAACATCCGCGACTCGACGTCGTTGTGCCGGAACACGACCTCCTCGTGGTCGAGGAGATCCATCACCGACTCGGCGGTCAGGTACGCGCCCTCCTCGGAGACCGTCCGCATGACGTGGATCAGTCCCCGGAGATCCCCCTGCTTGGCCGGTCGAACGGTGAACTCGACGCCGTCGATCTCGTGGGTCGTCGGCTCGCCGACGTCGATCGCGATCCGGTAGATCCCGTCGCGCTCGTCGAGGTACCCCTCGTCGATCAGCTCCGACAGCTCCAGCTCGATCCGGTCGGCGTCCATCGCGAACTCGTCGTCCAGTTCGCCGCGCTCGACGACGCCGTTGCGCTCGACGTACTCGTAGATTCGCTTGCGGTCCTCGGTCTCGAACTCGGGTCGTTGCTGGACCTGCATCGCGTGCGAAGCTACTCCGGCGGCTCACTTAGCCATTGTATATCGGTAACGAACAACATGGACGCCGGGGTTGAAACTGCCCTTGGCCGTCGAACGTCGTCGCGAAAAACGGAGATCGGTCAGTCCGCGCCGGCAGCGTCGGCCGACTCGGAATCGGCGTCGAGTTCGGCGTCGGCTTCTGCGGTGTCGGCAACGTCCGCGGACGCCCGAACGTCCTCGACGAACGCGAGCCAGTTCTCGAAGACGGTCTTGGCCTCGCAGGCCTTTGCGTAGTTTTCCTCGGTGATGCCGTCGAGCACGCGCCGGATGCGCTCGTCGGGCAGGTCCTTGCCGAGCGTCACGTCGCGGGCCGTCTCGGGGTCGTACTCGGGGTGGAACTGGACGCCGAAGACGCGATCCTTGCGGAAGGCGTGGATCGAGTAGTCGTTCTCGGCGAGCACGTCGGCGCCGGGGGGTACCTCGGCGACCTCGTCGGAGTGGGTCGTGAAGGCGGTGAACCGCTCGTCGACGCCCTCGAACAGGACGGAGTCGCCGTCGTGTTGGATCTCCCGGTAGCCGATCTCGTACTCGCCCATCGCCGCGACCTCGCCGCCCAGCGCGTGGGCCAGCAGCTGGTGGCCCCAACAGACACCCAGACAGGGGAGGCCGGCGTCGACGGCCTCGCGAACCCACGCCGCTGTGGGCTCGATCCACTGTTCGTCCCAGTACACCGACGACCGGGAACCTGTGACGACGACGCCGTCGAAGCCCTCGACCGACTCGGGGAGTTCGGACGCGTTGGCGTCGAACTCCGCCAGGTCGGCGTCGAGCTCCCGCCGGAAGTTCCGGGGGGTGTTGGCGTCGTCGTGGGCTGCGTTGAGCACGGCGATGCGCGGTCGACTCATCGGTGTATCGTACAAGAGGATTCCACCCCATAGGGGTTTCGCCGCCCGCGAACGCTGCCACCAACTGTGACCGGCGCGCCCGCGCCATCCGGCCGCCGCCGCGTCCGCTGCGGACCGGCGTCGGGACGCCGCGGCGGCCGCTGCGGATCGGCGTCGGGACGCCGCGGCGGCCGCTGCAGACGCCGCGGCCGCTACAGTTCCACGTCGCCGTGCTCCTCCAAGAATCCCAGCAGCCGGTCGTTGACCGCCGCGGAGTACTCGATCCCGACGAGGTGGCCCGCGTCGGGCGCGATCTCCAGTTCGGCGTTGGGCAGCCCCTCCGCGAGCGCCTCGGCGTTCGACGGCGGCACGACCCGATCCTCGCCGCCGTGGATCACGAGCGTCGGTAGCGTGATCTCGTACAGCGGGCCATCGCACTCGTAGCTCGCGAACGCCTCCTCCTGGGCATCCCAGGCGTCGCGCTCGGCGTCGTCCTCGGCGCGCCACGCGGCGATCCGATCGAGCGCCTCCGGGTGTGCCTCCCGGAAGTCGGCAGAAAGAACCGGTTCCAGCGACGCGCGCAGCGCCGCCTGGTCGTCTGGCGGCGCGAACATCGCTTTTCGGGGGTCGGCGGGCAGATCGGCGTCCGGCCCGCCGGCGCTCGCGCCCAGCAGCGTCAGCGTCTTCGCGCGGCCGTGGCGCCGGGCGTGCTCCAGCGCGACCATCCCGCCGAGTCCGGATCCCACGAGGTGGACGGTTCGAACGTCGTGCTCCGAGAGCACCGTCTCAAGGTCGGCGGCGAGCTGCGGGACGGTGTAGGGCCCCTCGGGCGCGTCCGACCGGCCGGTCCCGCGCAGGTCCCAGGTGACCGTCTCGAAGGGCCCGGCCAGCGCGTCGTACTGCCAGCCCCAGAGCCAGGCGCCGTAGCCCAGATCCTCGACGAACGCGACGGCCTCGCCGTCGCCGTCGGCCTCGTAGTAGAGTTCGACCCCCTCGCGCTCGATCGTCGGCATGGGACGGGATCGGTCGCGCGGGGGTTTGTAACGTTCGGTCCGCTGCGCTTTCCGCCGACCCGCGGGCGAACGGTTAAGTGCGAAAATCCGCTAGGTTCGGGTACGGATCATGGCACTGCCCGAGGGACTCCCGCTCTGGGCCTACGGGTACGCGGCGGCGTTCGCGCTCGTCCACGGCGCCGTGCTGTACTACCTCTACCGATCGACCGCGTCGACGCCGAGCGACGACGCCGCCGACACGGAGAGCGAGGCGACGACCGTCGTCTGCGAGCACTGCGGGACCGAGAACGACCTCGAGTACCGCTTCTGCCGAAACTGCGTGCAGGAGCTCTCCGGCCCGAGCGGGTCGGACGCCGGTGATGGCAAACCGGCCTCGCCGGGAATTCTCTGAGTATCGGTCCGGAACTACCGCACGGTTCGACGTTTTTACCCGTTAGTGGCCCGAACTTTCGACGACAATGGCTGACAGGGACCCGGACGACCGGCGGGACGGCGACGACTGGGGAAACCGCGACGACCGGGGAGACGGCAACGGCGAGGAGTGGGCAAGCGGCGACGATGACCGGTCGGAGGAACTGTCCTCGAACGGCGGCAGTCCGGACCCGGCGGGCGCCGCGCCGGGCGGAACCGACGGCCGGCTGACGATCAAGGGACTGCTCTCGACGACCGCGGTGTCGGCCGCGGTGCTCCTGCTCGGCGTCGCCGTCGGGATGGTCGGGCTGGTCGCCTCGATCACCGTGCTCTCCGTGGGGTTCGGCATGGGCTTTGACACCGGCCAGAACGTGACGGTACTCATCGTCCTCCAGCTCGTGCTGTTGCAGGGGGTCGGATTTGGCGTCGCCTCACTGGCCTATCTCCGGTACAGGGGCCTCGGCCTCGAGTACCTCCGCACTCGCTCTCCGACCTGGAGCGACGTCAAGTGGGTGGTCGGCATCTTCGTCGCGTCGTTCGCGATCCTGATCGCGGGCAACCTGTTCCTCTCGGCGCTCGGGCTCGGCGGGGAGGGCCACTCCATCGCCGAAACCGCGTCGGGGAACCCGGAGATCCTGCTCGCGCTGATCCCCCTGTCCTTTCTCCTGATCGGCCCCGGCGAGGAACTGCTGTTCCGCGGCGTCATCCAGAACGCGTTCGTCGACCGGATCGGCGTCAGAAGCGGCATCGCGGCGTCGAGCGCCTTTTTCGTCCTGATCCACCTGCCGAACTACAGCGGCCTCGAGGGGCTGCCGACGCTGGGACTGCTGTTCGTCATCAGCCTCACCTGGGGGTACGCCTACGAGCGGACGGACAGCCTGTTCGTGCCGGCGATGGCCCACGCCGCGTACAACGCCACGCAGTTCGGGCTCCTGTACATCACCCTGAAGTACGCGCCGGAGACGAGTTCGGCGCTGCTGAGTTCGGCGCTGCTGTTGTGATCGGGTACGCTGCCCGTCTTCCTAGTCGCCGCGGAGCTTGTCGACCAGCCAGATCGCGGCGATGAACGGCGCCAGCGGTAACAGCAAGAACAGCGTGCCGGCGGCGAGCAGGAGCCCGATCGCGTTCATCCCGAGGTTCGGCTTGGCCGGGTTCGGTGACGTCGCCGAGCGAGTCATACGCTAGTGGTACGTGCCACTTACCCAAGAAGTTTGCTCCGAACGAGCGTGTGCCGAGGTACGCAGCAGGCGACCGGCGCTACCAGGGCTCGTCCTTGAGGCCGAGCGCGTACGCGATGCCGTTGGTCAGCAGGTGCAGCGCCGGCGTCAGCACGACGACGACGGCGAGCACGGGGAGGGTGAACCAGGCAGTGAACCAGTCGAACGCGACGATCGCGGTCAGGCCCAGCGAGACGATCACGAAGTCGAGCTGGTCGACGCCGGGGAACGCCGCGCCGCGCTCGCGACCCGTCCGGCGCTTGAGGAACGAAGCGAGGATGTCGCCCAGCATCGCGCCAAAGGGGAGCGCGACCATCGCGGCCGCCGGGAACGTCGGCACTGCGACGCCGAGCGCGTCTTCGGCGCCGGGCGCCAGCGCGTTCAGCAGGGCTGCGAGCGCGACGCCGACCAATGTGCCGACCGCGGTGCCCCGCCAGGTCTTTCCGTCGCCGAGCACCCGGCGGCCGCCCCAGGTCCGGCCGCCGTCGATCGGTCGACCGCCCCCCGCGAGTACCGCCGCGTTGTTCGGCACGTACGCCGGGAGCATCGCCCAGACGGCGACGATCACGGCTTCGATAACGCTCATGCCCGGGACCAGTCGGCCCCGCGATATAAACGCTCCCGATTCCGGGCGCTCCGGCGGCCGGCGCGACGCCGGCTCCGCACCGGCGAGCGCGAGCAGGCAAACGTTACAAGCCGTCGCCCCGAATCCGCCGACATGATCCCACCGATCGCCGACAACTTCGTCGCGGGCGAGACCGCGCCGGAGGCGATCGACCGCGCTCTGGAACTCGACGAGCGGGGAGTTTCGACGATCCTGAACCTGCTCGGGGAACACTACGAGCGACCGGAACCGGCCGCCGAGGACCGCGACGCGTACGTCCGCCTGATCGAGGATCTCGACGACGCCGGCGTCGAGGCGTGCGTCTCGGTCAAGCCGTCGCAGCTGGGACTGGACCTCGGCAAGTCGACGTTCCGGTCGAACCTCGAGACGGTGGTCGAGACGGCCGCCGAGCGCGACGCGTTCGTCTGGATCGACATGGAGAACCACGAGACGACCGACGCGACGCTCGACGCCTTCGAGGCGCTGGCGACGACCCACGAGTGGACCGTCGGCGTCTGCCTGCAGGCCAACCTCAAGCGCACGCGCAAGGACCTCGCACGGCTGATCGACGTCCCCGGGAAGTTCCGGCTGGTGAAGGGCGCCTACGACGAGCCCGAGGACATCTCCTACACACGGAAAGCGCGCGTGAACGAGGAGTACCGCGAGCTGCTGCGCTACGCGTTGGCGAACCGCGAGCGCGGCATCGCCGTCGGCAGCCACGACCCCGCGATGATCGAACACGCCGGCGCGCTGGCCGCCGAGCACGGCGCCGACTTCGAGATCCAGATGCTGATGGGCGTTCGCGAGCCGGCCCAGTTCGACCTGGCGGCGGACTACGACGTCTACCAGTACGTCCCCTACGGCGACCGGTGGCTGTCGTACTTCTACCGGCGGGTCGCCGAGCGCCGGGAGAACGCGCTGTTCGCGGTGCGGGCGGCGCTGGGGGTGTAAACGGGCCATTCTCCGCGGGACTGGACGCGCGATTTGCGCTCGCCGCCCCGGCCGTGTCGTCACGCGATCAACAATAACAGCGCTGATTAGGCAGGGTTACAAAGGGGGTGGCAATGGCAACGTGGAAGCGGGACTTCGCGAGCGGCCTCGTCGTTCTCGTCCCCATCATCGTCACGCTCTGGGTGCTGGTGTGGCTCTTTAACTTCATCTCGGGAGCGCCGCTGGTCAACGAGATCGACCAGGGACTGCTCGTCGACCTGGGGTTCGAAGGGATCGGCAACAGCGCCGTCAGCGCCGTTCGCGTGCTCGTGACGATCGTCGTGTTCCTGACCGTCGTGTTCGCGGTGGGCTACCTGATGCGTACGGCGCTGGGCAACGTCGCCGAGGACAAGCTCGACGACCTGATCAACCGCCTGCCGGGGCTTCGAGTCGTGTACAACGCCTCGAAGATGGCCGCCGAAACCGCGCTCGGGGGCACCGAAGCCCTCCAGACGCCCGTCAAGGTGGAAGTGTGGGACGGCGTCCGCATGACGGCGTTCAAGACGGGCAAGCGAACGGACGACGGCCGCGAGCTGCTCTTTATGCCGACGGCGCCGAACATCACCACCGGGTTCGTGATCGAGGTCGAGCCCGAGGACGTCCAGGAGATCGACGAGCGCGTCGAGGACGCGCTGACCCGGCTTCTGAGCGCGGGCTTCGGCGACGCCAAAAACACCGGTAGTAGCGGCCTCCACGGCGTCCCGATCGACGTCCACGAGGCCGACGACGAAGCGGGGCGGCTCGCGGGCGGCGAGAGCGGGGGACGAGCGGGAACAGCAGGCGACCGCCGCGACGACGCCGACGGCCGGGTCGACGCCGGCGCGGACGAGTAGACGCCGCGCTCTCGGACCTGTTTTGCGGAAATCGGGCCGTCGAACGGCCGATGTTGCGCCGACTCAGACGTACGTGAACCAGTCGGCGTACTCGTCGCCGGGGTCCTCGACGAGATCGAAGAAGCGCTGCTGGATCTCCTCGGTGACCGGGCCGCGCGTGCCCGAACCGATCTCGACGTTGTCGACCTGCCGGATCGGCGTGACCTCGGCGGCGGTACCGGTGAAGAACAGCTCGTCGGCGGTGTGGAGCTGGCCCCGCGAGATCGTCGCGTCGTCGTGGACCGTGTATCCCAGGTCGCGGGCGACCTCGATGACGCTCTGGCGCGTGATGCCGTCGAGGATCGACTGGGACAGCGCCGGTGTGTACAGCTCGCCGTCGTTGACCATGAAGATGTTCTCGCCGGGGCCCTCCGCGACGTAGCCTTCCTTGTCGAGCACGATCGCCTCGGTGTACCCGTTGCGCCGGGCCTCCTCGCCGGCGAGCATGCTGTTGACGTACAGTCCGGTCGTCTTGGCGTTGGTCGGAATCTGGCTCGAGGAGTGCTTGCGCCACGAGGAGACCATCACCTCGACGCCGTTCTCCAGGGCCTCCTCGCCGAGGTACGCGCCCCACGGCCAGCAGGCGATGGCGACCCGCGTCGGACAGTCCTTCGGACTGACGCCGAGGCTGTTGTAGCCGTAGAACGCGATCGGGCGGATGTAACACGACTCGAGGTCCTGACGCCGGATGAGCTCCATCGTCGCCTCGGTGAGCTCCTCGCGGTCGTGCTCGATGTCCATCTCGTAGGGCTTTGCCGACTCGTAGAACCGGTCGAGGTGGGCGTCCCACCGGAAGACTGCCGGGCCGTCCGCGGTGTCGTAACAGCGGACTCCCTCGAAGATGCCGGTGCCGTAGTGAAGACCGTGCGTGAGGACGTGCACCTGGGCGTCGTCCCAGTCCTGGAACTCGCCGTCCATCCAGATGGTGTCGACGTCCATCTCGTCAAATCCCATAGGCGCCCAATTGGACCCCGTCGTTAAGAGTGTTCACGGTTTGCAGGCGGGACGTTCCCGGGGCATCCGGCCGTCGGTCGGCGACCTCGGAGGACGCTACGCGTCAGTGTCCAGCAGCTCCCAGAGCCGATCGCGGTCGCCGTCCATGCGCTCCAGCAGATCCCGAAACTCCGCGCGCGTCTCCGGCGTCACGTCGACGGCGACCATCCCGCGGTCGGGCTGGCCGTAGACGACCGTCGCGCCCTCGGGCGCGGCCAGCACCGCCGGGAGCGTCGCGAGGTCCTCCTCGCCGTCGACGACGATCGTGGTCGGGCCGTCCCGCGCGACGGCGTCGCGCAGCGCGATCAAGAGCTCGTCCGTCAGGGTTCCCGCCGGGTTAGCGGCCTCGATGCGGTCCGCTCCGGCGTCGACTGCGTCGCGCACCTCGTCGTCGACCGCGTGGCGCTTCGTCCGGCCGTCGACCAGCGCGACGTCCGGTCGGCGGTCGGCGCGCTCGAAATGGTAGGTCACGATGTCGCCGACGGCGATCAGGGGATCGCCGGCCTCGTTCAGCAGTTCCTCAGCGTCGGTGTACAGCGGTCCGAGCGGATCTTTGAACGCCGCCCGCAGCTCGTCGGGGAGCCGGACGATGACCGTCGCGTCGCCGTCGGCTTCAGAAGGAGCACAGTCGCTGTCGGACGCCGACGGATCGGCGTTCTCGTCGTCTGCGGGAGAGTTGCCGTCGTCGCGGGCCACGCTGGCTACCGGACTTTCAGCGCGTACGCGCCGGGTTCGGTCACTTCCATCTCGGTGGCGATCCGGCTCTCCTCGGGGTGGGCGACGATGACGTAGCCCGCCCAGTCCTCGGTGAGGCTGCTCGACCCGCAGGCGACGCAGGTCTGGTCGTCGGGGTCGTTGACGCGGTGGCACTCGCGACAGACGAGTCGATCCTCGGCCATCAGCTCTCACCGGCTTGCGCCTGGCGCTCCTGGCGGTCCTCCTCGAGCCAGCCGTGCTTGCCGAGCCCGGGCTGCTTGGCCGTCAGGCCGATCTTGGAGTCCCGCGGGTTGCGCTCGTCGATGCTCTTGGTGACGATGCGTGCGCGGACGGCGTCGTCGGTCCCCAGCGCGCGGTCGGACTCGTTGGAGGCCAGCCGCTGGTTCTCCGAGTCGAACGCGAGGTACTCGTTGGAGATCTGGGAGACGTGGAGCAGCCCGTCGACGGGGCCGATCCCGACGAACGCGCCGAACTCCACGGTCTCGACGACCGTCCCGTCGACGACCTCCTGCATCTGGGGGTCGAACGTGACGGCGTCGAACTCGGCCTCGTAGTAGACGCCCGGCCGGTTGGGCAACACGGCGCCCTGTCCGATGTCGTGGACGTTGACGACGCTGACGACGGAGCCCACGTCCTCGTCCATGCGCCCCTCGAGTTTGTCCTGCAGCAGCTTCTTGACGAGCTCCGGCGTGACGTTCGCGAGCTCGCGCGGCGGTACCTCGACCGTGTCCTTCAGTCTGACCCGTTTGTACATTGCTATGGTTGAGTAACTGCGAGTTTGTTCTTGCCCCTTAAACCAATTACTGCGACGCCCGCGTCGAGCGCCCGCTCCTGTAAGGGCTGGTCGTTCGTGACGACGTAGTCCGCGACGCCCTCGCGGGCGAGTTCGACGACCGCGTCGTCGGCGTACGACGCCTCCGTGTCGACGAGCAGGCAGCGATCCGTCGCCAGATCGTGGCCCACGCTCGCCGCGATGCCCTCCTCGCCGCCCTTCTCGGCGAGCTTGCGGAGCTCCTCGACGACCGCCTGCGGGGCGGTCGGCTCGTGTCCGTCGAGGAGCCGTTCGAGCTCGTCGAACAGCCGGACGTCGAGTTCGACTGGCATCATCAAGGCGTTCGTATCGACGACGACGGTCGAGACCATCCTATCCCTGTAGCGTTCCGATGCCGATCAGCCGCCAGCGCGCGCCGACCCGGCGGTTGATCGCGATTTTCGCGCCCTCGGCGGCGCAGACGGGCCGCTTGAGCGCGACCTCGCACTCGTCGTCGCGGGCGCTCGTGACCGATCCGACCGTCGTCGCGGTGCCGATCGTCAGCATCAGCGGCTCGCCGGTCGAGATCTCGTCGACCTCGCCGCTGTCCTGCCCGACGATCCGGTCGAGCAGGTCGACCTCCATCTCGAAGGAGTTCCACGTCGGCGGCAGCGTCCCCGGCGGTCCGGCGAGCTGGCCCGCGAGCGCGTCGCCCTTGGTGAGACTGGGATCGAGTCCGGTGCCGACGCCGAGCAGTCCGCCCGGCGTGACCGTCTCGACGTTCTCGCCGCCGGCCTGCAGCGAGCGGATCTCGGTCGTGATCGGCCGATACTCCGACTGTCCGCCCTCCTCGACCTCGCGACCGGGGCGGACCTCGATCTCCTCGCCGTCGTTCAGTTCACCTTGCGCGAGCGAGCCGCCCAGGACGCCGCCGGTGAGGTCCTCCCAGGTCGTGCCCGGGCGATTGATGTCGAAGCTGCGCGCGACGTGCATCCGGGCGTCGGCGTCGGGATCGCGATCCGGCGTCGGGATCTCCTCCTCGATCGCCTGGATCAGCACGTCCATGTTGACCTCCTGCTGGGCGCTGATCGGGACGATCGGGGCGTCCTCGGCGACGGTTCCCTCGACGAACTCCTGGATCTCCTCGTAGCTCTCGCGGGCCCGATCGGCGTCGACGAGGTCGACCTTGTTCTGGACCACGACGATGTTGTCGATGCCGATGATGTCCAGGGCCATCAGGTGCTCTTCGGTCTGGGCCTGCGGGACCGGCTCGCTGGCGCTGATCACCAGCACCGCGCCGTCCATGATCGCCGCGCCCGAGAGCATCGTCGCCATCAGCGTCTCGTGACCCGGCGCGTCGACGAACGAAACGGTTCGGAGCGGTTCGCTGGGGGAGCCGTCTGCGCACTCTTCCTCGACGGTGTAGCGCTCGGGTTCCTCCAGGTCCGGACATTCGCGGAACGTCGCGTCCGCGTAGCCGAGACGGATAGAGATACCCCGCTTCATCTCTTCGGAGTGCTGGTCGGTCCACTCGCCGGACAGGGCCTGCACGAGCGTGGTCTTGCCGTGATCGACGTGGCCGACCAGTCCGATGTTCACCTCCGGTTGTCGGTGATCGTCTGACATATGGGGAGTAATCTTGGTAGTTTTTCGCCCCGAACGACTGATAAACCTACTGTTCTCGACGCGCGATCCGGGGCGTGCGCCCCGCTCGCTCACAGCACTGTGGCCCGGGCCGCGTCGGTACCGGCCCGTGCGCTTCGGCGTCGGGACGCCGCTGCGGGGGCGCCGATCCGCGCTTCGGCGTCGTCGGTCGACTTTTGTTCGCCCGCGCCTACCTCCGGACGTGCGCGAGTTCGCGTTCGAGCTGTCGCTGTGCGCCCACCTGGAGGCGACGACCGAGGACGTCGTGAGCCGCCAGCTCGGCGCCGGCGTCGACCGGCCGGGCAAGCGGATCGTCGACGTCGTTTGCGTCGAACCGGGGCCCGCCTTCGACGAGCGGACCGCGATCACCCCCGCCGTGATTCCCGACGCGGCGATCGAGTGCGACGCCGGACCGGGCCGGTTCCAGCCACGCGGCCGAGTCATCGACGGGCCGCCCGAGCACAAGCGTCACGTCGTCGAGCGGGCGGTCGAGGCGGGCTTTTTCGAGCGCGAGCGCCGCGGCGGCCGCGAGTACGTCCGACAGGTCGCGCGGTATCCCGACGACTGGTTCGGTCGGATCGTCGGCATCGAGAACAAGCCCGACCTCGGGACGCCGGGCGATCTCGAAACCCAGCTCCGCAAGGACGTCAGTCTCGCGCTGGTCGACGAGGCGATCCTGGCGACCGAGAGTCACGTCACCGGCGCCCACCTGAACCGCATTCCCGAGGAGATCGGCGTCTGGCGCGTGGATCCGGACGCCGATCCCGAGAATCAGATCGACGTGCTCCGCGAGCCGACGCCGCTGGACGTCGACGGACCGGGGATCGAACTCCACGACGAACGACCCGCCGAAGCCGGGATCTATCCGGCGACCGCCGCGGAGAAGGCCCGAGCGCGGCGTCAACTCGCCGAGCGCGCCTACGGGAAAGGGTGGCGCACCTACGAACTGCCGGGCTGCGGCGCCGCCGAGGCCGGCGAGCGCGAGGGCGTCGCCGGATTGCCCTACTGCGCCTGGAAGGGTCGGCTGGTCGATCCGGCGAGCGAGTGCGGACCGACTTGCGGCGGGTACGAGTCCGCTGAGCCGCCCGACGCCGACCTCGCCGCGGCGCGCGCGGAGAGCGCGCCGTGGGTCGCGGACCCCGAGGGGCGACAGCGGCGCCAGGCCGGGCTCGATCGGTTCGGGTGAGACTGCTCCGGTTTCGTAGCGCGTATAGGCGCGGAATCGCCTACGATCCGACACGCACTCGGCGGGCGCCGTCCGCCGATTCTTCGATCTTCAATGCGACGTGACAGCACCGATTCGGCGGATAGCACCGCAACGGAAGGCGCGAACTCGACGGGGAACTCGTCCGAGAGCGGCGGCCCGACGAGCACCGACGCCGGCGACGGGCGTGCCGATCAGGACCAGCCCGTGACGTTCACCCGACGAGGAATCCGAGACGGGTTCGTCAAGTGCGTCCCCGTCTCGCTCGGCGTGGCGGGCTACGGGATCGCGTTCGGCGTCCTCGCCCAGCAGGCCGGACTCAGCGTCGCCGAGGCGACCCTGATGAGCGCCGTCGTGGTCGCCGGGGCGGCCCAGGTGATCGCGGTCGAGCTCTGGGCCGATCCGATCCCGGTCGCGCTGGTCGTCGGCACGGCGTTCGTCGTCAATCTCCGGTACACGCTGATGGGGGCGGCGCTGCGGCCGTGGCTGCGCGATTTGACGCCACTGCAGGCGTACGGCAGCGTCTTTTTCATGGCCGACGAGAACTGGGCGCTGACGATGGGCGAGCTCCGATCGGGAGGTACCAAGGGAGCGTTCCTGCTCGGCAGCGGGCTCGCGATCTGGGCGTTCTGGGTCGGCTCGACGGTGCTGGGCGCGACGGCCGGAGCGACGATCGGCGAGCCCTCCCGGTACGGCCTGGACTTCGTGCTGGTGGCCGTGTTCCTCGCCATCGCGGTGTCGCTGTGGGACGGCGCGTCCGATCTCGTTCCGTGGGCCGGCGCGCTGCTCGTCGCCGTGCTGAGTTCCCAACTGCTTCCCGGAAGCTGGTACATCCTGGCGGGCGGGATCGCCGGGTTCGTACTGGAGGTGGCGCGCTTTGAGTCCTGACCTCTCGCTGACGCCGGTCGTCGTCGGCGTCGTGCTGGCGATGGCGCTGGGGACCTACGTCACCAAGGCCGGCGGGCTGTGGCTGCTGGGTCGGATCGACGTCTCGGAGCGCGTCGAGGCCGGGCTCGAAGTGCTTCCGGGCGCGATCGTCGTCTCGATCCTCGGGCCGGAACTGGTCGAGGGGGGCCCCGCGGAGTGGGGCGCAGCGGCACTCGTACTGTTGGTCGCCTGGAAAACCGAGAGCGTGCTGCTGGCGATCGTCGTCGGCGCGGGAGCCGTCGTCGCGCTCCGGGGCGTTTTGTAGCGGTCGGTCGCCGTTCAGAGTTCGTAGCGTTCGCCGTCGACCGCCAGCGGCTCCTCGAACGCTTCCTCGACGGGATAGAAGTGTGCGAGGTGGACCAGCCGCGTCTCGTCGGCGTCGAGCTCGTCGGCCAGATCGAGCGCGCCCTCGCGGGTCATGTGCTTGGTGCCGAACGTCCGCGGGACGCCGTCGTCGTCGTGGTCGGCGCCGCCGATCGGGTG
Source organism: Natronoarchaeum mannanilyticum (assembly GCF_039522665.1). Classification (NCBI taxonomy): domain Archaea; kingdom Methanobacteriati; phylum Methanobacteriota; class Halobacteria; order Halobacteriales; family Natronoarchaeaceae; genus Natronoarchaeum; species Natronoarchaeum mannanilyticum. The sequence goes on from NZ_BAAADV010000001.1 coordinate 673,307, forward strand.
GTGGTCACAGAGGCTGGCCGGGACGATGGCGTCGGCGAGAAAGAGGTCCGGATCGGCCAGCGCGTCGCGCGAGCGCTCGGGGATGTCGTAGCTCGTGTCGCCCGACAGCGAGAGCGTCGCGCCCGTCTCGGGATCCTCGATCGCGACGCCGTAGCAGACCAGCGGCGGGTGGTCGACCGGCACGAGCGTCACGTCGAGCCCACAGGTCCGGATCGTCTCGAACGGCGTCGCGGGCCGGGGCTCGACGGCGTCGAGGTAGCTGTACTTGCGCTCGATCGTCTCGACGACGCTCTCGCCGGTCTGGGGGTCGGTCTCGTCGGCGGCGTACACCGGGACGCCGTCGAGCAGCCGGTAGGCGTTTCCGAGGCCGTCGAGGTGGTCGAAGTGAACGTGAGAAATCAGGACGGCGTCGGGCAGGTCGACGCCCTCGCGGAGGAACTGGTAGCGGAAGTCCGGGCTGGCGTCGATCAGCAACGACTCGCCGGTGCGCTCGTTCCGGACGTGGACCGAGAAGCGCGTGCGCTCGACGCCGAGCTGGCGGCTGCGCTCGCAGGTGTCGCAGTCGCAGCCGACGGTCGGCGTCCCCGTCGTGTCGCCCGTTCCGAGTAGTGTGATCTCCATAGCGTAGAGTAGTGTTCGGCGTCAGCGCTCCGTTCGGTCAGTCGCGACGCGCGGGCGGTGAAGCGGCGAAGGCGCTTGCGTCAGTGCTCGTGGGCGTGGTCGTGCCCGCCGCCCGACTCGCCGCCGTCCGCGCCGATGTCGCCGCCGGCGACCAGCGCGTCGTGATCGC